>JAILBN010000061.1 GCA_024680915.1 Treponemataceae bacterium | reverse complement strand
AAAGTGCTCCTTATTTAGGTATAATCACCCCACCAAAATAATCTGGATTTCCATAAATATCATTCAAAACAAAGCCCCTGAAGGTTACAAGAATATATTTTCCATCAGGTTTTCTGACACGATACTCCAGGGAAGGAACTTCGTCCGTTCCAGATAAAATTTTACCAATTATTTCCTTATATCGGCTTAAATCATCAGGATGAATGTATTTTTCCCATACCTTTTCCGCAGCATACATATAAACATTTTCAAGACCAAAATCATTTACAAGAGAAATTGCCCATCTGGAAAAATCATATTTCATATCATCAAGATATACATAACCACCACCTGCGACTGTCAATAAAGAACCAAATAAACCGTCCAATATTATTTTTCTTTCAGGTGTTATAGGTGTGGTATTTTGAATAATTTTTTTAGCACCTTTTGCACTAGAGAGCAAACCTTTAATCATGTTTTTGTTTTCATACATAAGAGCATCTGCACGCTTAAAAACATCAATTACTTCTTTATCCTTGTCTTCTTCATAGTCTGACATTCCACATGCAACTACAGGTCCTGTACGAGTTCTTTTATTATCATTTGAATGCTCTTTAAGTGTTTGCAAAAGACTATCACGATTTTCATAATCCTGATTTGATAAAAAGACAACAAATTCATCTCCTCCGATTCGAAAAACAGGACTATGCTTAAAAACATCACAAATCATGCGACTTGTAGTTTTTATAGCTTCATCTCCAAAACTATGACCTCGAGTATCATTCATATATTTAAGATTATTAATATCACATATCACGATAGCAAATTTTAAATTAACCTTGCCAGACATGATTTTCTTATCTATCATTTTTGAATGTTCTGCAAATGCGTTTTTATTTTTAACACCTGTTAATTCATCCTGACGAGCCATTCGTTCTGCAGATAGAAGGGTTTTCTTTTGTTCAATTTTTTCCTGATACTCACTTTCTATATTTTCAATACAGAACAAGACATGTTCCTTATCTTCACATTTTATTAAAACATGACGAACATGTACTATTTTTTTATTTATAAGAAGTCGGATTGGAAAAGAATATGATTTTTTTTGGGAAAGGCAGGAAAGAACTGATTCTTTATCATGAATTTGAAGAATTTTTTCTACATCTTCTGGATGAACAATGTCTTTAATAATTTTTCTAGTTAGGGAAAAAAAATTTTTTCCACTATTCTTATGCTTATAATCTGAAATTAACTTTGATGATACAAATTCAACAAATTGTCCAGTTTCAATATCAACATAATACATACTGTCATAATGTTCAGCCAAAGCATTGGATATTTGATAAAAGGCTGTCAAATCTACGTTCATTAACTCTCCCTAAATGCATTTTAACAGAAAAAATACATATCAGAATTATATTATACATTAATAAAATCACAAGAAATAACTTTAGTATTATATTTATTTTGAGAATCCGTCAAAAGAAAAATCTGCTTGAGCCCCAGCTCCTTTATTGCCTTTTCAATTTCGTGGATAAAAAAAGTGTCGGCTCCGCTGCCTTGTCTTTCTTTTCTTATGCATAGCTCATTGATGATATATTCTGTGCCGCTGTACCAGGGCGCCTTTGTAAAAACTCCGGTGAAAACTTCTTTGATAGCTTCTTTATTATCGATGCTCAATCTTTTTTGTGTGTACATAGTTTTTCCTCAAATCCTTTTGCTGATTATAATTTATCAAGAAATAATTTGAAAAAAAATGGAGGATTTTATGAAAAAACTTATAGTATTAATTTGTGCAGGATTATTATTCTGTACATCAATGTTTGCTGCGGAAATTAAATTATCTTTTCCAAAACCTGCAGATGGACAGTCATCAATAATTTATGTAAATGGACATTATATTACCCTTTGCAACAATCTGAACTGGGATAACAACACTAAAGATTCCTGGATTAAATTCTATCTTAATGAAGAAAATGGAAGTAAGGTTACATTCGAAAAACCTATAAACAGAGGATTTGAATGGTATGCTACTAGTCCAGCTAACCAAAAGGTAAAATGTTCGACAGCCGTAAAGCTGCTTTCTTCGATTTAGAATCATTTGTTTTCTATGAGGATGGAAATAAATTTATAATTGAAATTCAGTAGTTAATTCACCACCCAGCTCTTCTGAGCTGTGTTAAAAACCTTGTCCTCCAGCCTCAATTCCCCGATTAAAAGGGGAGAGTCGGGGTTATGGGCCTTCATGTTTTCCCTAACCGCCTGGGGATTTGCGTTTGCGTAACAATACTTGCAGAGGTGGCCACAGGAATTGTAGGCACCGATATCCCCGTTCAAAAAGCAGGAGCATTCCTTGCGGGCGGGATTTTTCTTCGGGATTTTGAATTTGACGCCCGCTGCTTTTTCCAAAACTTCTATCGTCTGACAGCCAGAGCAGTCCGCGCCGAACTGGGCAAGCTCCTGACCTTCGGCACAAGGGCGCAGAGTCATTCCGTATTTTCCCGCTATTTCTACAAAGGCTTTTCCCAAGGCCAGCCGCTCTTCTTTTGTAACCTCCCGAGCCTGAGGAAAGTTCCGCCTTACCTTAGGAAACAAATCTATAAAGCTGATGACGGCAGTCTTTGTGTAACCGCAAAGTCTTTTTGCAATATTTTCAAAGGCTCGCAAATGATAAGGCACCGTATATTTTCCTGAAATAAAAATCGGGTCGTAACGCCAGCCAACAGAGTCGGGCCCAAGGATTTTTCCCAGCTGAATTATTCCGTCGGCAACTACGGCTTTTTCCGGAACGTTGGGTTCAATCTCCCGGCCGTAAGGAGTCAGCGTAACATACCACCACTGCCTGTATTTTGAAAGCTCACTCATAAGCTCAGCATTCTGCAAAACCGGCAGGGGATTTTTTGTGCAGAAGGTAATCAAATCTACAAGCTCTGGATTAAGCTGGTAGCGGGAAACAGACTCCGGATAATAAGGATTACGAACCATGACATAGCCTTCCTTAAGGCGGTTCAAAAGCCATTGCGAGTAAAAAGCCGGAATGTCTGTTCTTTGTCCTGTCTGAATTATCATTTTATTCCCAAAATTCCCTTGTAGATATCCAGGTCCTTATTTCCAAAAACATTTAAGACTACTTTTTTTACAGATGGAGCTTTGTCTCATCTGTACTTTATCAGCTTTTCCCAATGCCCCCTGCTCTCCTCCGGCTTCTCAGCCTGGACATCATAGTCAAATTCCTCATACTCAGTTATGGAAAAGGCTATCCTTGAATTCTCCAAGAGGCCCTTCTCTTCCAGCATTTTTCTGTGCTTGTCCTTGTCATAATTGTGCTTGTACCAGGCCGGGAAGTTTCCTTTTTTGCCGGCCCTCACAAAATCGTAACGGAGCAAGTCATAAATCAGCCCTGTATCCAGAGTCTTATCCAAAGCGGCATTCTTTTCCTGACTTATGTAGTCATAAAGAAGCTGGTACCAGTAGGCCTCCTTCCTTGCCTGAGAAAAAGCATAAGCCTTGCGGCCGTATTCCAATAATCCGCAGAGAAAGGCCCAGGGACTTGTAAGTCTGGAAATATAATTCATGGTGTAGGAGAAGCTGCCCTTGTTCCAATAGGCATCCGTAATAATCTCCATATCCTTCAGAAAGGCTATATCATTAAAGGACATGTAGGGAGTGGAGAAGGTTTCGTAAACAGGAGTCTCCATCCACTTCCAGCCATTTTCCCGGGCATACTTTTCCATCAAGGTTCCGTTCAGGATTTTCAAAAAGCCCAGCTGCAGGGCATCGGGGCGCAGGGCCATGACAAAATCATAGCTGTGACCGAAGCTTTCCAGATTCTCATAGGGAAGCCCCGCAATCAAATCAAGATGCTGGTGGATGGTACGGGGAATGAGCCTTATTTTTCTTGCCAGCTCCTCCACATTGGTGGAACGGTTGATAGCGGCCAGAGTCTTTTTGTTGGCGGACTGGACCCCCATCTCAAACTGCATCACTCCCTCAGGAATCTTCTGTAAAAAGGCCAGGGCTTTATAGGAAAGATATTCCGCCTCAATCTCAAAATGAAACATGGTTTTGCCATTATGATGAGTCAGAATATACTCCCAGATTTTCAGATAATGCCCTTCATTAAGGTTGTAGGTGCGGTCCACGAATTTCACAAGCTTTATCTTATTGTCCAGGAATATTTGAAGCTCCTGGCAGGTTCTCTCAAGGCTTTTGAATCTTACTCCCTTATCTACAGAAGAAAGGCAGTAGGAACAGCCGAAAGGACAGCCCCGGCTTGATTCGTAATAATAGATTTTATGATCCGGATCAGCCTGCCCCTCCAGCATCTCTGGGTAAGGAAAGGGAATATCATCCAGCTTCTCTATACAGGCCCTGCTTCCGCTGAAAACCACCTTGCCGTTCTCCTCTCTGTAATAGAGGCCTTTTATTTCTTTTAATCCGGCAAGTTTTCTAGAATCAGAAGAAGGCCCGCCTAACCTCTCAAGCTTCCAGCCTTTTTCCAAAAGCTCCGTAAAGGTAAGCTCCCCTTCCCCGAAAAAGATAAAATCCAGGTCAGGAATATTGGTCAGATATTTTTCCGCCCCATAGCCGAACTCTGGACCACCGGCACCCAGAATACAACCAGGCAGGAGCTTCTTTATCTCCGGCAGGAGCTTGCACACATACTCTGCATTCCAAATGTAAGTGGAAAACAAAACCCAGTCCGCGCCAGTAAAAGCGATTCCCCTTAAAACCTCACCCACAGGCTGATTGATCGTGTATTCCGCAAGCTCAATCACAGGCCTGTCTGCCTTATCCTTAAAATGTTGGTCCGCATAGTTTTTCAGGTCACGGATGGCAATGTTTGTATGCATATAAGAGGCATTTACCGAAACAAGGAGAATCTTCATGCCTTCAGTATAGCAGATTGTTGGGAAAAGTTTCAGCAGTATCCCTGGAAAGCTCCAATATCAGTCGGCATGAGCGGTATTATCGTAAAGCTTCAGCTCCGGATAACAGCCTTGGATAAACTTAAAATGATGGTCATAGGTCCAAAGAGGAATGTCATATTTTATCGCGGTCAAAGCAATCATTGCGTCAGCAAGAGGAATCTGCAGGCCTCTTGAACGGAGAGTCTGCAGCATAAAGCCTGTACAATCCCAATCGTAATCATCAGTAATGAGATAATCAAAAGTCTTGAAAGCGTATAAATAGTCATCCACCTCTTCTTCCGTGCGTGCCCCATGAATCAGTTCCGTACGAACGACACCACAAAGTCCTACCTGAAGAGAATCGATTTTCGCAGCCAGTTCTGAATCTCTGGAACGAAAATAATCTATCATGACATTGGTGTCTATCAAAATCATCCCAGCCTCCTCAATTCATTTACAGCTTCCTCATCAATACCCAGTGGACCTATTTGATCCATTACAGTCTTACGATCTGCTACTGCAGAAACAGGCTCCGCCACATTCTGTCGGATTCTCTGAATAAAAGCCTTACGCTTCTCTTCTTCTTCCTCAGTTTGGTCAATTCTTATTGTACGTGAAGCAAGAGCCACAAAGCGGTCGTATTCCTCCACGTTGATTATCACACATTCAGGAACATTATTCTTAACGATTACACGAATTCCTTCTTTTTTTACTTCCTCTATGATTTTACCAGCCTCTCCCTTGTTCAGTCGGCTGATGGGTACAAAGGCATTAAGAAGCTTCGCAGCTGTCACATTATCATAATTCGGGTTGGGCATGCTTACCTCCATATTTACCAATAAATTTATCTACAAATATAATGATAAAATATACAGTAGTATATGTCAACAAACTTACATCCCCAACTGAAAGCTGATAGCGGATAAACCTATGCTTTAGCTTTTGCTAACTTTGTGGTAACATGACTCTGTTAATAAAGCTTTTTTAATCTCAATACTGAGAAAAATGGAGATAAAACTATGTCATGTACAACAATATTAGTAGGTAAAAATGCTTCTTATGATGGTTCCACCATGATTGCCCGCAATGACGATTCACCTTCCGGACACTTCACACCAAAGAAGTTTGTCGTTACTCAGCCGAAAGATCAGCCGAGACTTTATAAATCAGTGCTATCCCATGTAGAGATAGAGCTTCCAGATAATCCCATGAGATACACCTCTATGCCAAACGTAATCGAGGGCAAAGGAATATGGGCCGCAGCGGGGGTAAATGCCGCCAATGTGGGAATGACAGCCACAGAGACCATAACCTCGAATCCTAGAGTGCTGGGGGCAGACCCCCTGGTGGAGCTTGTAAAGGAAAAAGACGGAAAAGCTGAGATTCCAGGGGGAATCGGAGAGGAGGATATAGTCCTTCTGGTCCTGCCCTATATCCGCTCTGCAAGAGAGGGGGTCTTACGTCTGGGCCAGCTGCTTGAGAAATACGGCACCTATGAGATGAACGGAATCGCCTTCTCGGACACTGACGAAATCTGGTGGCTGGAGACCATCGGAGGCCATCACTGGATAGCAAAGAAGGTGCCGGACGATGCCTATGTGGTCATGCCCAACCAGCAGGGAATAGAGGATTTTGACCTGAAGGACGCTTTCGGCCCCCGGAAGGAGCATCTTTGCTCCAGTGATCTTATGAGCTTTATAAAGGACAATCATCTTGACCTCAGCCTTAATGATAAATTCAGCGCCCGTTCTGCCTTCGGAAGCCATGACGACGCAGATCATGTCTACAACACTCCCCGGGCCTGGTACATGCTCCGTTATCTTAATCCCCGCACATACAAATGGGACGGCCCGGATGCAGACTTCGGCCCCCTGTCGGACAATCTTCCCTGGTGCCTTGTGCCTGAGAAAAAAATCACTCCCGATGATATTAAGTATGCCCTTTCATCCCACTTTCAGGGAACCCCCTTCGACCCATACCTGGCTTATGGGAATAAGGATATGAGCGGAGCCTTCCGCTCCATCGGAATCAACAGGAATGATTTCATGGCCCTTATCCAGCTGAGGAACGATGCCCCAGAGTTCGCCCGGGCAATAGAATGGATTTCTTACGGGTCAAATGCCTTCAACACCATGTGTCCCTTCTATGGGAATATCGAAGACACGCCTGACTATCTCAAGAACACCACAGCCGCCGTCTCCACAGATAATTTCTACTGGAACAGCCGCCTGATAGCGGCACTTACCGATGCCGCCCATGGCAAGAACCAGTTCCATATAGAGCGTTATACAGAGTCAGTTCTTTCAAAGGGATACGCACTCCTTAAGAAATATGACGCAGAGCTCAGGAAGATAAAGGACAGGGCAGAAGCTATAAGTAAGCAGGAAGAGGCCAACAAGGAGATTGCGGAAATGCTTAAGACTGAAACTGCGGACACCCTTGATAAGGTTCTTTTCGATGCCAGCAATCAGATGAAGAACCAGTATTCCCGGTCGGACGCATAATATGAAATACGATTTCACCACCATCATCGACAGAAAGGGCAAGGATGCCTCAGCCTACGATTCCGTGGGCAAGATTAAATGGGGCATGGAACCGGAGCAGCCCAAGGAAGGCTTTGACTTTATCCCCATGTGGGTAGCGGACATGAATTTCCCCACCTGCCCCGCCATAACCCAGCGCATCATAAAGAGAGCGGAGCATCCCCTCTTCGGTTACTACAACTACTCGGACGAGTATTATCAGTCCATAATAGACTGGCGAAAGCAGGACGGCTTTCATGAAGGGCTAAGCCGGGAGCATATCGGCTACGAGAACGGGGTACACGGCTTTTTGTCCAGTGCCGTTCAAGTGCTTACAAAGCCCGGAGATCACATTCTGCTCCACAGCCCGGTATATGTGGGCTTCAAGGAGGATGTGGAGGGGCTGGGCAGGCATTCTGTATACAGCCCTCTGGTCCGGGACGAAAACGGAGTCTGGCGTATGGACTATGCTGACATGGACAGAAAAATCAAAGACTTCAATATAAAAACAGTAATTTTCTGCTCACCCCACAATCCCAGCGGAAGAGTATGGACCAGACCTGAGCTTGAGAAAGCCATGAAGGTCTTCCAGGACAATGACGTAACCGTGCTAAGCGATGAGATCTGGGCGGATCTGGTTTTCAAAGGACATAAGCATACCCCTACCCAGTGCGTTAACCAATGGGCCCGGGAGCATGTGGCGGCAGCCTACGCACCCAGCAAGACCTTCAACCTGGCAGGGCTGGTGGGAAGCTATCATATCATCTACAACGACAAGCTGAGGAAGGCAATCACCAGGCATGGCGCAAAAACCCATTACAACGAGATGAACGTGCTGTCCATGCATGCTCTTGTAGGTGCCTACAGTGAGGAAGGCCATGAATGGCTGGCAGAGCTCCTGCAGGTTCTTGAGGACAATGCCCGCTGGGCCTGTGAATACATCGGAAAAAACGTGGAGGGCGTAAGCTGCGCTATGTCAGAGGGAACCTATATGCTCTTCCTGGATTGCTCCGGCTACTGCAAGAAAAGCGGACGCACCATAGGTGAAGTCATCAAAGCTGGCTGGAATGTGGGCGTGGGCTGGCAGGACGGCAGGCTCTTCGAAGGCCCTTGCCATATCCGGCTCAATCTGGCATCCCCAAAGACACGCCTGGAGGAAGCCTTCCGCAGGATAAAGGAATACGTATTCATTTGAGGATAATATGGATAAACCGATAACAACCCTATTCATGCTTATGTCCCTAGACGGAAAAATCAGCCCCGGAGCCAGTGACGCACTCGATGCTGACAAGGATTTCCCTAAAATCGATGGAGTAAAAGAAGGCCTGCACCAATACTATGAGATAGAACAAACGACAGACTTGTGGTCCTTCAATACAGGAAGAGTTCAGGAAAAAATGGGGGTGAACAGGGCGGCCATGCCTTCAAAGACTCCTGTATCCTTTGTCTTACTTGATAATACCCACCTGACCGAACACGGGGTAAGATATTTCTGTGCCCGTTCCAAGGAATTTGTACTTATAACCCAAAATAAAGAGCATCCTGCCTTTAATGTCAAAGAAGATAATTTACATTTGATATACCAGGAGAATTTAGATTTATCAGGGGCCTTGGCAATACTGAAAAAAGAATATGGCTGTGAAAGAATCACCATTCAATCAGGAGGGACGGTAAACGGCTTATTCTTAAGAGAAAAGCTTTTTGACTATGTGGATATAGTCGTGGCTCCTCTTCTGATAGGGGGAAAAAGCACTTCTACCCTGATAGACGGAGATGCCATTGAAAGGGAAGAGGACTTATCCAAACTGGGAGTACTGAAGCTCATTGAATGTAAGAAACTGGAGGATTCCTTCATCCGACTGCGCTACCAAGTTGTAAAATAGAAAGCTTTCAGGCTCACCCCTCAGCCGGAATAGCTAAAATGGGGAATCCATACTCGTGGGGAGCTTCTTGTCTGTGGCCTTATTTTTTTCCCTGACAAATTTCAGAAGGATAAGAAAAACAATCAAAATAAGCGGGAAGATTGCTCCGAACATAAGTCCATGCTGAAGCTTGTCTCCGGCCTTCTGTGAAAGCATTCCCACAAGGCTAGGCCCTATTGATCCGCCTAAATCACCCGCCATGGCAAGCAGGGCGAACATGGCTGTTCCTCCCCTGGGAATCTTCTTGGAAGATATGCTTAAGGTTCCAGGCCACATGATGGCGACAGAAAAACCGCACATAATACAGCCGATCAAGGCCACTATTGGATTATGGGAAAGTGAGGCCAGACCATAGCAGATAAGGCAGAGAATGCCCGAAGCAATCATGAATTTTGTAAGCTCAACCTTCTCTCCGAATTTTCCGTAAAAGACCCGGGCAATACCCATAGTTACGGCAAAAAGACAGGGACCAACCAAATCGCAAACAGTCTTGGAAAAGCCAAGTCCAGACTCAACGAAGGCAGAGGCCCACTGAGCCATAGCAAGCTCGCTGGCTCCTGAACAGACCATGAGCACGACGGCAATCCAGAAGAGGGGTGTCTTGAACAATTGAAGGATTGACATGCCCTTGCCTGAATCAACAAGCTTTTCAATAGGACAGGTGGCAAAGTTATAGATGTTATAGAGGGGGATGATTGACCAGAAGACAGCCACATACCTCCAGTTATCTATTCCAATGAAAGTAAAAAGCAGGCTGGAAATCAGGGTCACTCCAAGCCAGCCCCAGCAATAAAAGCTATGGAGCAGACTCATGGTTGCTTCCTTATTCTCAAAGGGACAGGCCTCTACAATGGGAGAGCAGAGGACTTCAATCAAGCCGCTGCCGATCGCATAAAGCACAACGCTGATCATAATGCCAGCATAAGGAGAAGGCAGAAGCTCTGGTAAAAGGGCAAGACATATAAGTCCCAGGGCAGCAAAGATTTCAGAGGCCACAATACAGACTCTGTAGCCGATTCTATCCACAAAGTGGGCGCAGAAAATATCCACCAGCAGCTGGGTAAAAAAGAAGGCAGTTGGAATAAGGGCAATGAGCCCCAGGGGAATCTGATAATCATTGTGCAGCTTCAAAAAAAGCAGGGGTGCAAAGTTTGCGGCGATTGCTTGAGTGATAAAGCCAAGGTAACAGGCTCTCAGCGTTTTCTTGTAGTTTGCTTTTGGTTTTGCGTCCATCTTTGAATCCATTCTTGTATTATATACTAATAATAAAAGCTATATGCAAATTAAAGTCAATTTCCCTTTGATGCCGATATCAATACCCCTCTGGAAGCCTTCTGAATTCCGAAGGACTTTTGCCAGTGACCTTTTTGAAAACCCGGCTGAAATAAAGAGAGTCCTCATAACCGCATTTGTCCGCTATCTCAGAGATATTCAAGAGGGAGGTCCTCAATAATCTTATTGCCTTTTGAATCCTCACTGAGGTGTGGAATTCCTGCATGGTCTGGTTTTTCTGGCATTTGAAAACCGCTGCAAGTCTTTTGTAGCTCAGGCAGAACTCCTTTTCCAGAAGGGAAGAATCGAAGGGCTCGCCATCCTTTTTTGAAAGGAAATCACAAATCTTATCTGACAGGGTAATCTGCTTTCTCTTTTTCCCCCATTGGGTAAGATGATTCAAAAAACACCAGAAGTCTGTATTTATCTGCCAGAGGATTTCTTCATCACTCTGATGAAAGCTCTGGACTATTTGGGCAAGCTCCTTTTCTAGGGCAGAGTCAGCAAGCCCCTGCATCCTTTTGGGAAGAAGTCTGTAATTCTTACTTCCAGCGTCATCATCCTGGACCTTCTGATCAAGCAGGAAATGCACATAATACCATATGGTTCCCCTTGGAATCTCATAACGGCCCCAATGATTCACTCCGGCTTTCAAGAACAAAAGCTCCCCGGGACGGACCGCGTAATCTTGGCCATCCTCCGTAACAAAGATTACTCCCTGGGTGACAAAAATCAGATCATGGAATTCCGCTGTCCTGTTAACATGAAAAAAAGGACTTGAAGCCTGGTAGAATCCGGTTTCCAAAAGGAGAGGAAGCTTCTTATTAGAAAAAATAACCTGATGCAAGATAAAAATCCATATAAAAGGGGTAAAAGTCCATTTATTATAGCATATTATAAGATAATATTGAATATATATAAAAGCTGCGTACAGCGGATAAAGAGGAGTAAATATGAAAGTTCAACAGCAGATAAGTCAAAAAGCCTTCAAGCCTGAAGCAGGCTTTATCAAGCACTACCAGGAATTGATAAAGAAAGTGGTTATCCCCTATCAGTATGCAGTCCTGAATGACAAGGCAGAGGGAAACACAGAGAAAAGCCATGTCATCAAAAACTTTATAAACGCTGGCAATGTACTGGCCGGAAAGGGAGCAGACGACGGCTTTTACGGAATGGTCTTCCAGGACAGCGACGCAGCAAAATGGCTGGAAGCGGCCGCCTTCTCACTGGCCATTTTCCCCGATAAGGAGCTGGAAGCTACCTGTGACAAGCTGATTGATATAATCGCTGCGGCTCAGGACAAGGACGGTTATCTTGATACTTATTTTACCATTAAGGATCAGGAAAAAAGATGGACCAATCTTTGCGAAGCCCACGAGCTTTACTGCGCAGGTCATATGATGGAGGCGGCTGTTGCCTATGCTGAGGCCACAGGCAAGAATAAGCTCCTTGAGGTCATGCTGAAAAATGTGAATTGCATCTACGAAGTTTTCCTTGGCAAAGACAGCAAAATTAAAGACGGTTATCCCGGACACCCTGAAGTGGAGCTGGCCCTTATGAAAATGTACCGTCTGACAGGTGAGAAAAAATGCCTGGAGCTTGCCCGCCATTTCATAAAGGTCCGGGGAGTGGATCCGGCCTATTATGAAAAGGAATGCAAAAACAGAGGCTGGACAGTCTGGGGAAGTGACGGGAAAAATCCCGCATACAATCAGGCAGACAAGCCTGTCTTAGAGCAGACTGATGCGGCAGGACATGCTGTAAGGGCGGTCTATCTTTACACAGGAATGGCTGACGCCGCCTCAGAGGATGATTCGGCAGAGTCACTCTCACTGAAAAAAGCCTGCCGCACCCTTTGGGAAAGCATAACCCGTAAGAGAATGTATGTAACCGGGGGAATAGGCTCTACTGTTCTGGGAGAAGCCTTCAGCGTAGACTATGATTTACCAGGCGACACAGCCTATTGTGAGACCTGCGCCTCCATCGGCCTTATGTTTTTTGCCTCCAGAATGCTTGAGATGGATGTGGATTCTGAATACTCAGACATTATGGAAAGAGCCTTTTACAACACTGTTCTTGCCGGCATGCAGCAGGACGGAAAAAGATTCTTCTATGTGAATCCTCTGGAGGTGATTCCCGGTATTTCAGGCACCTCCCCCACCCAGCTTCACGATTTACCGGAAAGACCCACCTGGTACGCCTGTGCCTGCTGCCCGCCCAACACTGCCCGCTTGATCTCCTCCTTCGGAAAATATGCCTACGGCGAGAATGAGTCTTCTGTCTTCTGTCATCTTTTTGCGGCGGGAACAGTCAGTTTTGCAAACGGCAGCCAAATCAGATGTAAGACTGAATATCCCTATGATTTCAAGGTGGAATATGAAATTCTTAAGGCTGGCAAGGACTTAAAGCTTGCTGTCCGCCTCCCCTCCTGGAGTAAAAAGAATAGAATCCTAAAAAACAAGGAAGAGATTTCCGCGGATATAGAAAAGGGCTATGCCTATATAACAATAGAGGAAGGAGATGTTATCTCCCTTGAGCTGGACGGAAGCCCCTATTACATATGGCCTTCAAATAAGATTCCCCGGCTTTCCGGTCAGGCTTGCATTTGCAGAGGCCCTCTTGTTTACTGCGCCGAAGGAAAAGACAACAAAATGGATTTAGTTTCCTTGAAGCTTGAGCAGGGGGCCCTTCCCCAGGTGCTTGCAGAAAAGGATTCCACCTTGCCGGAGGGGGTAACAGCCTTAAGGGTAAGCGGCTTCAGATTCCTGCAAAAGGATGAGGGCAAGAGCCTTTACTTTACCAGCTGTCCTGAGAAAGCTGCGGAAGAGATAAAGCTTGTACCTTACTATTCCTGGGGAAACAGGGGACCGAACCAGATGAAGGTCTGGCTGCCAGTAACAGAGTAGTAAGATAGACTCCAGTCATTACGATAGCAAATTCTCCGCAAATGCATTATATTGGGGATAGCCATATGAATACTACATCTCCAGATAAAATGATTATCCGTGGCGCCCGTGTCCACAATCTTAAAAACATTGATGTTGAGCTGCCTCTGAACAAGATTGTTGCAGTCGCAGGAGTTTCCGGCTCAGGGAAATCTTCCCTTGCTCTTGGAGTTCTTTATGCAGAAGGCTCACGAAGATATCTGGAAGCCCTTTCTACTTATACCAGACGGCGTATGACCCAAGCCGCCAAGGCCGATGTTGATGAAGTGCTTTATGTTCCGGCCGCCCTGGCCCTGCATCAGAGACCTGGAGCCGGAGGAATCCGCTCTACCTTTGGAACCGGCAGCGAGCTTTTGAACAGCATCCGACTTTTGTATTCAAGACTGGCAAATCACCGCTGTCCCAATGGCCACTACCTCCCTCCAAGCCTTGCCGTTGCTGCAGGTCAGGAGCTGGTTTGCCCTGAATGCGGCGAACACTTTTACGCCCCTTCCGCAGAGGAGCTCGCCTTTAACAGCCAGGGAGCCTGCAAGTGCTGTGGCGGAACCGGCATGGTCAGAACAGTAGACCGCGCCACCTTAATCCCGGACGAAAATCTTACAATTGACCAGGGAGCGGTTGCACCCTGGAACAGTCTTATGTGGTCTCTTATGACCGATGTCTGCCGGGCCATGGGTGTCCGTACTGACGTGCCATTTAAAGACCTTACAGAAAAAGAAAAGGAAATTGTCTATGACGGCCCAATGGTAAAAAAGCATATTTTCTACCGGGCAAAAAATACAGAAAGCGTAAGTGCCGGTGAAATGGACTTTACCTATTACAGTGCCACTGCCACAGTCCTCAATGCCTTGAATAAAGTAAAGGACGAAAAGGGCATGAAGAGGGTAGAAAAGTTTTTGAAGGAAGAGGTCTGCTCTGAATGCGTAGGAACAAGACTTTCAGAAGCTGCCCGCGCTCCAAAGCTCAGGGGCATTTCTTTAGACCAGGCCTGCAAAATGACCCTGAAGGATTTATGCCAATGGGTGGAGGGAGTTCCTGCTTCCCTGCCGGAAGAAATGCGTCCTATGGCAGAAAGCATCTGCGAATCCTTCCGAAATGTTGCAAAGCGCCTTATTGATTTAGGTCTTTCTTATCTTTCCTTAGACAGGGCTTCTACAACTCTTTCTACTGGAGAGCGGCAGAGAATGCAGCTGGCCCGCGCCGTCCGCAACAGAACCACCGGAGTTTTATATGTGCTGGACGAGCCTTCCATAGGCCTGCACCCTTCTAACATTGTGGGCCTGAACGGAGTTATGCACGATCTGGTCGCCGACGGAAACACAGTGCTTCTTGTAGACCACGACACTCAGATTTTAAAGGAAGCCGACTGGCTGCTAGAAATGGGACCAGAGGCCGGCTCAAAGGGCGGAAGGCTTCTTGCCCAGGGCAGCATAGAAGATATTAAGAATAACCAGCTTTCAAAAATCGGCCCCTTCCTTTCTGGTAAAGCCCAGACCCTCTCAAGAAAAATCTGCCCTGAGAATCAGCTTTTTGACCTTGGCCAGATCACCATGAAAACCTCAGGCATTCATACAGTAAAGCCGCTCGAAGTAAAAATCCCAAAGGGCCGCCTTACAGTAATAACAGGAGTTTCCGGCTCCGGTAAAACCACAATGATTCTGGAAAGTCTTGTGCCCGCTCTGGAAGCCCTTACAAACAAGACAAGGCTGCCGGACCACGTTATTAATGTTCAGGCACCAGGCATTGAGCATGTTAAGCTTATTGATGCAAGTCCAATCGGAATAAATGTGCGTTCAACTGTGGCAACCTACGCAAATGTTCACGATGAGCTCAGGAAGCTTTTTTCCCGAAGTCAGGCCGCAAAGGGAAAGGGCTATAATGCCGGAGACTTTTCTTACAACACAGGAAACCTTCGCTGTCCGGTTTGCGATGGAACAGGCAGCATAAGCCTTGACGTTCAGTTTTTACCGGATGTGGACATTCCTTGTCCTGAATGCCGCGGCTCCCGTTATTCAAAAATTGCCGGCTCTATCAAGGTAAAAAACAAAGCCGGACAGGAAGCATCCCTCCCTCAGCTTATGGATATGGACATAAACACTGCAATTGATTTTTGCCGGGATATGAAAAACGTTGCACCAAAGCTTGAGGTGCTTAAAAATCTGGGACTAGGCTACCTTACCCTGGGCGAAGAAACTCCGAGCCTTTCGGGCGGAGAAGCCCAGCGCTTAAAGCTTGCCAGCGAAATGGGCCGCCTTCAGTCCGACTCAGTTTTTGTTTTTGATGAACCGACAATCGGTCTTCACCCTCTGGACGTGCAGACTCTTATTTCTGTTTTCCAGACGCTTATAGAGAATGGTGCAAGCGTGATCGTCATTGAACACGACTTAGACCTGATCCGCAATGCCGACTACATAATCGACATGGGACCAGGGGGCGGGGACGACGGCGGAAAAATCATCGCCACCGGCAGCCCGGAAGAAATCAAAAAATCAAAGGACAGCGTGACCGGGCGCTTTATTTAGCTTAAAAGACAATTTTCCAGGGACAGCCCCAAAAGGCTACAAAAAAAACACAAAGGCTACAAAAAGCCACAAAAGGAAGCAGGGCAGAGGCTTGCCAGGGACAAGGCCAAAGAGCTGCCCTGTCCCAGCTCAAGTTCAATATTACAAACTCCAGCCCACAGACTGCTCACGCACAGTCAGGAAGCGCTTGTAGATTCCCTCCTGCTTTATAAGCTGGTCGTGGGTTCCTATCTGAGCCACATGGCCATTATCAAGCACTATTATCTGGTCTGCATTTTTTACGGTGGTCATTCTGTGTGCTATAGAGATAAGGGTCTTGTTTTCCTTCAGGGCATTTATAGCCTGCAGAAGCTCAAATTCATTCTCAGGATCGACGCTGGAGGTAGCCTCATCAAGAATGACTATGGGAGCATCCTTCAGAATAGCCCTGGCAATGGAAATACGCTGGCGCTCACCACCGGAAAGGGTAGCACCTCCCTCCCCTATTACAGTCTCATATCCGTCAGGCAGAGCCATGATAAAGTCATGACAGCAGGCCTTTTTAGCGGCGGCCTCCACCTGGTCCTGACTGGCATCCGGATTTCCGAACTTGATATTGTTGGCTATGGTGTCGTTGAAAAGGTAGACATTCTGGAAGACCATACTCATCTGTCCCAGAAGGTCATCTGCCTTGTAGGACTTGATGTTTTTTCCACCCAGCAGGATCTCTCCCTCATCCACGTCCCAGAAGCGGGCAATCAGGTTACAAAGGGTCGTTTTTCCTGAACCGGAATATCCCACGATAGCAGTGGAGGTATTCTTAGGAATCTTGAAGCTTACATTGTCTATGATCTTTCTGGAATCGTAACCGAAGGAGACGTTCTTAAGCTCAATGGTGTCATCATCAGTAATCTTCTCATTCCCCTCTTTCATGATAGGAATATCCAGGACCTTGTCTATCTCGTTCAAGGAGTTATCTATAACATTCAGAAGGAAGGCTCCGTTACTCATAATGCCAAGCTGGGAATAAGCCAGAAAGCTTGAGATGATGAACATGACACCCATGCCGAAATTAAAATAGCCGTAATACATAAAAAGAGCAGCCACAAGAAGGAGGATTCCTCCGAAAACATCCAGCAGGGCCTTCTGAGTGTAGACTCCCTTGGTAGACTTCATCTCCAGGAAGATAAAGGCATCACGGGTCTCGCAAAGGGCCGCATCCACATCATTGACAGGCTTGCCACCGAAGCATTTGACCACGGAGATTCCCCGGATATACTCGATTACCTTGGATATCATGTTTTCCTTGGCCTTTTCCCTGCGGGGAATAGCCTGAGCTGAACTCTTCCTGATAAATTTCAGCATCAAGGAGGATACAAGAAGCCCCACAATGGAGATAAGACCAAGAACCCAGTTGAAGCAGAACATGAAGATTATGATACAGGCAGAGGAGATGATTCCCCGGACTATATTCTCCACAGCCATCATGGAGAAGCCCTCCAGCTCCCCGAAGCTGGTAGACAAGGCTGTGGAAATCCGTCCCAGGTTCTGGTCATTGAAATAGCCCATAGGAGCATGCTTAAGCTGGTCACCAATATTTATACGCTTCTCGCAGAAAATCTTGTAACCGTTGGCAGTCATAGTCCTGGAGATAAGATACTTACAAATACAGGCCCCCAGGGTTCCGCTGAGCAGGATGTAGAAGCTGTTTAGGATCACCTCCTGGGAAAGAGCGGTGATGTGGGTAAGCACATTGAGTATGGCCACCACCTCGAAGCACTGAAAGACTGAATAGATACAGGATAAAACAATACCCCAGACAAGCTGTTTTTTATATGAACCACAAAGTCCGTAAATTCTTTTTATAGTCTCAAACATTTTTAACTACCTCCTTATGCTACCACAGCCGCAGCCATGTGGTTCTCCCACATCTTCTTATACAAAGGACAAGACTGCAGAAGCTCATCCTGCTTACCTTCAGCAATAATGTTACCATCCTCCACCACGACTATTTTGTCCGCATTTTTTATGGTGGAAAGCCTATGGGCAATCACTATCAGGGTTTTACCAGCTACCAGCTTGTTGATGGACTGCTGCACCAAAGCCTCATTCTCCGGGTCAGCATAAGCCGTAGCCTCGTCCAGAATGACAACGGAGGCCTTCTTCATCATAGCACGGGCAATGGTGATTCTCTGGCGCTCTCCGCCGGAAAGCTTACCACCCGCATCACCAACCATGGTCTGGTAGCCCTTATCAAGATTCATTATAAAATCGTGGCAGCCGGCAGCCTTGGCAGTCTCAATGACCTCCTCATCGCTGGCCTCAGGCCTTCCCATCCTGATATTCTCCATGATGGTCCGGTCAAAAAGATAATTATCCTGGGCCACATAGGAAATCTCAGCAATCATCTGCTCAATGGGGATTTTGGACATAGGCTGACCGCCATAAGTAAGGCTGCCGGAGTTAATATCCCAGAAGCCGGCCATGAGCTTAGCTATGGTGGATTTTCCGCCGCCGCTGGGTCCCACGATAGCAGTAACACCCTTAGGAACAGTCTCAAGATTGATTCCGTGAAGAATCTCCTTTTCCCCGTAACCGAACTTTACATCCTTGAAGCTGAACTGATTGTTAGAGAATTCCACTCTTTGCTCCGGCCTTATAAGCTCATCCTGATCAAGGAAGCTGCGTATCTGCTTCACGGCCAAAGCTACAGAAGTGAAGCTCTCCGCATAGGAGCTGGCCAAAAGAATAGGACCTACGATACCAAAGGCGATGGTCACACAGGTTATGAAGGTGGCGAAATCAATCTGACCTTTCATAAAAAGAAAGGCACCCACAGGGAGAGTAACCAGCAGAGTGGAGGAAATAATTGTGTTGCCGAAGGCTGAGAAGAACCAGCAGCCCTTCCACCAGTCAAGGGTGGTATCCCTGAAGTTTTTAGTAGCTTTTGTATATTTTCCATAGGAGGAAGCAGACTGATTGAAGGCTTTTATGACCTCTATTCCAGTGACATACTCAATGATGGAGCTGTTCATGGCATCGTTTGCATCGGCGAAGCGCTTTGACTTTACCTTGTAGCCTATCATCTGGCCGCAGAAAATGATGAAGCCGATGGGAATCACGGAAAGAGTGGTAAGGGCCAGCCGCCAATCAAGGACAAAAAGAACTACCAGCATGATCAGAGGAATAAGTATATTGGAAGTCATCTCCGGCAGCATATGGGCCAAGGGCTTCTCTATCTTATCGGTCACATCCACAACGAGAGTCTTAAGAGCACCGGTGGGAGTATCGATCATAACTCCCATAGGAACCCTTTCCATCTTGGCAATCACTTCTGCCCTGATATTCTTTATCACCGCGAAGGCTCCCTCGTGGGATCTGCAGGTAGAGCTTGTAGTAAAAATACCCTTCAGTATATAAGCAAGGATTGCAATTCCGCCCCAGGTAAGGATAAGCTGGAGGGTCGCTTCCTCATTATAGAAGGCGGCTATTATTTTCGCCGCGCTCAAATAAGGTACCATGCCGAAAAGCACTCCGATGACGGAAAGAATTACCGATGAAACGAACTTTCCCTTCCTGTCCTTCGCGAAACGGAGAATTTCCGCAAAAGTATTGATTTGATTTTGATCTTGATTCTTTTCCATGAATCACTCCTCATTATAAAATAGACAGCCAAGTGGATAACTTAGTTATCTTTATTTTCAAAAATAAAATCGGAATGCTTCTATCAGCATTTCCGACACAAAAGCCCCATAAAGCCCGCACTACCGCATAAAGCTCGCCTTGCCTAAATTGCGGTCATCAAAAGCCAGCGCAGCAGAATCACCTATATTCCCAGGAAAATGGTTTTCCAGCCCGCGGTGAAAAAATCCACTATTGTACGGACATACAAGAGAGCCTGCTCCTTGTCCATATCATGAAACACAACCTCAAAAAGGCAGGAATAGTAGGAATGTATCAGCATATGGAATTCTTCGATCCTGATATCCTTCACCTTCAGACCCTTTGATTTCATTATTTCCATGACCTTATAGGAAGACTCCACCTCCTGCTTGACCAGTCCGTCCAGAAAGTTGCTGTAGCTTGTTCCGTCCGCGCATTGAAGGAGCAGCTTGAACTCATCAAAATAGCTGTAAATAAAATCCATGAACTGAACCACAGTATCATAGGAAAGCTCCCACATCTTGCTCAGGTGCTCCCTGTCCATCTCCTCGTAATAGACATCGCTGGATTCGTTATAAAGCTTATTGAAGCCCGATAACACCGGCTCCACCAAAGCCGAGAATATTTCTTCCTTGCTTTTGAAATGCTTGTAGAAGGAGCCTGTGGTCACTCCAGCCGCCCTTGACAGCTCCCTAAGGTTAGTCCTCTCGTAACCCTTTTCTATGAAAAGCTTTTTTCCACTTTCAAGTATTCTTTTATGGGTTCTATCAAAAACTTCACTCAAGATCTTTTTTTCCTTTGGATAACTTAGTTATCCACTTTATAGCAGAATGTCGATTTTATATCAAGAGGGGGAAATGTAATATTACAGGGCCTTGCGGCGCCTATGCGCCGCCGCTATGTCCGCGGTTCCCTCAGGGTCAGCCTCCTCCCTCCTGCCGCTTTCGCAAGCTCAAGCAGCACTCGGTCCGGTGGCCCGCTTCGCGGCCGCTCCCAGCGCTAAGGCCTTCCTTTATCGTAGAAAAGCTCTTATTTCCTCAAGCCGGGATATGGTAATGCGCCGGCCTTCATCATAGACTCTTTGAAGCTTGGCAGGATTATGCTCCGTGCGGCTTATTCCAAGAGGTGCTTCAGGACAAATGACCAGAATCTCACCTCTGTCAGCCTTGGAGAAAACCTCCTCAGTCTGGCGGTTGTATGACACAGGCCTGTCAGCCATAGCCTGCACAAGGGCCGGGTACTTATGGAGAGCAAGCTTCATAAGGGGCATAAGACCAGAAGCCTGCTTCTTGAAGCCCCGGGGCTGGGTCAGTACCACCACATTACGGTTATAGCCTATACTCTCAAAATATGACAGGGGAATAGAATCTGTTATACCACCGTCAAGAAGCTGGTAGCCGTCCACCTCGACCACACGGCTGGCAAGGGGCATAGAGGCACTGGCCCTCATCCATACGAAATCGTGAGCATCACAGGTCTCAAGCTTTTTGTATACAGGTTTTCCAGTTACACAATCAGAAGCGACACAATAGAATTCCAGGGGATTGGAGCGGTAGGTCTCCACATCATATACATCAAGGGTGTTGGGAATCTGATTGTAGCAAAAATCCGCACCGTACAAATCACCAGTAAGCAGAAGGGAGCGGACAGAACAGTAGCGCCAATCATGACAGAAACGCTTGTTATAGCGGATGACACGGCCTATCTGACCTGACTTGAAATTGCAGCCGAAGCTAGCTCCAGCCGAGACTCCTATGGCACCGTCGAAGCTGACACCATTCTCCATGAAAACATCAATAACGCCGGCAGTAAACATTCCGCGCATCGCTCCGCCTTCCATGACAAGCCCGCGCTTCAAAACTCTTTCACTCATAATGATATAATAACAGAAAGAATGCTTTTGGAACAGATAGCTTTTTATAAAGTAAAACCTACCCTTTCGCCCTTCAGTCATAAAGAGGTTATCGAAGATCAAACTATAAAAGGGCAATATTTTTCCGAGTTACCTTCGAACAACTAATAGAAAAACATAGATAATTCTGCTAGACTGCTTCTATGAAATTCTACTCCACTAATCCATGGATGACAGAGGCAGCGGCTCAGCTACCAGACAAGGAGCCGGCAGTCCTCTTCATGCGCCATGCAGAAAGATACTCAGATCCCCCAGACGGTGACTACTCAAAGCTGCTGCTCACACCCCAGGGTATCAAAATGGCCCGGGACATAGGCAGCTCCATAGACAGGAAGATAAGGCTGCTACGCTCCAGCCCGGTGGAACGCTGCAAGCAGACACTTCAGGAGATAGTAGACAGTCTCCCCCAGGGCTCAAAACCGGATGAGGACACAGAAATAAAGGTCTCACGACTTTTCAGTGACATAATCGGCGATCCTAGACCCCAGGAGGAAGGAGGTGTAGGCTGGTACGAATATTTCCATTATCTCCAAAACCATGACATAAAAGGCTCCAGAGGTGTGACTCTTGAAGAGGAAGCAAAACAAATCCTGGACTCCCTTTTCAAGGAGACCCTTGATTCTCCTGAAGCCCAAGAGGAAAAGGAGGGGTGGAAAGAAAAACCTCTTCTGGATATAATTCTTTCCCATGACGGAAATGTCGTCATCCTTGCCAGTGCCCTTTTCGGCCTGAAAACCGACCTGAAATGGACAAAGGAATGGTGCCAGTTCACGGAAGGAATCTTCTTCTACGGGACCAGAAAAGACTTCACGGCTCTTTGGCGGGGACAGATAAAAAGATTCGTAGATTACCTAGTATAAAGGTGCTTATTGAAAGGAGCGGCAGATGGGTATAGAAGATTTTTTAGAAAGCAAGAACATAAGGCTGGACCAGCAGCTCAGGTTCACGGCAGAAATAGACAAAATGACCTCAATCCTGCGCCGCACCATGCTTATTGACGGCTCCCGGAGGGAAAACGACGCAGAGCACTCCTGGCACATAGCAGTCATGACCCTCCTTTTCTCAGAATATGCCAAGGAGCCGGTGAATGTTGAGCGTGCTGCTAAGATGTGCGTCGTCCATGACCTGGTGGAGATATATGCCGGAGACACCTTCGCCTATGATCTGAAGGCCAACGAGGGCAAAGAAGAGAGGGAGGCCGCCGCTGCCGACAGGCTTTTCGCCCAGCTTCCTGCAGAACAGGGGACAGAACTCCGCTCCCTCTGGGAAGAATTCGACGCCATGGAGACCCCTGACTCAAAATATGCCTCCTGTATGGACAGATTGCAGCCCTTCCTGCACAACACCCTGACAGAAGGCCACACCTGGCAGGAGAGCGGCACAAACAGAGCCGTGGTGGAGAAAAGAATGGCCATAATAAAGGAATTCATGCCGGAAGTATACAAATGGATTGACGCAAACCTTGACGCGGCCATTAAGAAAGGCTGGCTCAGGCCATAAGCCCCTCCCCTCAAAACGCAGGAAAAGGGGACTGCAAGAACCTGGGCGCAAGAGAATCGCAGCCTTGAGATTGAATCAAAATCATCGGAAAAATCAAAACCATCGGGAGATGTCAAGATCATCACAAAGTTTTCGTTGTACAAAATATAATTTAACAAAAGATAATTTACTTTTATTTAAGATTTTGCTATATTCCAGGTATGAAGAAAGGAAAACTCTTAATTCATTTAATATTCACCGTAACTTTATTCCTCACCTCCTGCAGTTCCACAAAAATACAAGTCACGGAGGAAATGAGAAGCCACTGGAAAACAAACCACACCTATGTCTTTGTCCACGGGCTTTCAGGCTGGGGCCACTACGATTTCCAGAACAATTTTTTCCCTTACTGGGGAATGAAGAACGGTTCCCTTATAAAACAGCTGAGGAAGCAGGGCTTCCAATGCTACGATGCCTCCGTGGCTCCTCAAGGCAGTGCCTGGGACAGAGCCTGCGAGCTTTATGCCCAGCTCACCGGAAGTGTGACAGATTACGGAGCAGAGCATTCCGCAAGATGTGGACACGAACGCTTCGGACGGGATTTCTCCAAGGATCCTCTTATACCCCGATGGGACCAGGAGCATAAAATCAATCTGCTGGGACATTCCTTCGGAGGGGTTACTGTAAGGCTTTTGGCTCATCTTATGGCAGAAGGCTCCAAGGCAGAACAGGAAGCCACCCCGGCAGAAGAGCTGAGCCCGCTT
>JAILBN010000087.1 GCA_024680915.1 Treponemataceae bacterium | reverse complement strand
CTGCCGTGATGCCCGTAAGAGGCTGGAACCAGTGGGTGAAATGAGTGGCTCCCTTCTCAAGGGCCCAGTCCTTCATGGCGTTTGCCACAACGGTGGCCACAGAGGGGTCAAGCTTCTCGCCTCCCTCGATTGTCTTCATCAACTGCTTGAAAGTCTCTTTGGGCAGCCTTGCTTTCATAACCGCCTCGTTAAAGACATTCTCTCCAAAAATTGCTGTTACATCGTCCATAATAAACCTCCATCAATAAGTTTTGGGGTTCCGGCGTCGTTTCACACCGCCGTCGGGCTTTACGGGGCTACGGCATTCGCCTTCGACCACGCTTACGCGTGTTCTCGCTTCGCTCGCCCCTACAATCCCTAACCCGAAAAAAAAGGCGCCACAATATTTTTCGCGGGGCGTCCCCCGGAAAAAAATGCGGCGCCATTGCCATACTCAAAAATGCTTTCGCACTTTTGTTTGGCGAGTTCCATGCAGCAAACTGCATATAACTCGCGGGATTATAATACAAGTCGTCAGAAAACAAAAAAGGTCGCAGAAACATCATTTCCGCGACCTCATTGTCGTTTGATAATTCGTTTATACAATTTCTGAAAAAATATGTCAACTATTTTTCAGAAAAAGAATTTTCCTGTGAAAAGCGTCAAAAAAATCAATTCATTGTCAACAATAGATATGAACAATAAATCGAACAAGATTTTTTTGGTTAGCGTATTGCGTCTGTAGTGGGGTGCTAGGATAAAGGAGTCACTTCCCGACTAGAAGTCAAAAAACTCGCGTTTAGTCGGGAAAAGTCATGGTATTAAAGCAGGGTTTCCCGACTAAATGCAGGATAACAAGCGTTCAGTCGGGAAAGCTTCAGAAGGAGGCGGAAGTTTTCCCGACTGAAAGCCGAAAAACTCTCACTCAGTCGGGAAACATCAAAAAAGGAGAGATGAAATTCACAGAAGTAAGGTAGAAATTCCCGACTAAAAATCACAAAACCCAAGTTTAGTCGGGAAAATAGGAAATCATCAGGAGGATTTTTATGATTTTAGATTTATTACCACCAGACAATACATTAGAACTTATTGTCACGAGGTTGAAAAAGCTGGAAGTAACCTTAAAAACACTAAAGACAAGAAATGACCATAAGCAAAGTGAACATCTAAGAATATCAAAAAAGGGAAAATACATAGAGTATTATCAAGTCGAAGAAGAAAATGCACCTCTGGGAAATTATATCTCCCTGAAAAATGAAAAACTAATTAGACAGCTTGCCCAAAAGGACTACAACAGAAAACTAATAAAGCTTTTGGAAGATGAGATACTGGCCACAAAAAAATACATCTCAAAAATATGTGGAGAAACACCTTCTCCAGAGAAAACACACTATCGCTTCCAAAGTAAAATCATTAAGTTTTACAATGATTTGAATCCTGCCCGAAAAGAATTCATAATTCCAGTGACTCTCACAGATGAAGAATATGCAGAGAAATGGCAGAAAGTAACATGGCAAGGGATTCAAGTATCAACAGACTTGCAGTTTTTCTATACAGCAAGAGGAGAACGTGTCAGATCCAAATCCGAAGTTTTGATAGCAGATGCTCTTCACCGACACAAAATTCCATACAGATATGAATATCCTGCTATTCTAGAGAAATATTCCAGAAATTCCGAATCAAAAAAAGAGTCTTTGATATTCTATCCTGATTTTCTTTGTCTAAATACACATTCACGTCAAGAAATTATATGGGAACATTTCGGTCTTATGGATTTCAAAGAATATTCACAAAATGCAATCCGTAAACTCAATATCTATACTGAAAATGGCATTTTTCCAGGACATAGACTTATAACTACAATGGAAACCAAAAATCAACCACTTAGCACTCAAAGTATAGAGAAAACAATAAAGGAATACTTCTGACAACTTTAAACAGAGAAAGATGAAAGAGAGGAACAAGAAATTCCCGACTAAATGCAGGATAACAAGCGTTCAGTCGGGAAATAGCTCTTTTTAGAAGTAGGAATTCCCGACTAGAAGTCAAAAAACTCGCGTTTAGTCGGGAAAAGTCATGGTATTAAAGCAAGTTTTCCCGACTAATTGAAAATAATAGTGCTTTCAGTCGGGAAACATCAAAAAGGGACAGATGAAATTCCCAGAAGCAAGCTAGGAATTCCCGACTAAAAATCACAAAACCCAAATTCAGTCGGGAAAGCTTCAGAAGGAGGCGGAAAATTTCCCGACTAGAAGTCAAAAAACTCGCGTTTAGTCGGGAAAGCTTCAGAAGGAGGCGGAAAATTTCCCGACTAGAAGTCACAAAACTCGCGTTTAGTCGGGAAAGTTCTGGTACCAAAGCAGGGTTTCCCGACTAAATGCAGGATAACAAGCGTTCAGTCGGGAAAGCTTCAGAAGGAGGCGGAAAATTTCCCGACTGAAAGCCGAAAAACTCTCACTCAGTCGGGAAACATCAAAAAAGGAGAGATGAAATTCACAGAAGTAAGGTAGAAATTCCCGACTAAATGCAGGATAACAAGCGTTCAGTCGGGAAAGCTTCAGAAGGAGGCGGAAATTTTCCCGACTAGAAGTCACAAAACTCAAGTTTAGTCGGGAAATACGATGGAATTTACTGACTAAAGTAAAAAGCTTATTAAGAAATGCCTGGGGGAGCGACAGCTTTCAGTAACAGATTCTCTTTTTGACACCTAACCGAAGTACTTCTTTATTCTTTCTATGGCCTCCAAAGTCCTTTCCCGGCTGCCGAAGCCTGTGAGCCTGAGGTAGCCCTCCCCCATCTTGCCGAATCCGCTGCCTGGGGTTCCCACAACCTGGCATTTCTCTAAAAGCTGGTCGAAGAAGCTCCAGCTTGTAAAGCCGGCAGGAATTTTCATCCACACATAAGGAGAGTTTTTACCGCCGAAGGCCTTGAAGCCGGCTTCCCTCACGCCTTCGTATATGAGCCGGGCATTCTCGCGGTAATAGGAAAGATTTTCCTGAATCTGCTTTTGTCCCTCTTCTGAATATACAGCTTCGGCCGCACGCTGGGTTATGTAGGAAACGCCATTGAACTTTGTGGACTGTCGCCGCAACCAGAGGGAGTTAAGCTCCACCCCCTCAAAGACAAGCTCATGGGGCACCACAGTATATCCGCAGCGCAGGCCTGTGAAGCCGGCTGTTTTTGAGAAGGACCTCAGTTCTATGGCACAGCTTTTGGCACCCTCAATCTCATAAATTGAGCGGGGGATATCCGGCTGGGTGATGAAGGCCTCGTAGGCGGAATCGAAAAGAATCAAGCTGTGGTGGGCGTTGGCATAATCCACCCATTTTTTCAGGTAGGCCTTTGAGGCGACAGCTCCGGTGGGGTTATTGGGAAAGCAGAGGTAGATGATATCCGGGACGGGAGCGGTATCTGATGCAGAATTAGGAGCTCTTCCCTTTGTGGCACCTTCTGCGCAGGTAAGCTTCTCCGCGCCACATGAACAAGACGAGACATCCTCCGTGGGAAGCTCCGGCAAATCAGGCAAAAAACCCTTCTCCTCCGAACAGGGCATCAGGATGATTTTCTTGCCCCGTCCGTTCATGATGTTTGTGTCTATATAAACAGGATAAACGGGATCACATATTGCCACAGTGTTGTCCACGGCGAAAATGTCCCCGATATTTCCGCAATCGCTTTTGGCGCCATCCGAAAGGAAAATCTCATCTTTTTTCAGGCTGATGCCCCGCTTAAGGTAGTCGTACTGGAGGATAGCATCAAGAATAAAATCGTAGCCCTGTTCCGGCGGATAGCCCCGGAAGGTCTTTTCGTCAGCCATCTCGTCCACAGCCCTGTGCATTGCCTCAATAACCGCAGGGCAAAGAGGTCGGGTCACATCCCCTATGGAAAGCTTTATCACATCCACATCAGGATGAGAAGCCATAAACTCACGGGTTTTCTTATTCACTGTGGAAAAAAGATAGCTCGCTTCCAAATCCAAAAAGTTCTTGTTAATAGTCATAGTTATTGTATCCTCCTGTGATTACCGATAAAGGAAAGGCCCAGGCCTAAAAAAAGGCGAAGCTCCTCAAGTTCTAGCGGGCCCAGGCCTTAAAAAGGGGCTTATAGCTCAACATCTCCGGTAAAGACTGTTTCCGCAGGTCCAGTCATAAAAACAGAATTCTGAGGCTTTCCGCTCCATTCAATCTCCAGATCCCCACCAAGAAGATGCACCCTAACCTTCTGTCCCGCATCCACAAAGCCGTTGAGGATTGCGGCCACCACAGTGGCACAGGTTCCGGTTCCGCAGGCCAGGGTCTCCCCGGTGCCCCTCTCCCATACCCGCATCCAGATGGTGTGTCGGTCCTCCACAAAGGCGAATTCAGTGTTGGTACGCTCCGGGAAAAACTCATGCATTTCGAAAAGAGGACCGATTTCGCACACAGGGAATTGTGACGGCGACTTGTCCAAAAAGACCACCGCATGTGGGTTTCCCATGGAAAGGCAGGTGATTTTATATTCAGTGCCTGAGACCAGCAAGGGCTTCATAATCACTGGGCTTTCTGCGGCGAACACATCTCCCCTGTCTGTGGCCACAGGAATTTTTGCCGCCTCAAGAATAGGGCATCCCATATCAACAGAAAGATTTGAAACCTTGTCGCCGCGCTTGCCATCCTCAACTTTCAGGACCTTCACAGCTCCCATAGACTCAACGGTAAACTCACGCCCCTTTGTATAGCCTGCGTCATACACATATTTTCCCACACAACGGATTCCGTTACCGCACATCTGGCTCCTGCTACCGTCTGCGTTGTACATGACCATCTCGAAATCTGCCTTCTGCCCTTTCTTTATGAGAATGATGCCGTCTCCACCCACTCCGAAATGCCTGTCCGAAAGCTTAATGGCCGCAAGACGCTCGCCCACCCCACCGCCGGGAAAATCCTCATCTGTACAATCGAAATAGATATAATCATTCCCACAGCCATGCATTTTCGTGAATCTCATGCTTTCCTCCTTATGAAAAAGGCCCCTGACCGTGCCGGTAGCGGCAGTTTTTGAGGCTGCCTTTGCCCTTGCCGGTGCGGCAGTTTTTGAAGCTGCCTTTGTCCTTGCCGGTGGCGGCAGTTTTTGAGGCTGCCCCTGTCCGTGCCGGTGGCGGCAGTTTTGAGGCTGCCCCTGCCCGTGCCGGTGCGGCAGTTTTTGAGGCTGCCCCTGACCGTGCCGGTGCGGCAGTTTTGAGGCTGCCCCTGACCGTGCCGGTAGCGGCAGTTTTTGAGGCTGCCCCTGTCCTTGCCGGTGGTGGCAGTTTTTGAGGCGGCCCCTGACCTTGCCGGTGGCGGCAGTTTTGCGGTTGCCACTGCCCTTGCCGGTGCGGCAGTTTTTGAGGCTGCCCCTGACCTTGCCGGTAGCGGCAGTTTTGAGGCTGCCCCTGACCTTGCCGGTAGCGGCAGTTTTTGAGGCTGCCTCTGTCCTTGCCGGTGGCGGCAGTTTTGAGGTTGCCCCTGACCGTGCCGGTGCGGCAGTTTTGAGGCTGCCCCTGACCTTGCCTCCGCCTGCTCATACTCTTTCTGCTCTGAAGCGGGCTGAAGCAAAAAAAAAGAGGCCGCAAAGTAAAAAAACTTTGCGACCTCTTTGTCGTCTTATATTTTGCTTATACAGTTTTGAAAAAAAATTGTCAAGCAAGAGAGGATTTTTTTGACAAAAGAATCAAAAAACTTGACACTTACAAATTATTTTATTAGTATGCCTTTCAGAACGACAAAGAGGTCGTAGATAAAATTTCGTGTATGGACGAGGTTATATCTACGACCTTTTTTTATGGCCGGCCTCCAAAAGCCAGGCTGCCAAGACAATGCTATCTCAAAGTCGGCAACGAAGCCGCATCCGCAGGAAAGTCTTTCTGTAGGTGCGGCTTTTTTTGTCCGGGCATATTTTCGGACGGATTGGGCTCAATCCAGGGGAAGGTACTATGATGAAAGAGAATGAAAGGACCACAAAAGAAAGCATAAGGAAGACCCTTTACGAAGCTTCCTTCGAACATGACGCTTGTGGAATAGGGGCGGTGGTAAACATTGACGGCAAAAAAAGCCACAAAATCGTGGACAATGCCCTGAGCATAGTAGAAAAACTGGAGCACCGTGCAGGAAAGGACGCTTCCGGGGAGACCGGAGATGGAGTGGGAATCCTTCTTCAGATAAGTCACGACTTTTTCACGGAGGTGGCAAGGAAGGGAGAGATTCTGACTCCGGACGGCAGCCTTTCGCTGGGAGACGAGAGGGACTACGGTATCGGTATGTTCTTTTTCCCAGCCCAGTCCTTTGAGTCTGAAAAGCTCCGCTTCGAAAGCTGCTGCGCCTCTCATGGCTTAAGGCTTATAGGCTGGAGAAAAGTTCCCACCAAGGCTCAGGTTCTGGGAAAGAAGGCCCTGGTCTGTATGCCTGAGATTTGGCAGTGCTTTATAGCCCGTCCGGAGGGGAAAAAGGGCCAGGAGGAGTGTGCAAAGGGCTTGGACTTTGACCGCCGTCTTTATGTTCTAAGGCGGGACTTTGAGAAGGGCCAGGCAACTGAGGAAAGCTGCAAGCAGGCTTCCTCCTCCAAAAGCTATGTCTGCTCCCTTTCCTCCCGTACCATAGTCTACAAGGGCATGTTCCTTGTCCACCAGCTCCGCACCTTCTACACAGACCTTCAGTCAGAGGATTACAAGTCCGCCCTGGCCATAGTCCACTCCCGCTTCTCCACCAACACCCAGCCCAGCTGGCAGCGGGCACACCCCAACCGCTTCATAGCCCACAACGGAGAAATCAATACTATCCGGGGAAATGTTGACAGGATGCTGGCCCGGGAAGAAACCCTACAGTCCACCAAGCTTTCTGAGGGCGAAATGAAGCAGGTTCTGCCTGCGGTGGATACCAGCGGTTCCGACTCCGCCATGCTGGACAATACTCTGGAGTTCCTGCTTATGAACGGACTTCCCCTGCCCCTGGCTGTGATGATGTGCATCCCGGAGCCCTGGAAGCATGACGACAACATGAGCCCGCTGAAAAAGGATTTCTACCATTACTGGGCAACCATGATGGAAAGCTGGGACGGACCTGCCGCCATCCTCTTCAGCGACGGCGACCTTCTGGGAGCTACCCTCGACCGTAATGGTCTTCGCCCCAGCCGTTACTACATCACGAAGGACGGTATGCTTATCCTGTCCAGTGAGGTGGGGGTTCTGGATATCCCGGAGGAGAATATCAAGATAAAGTCCCGCCTGCAGCCAGGACGAATACTTTTGGTGGATACAGTCCAGAAAAAAATCATCAGCGACGAGGAATGCAAGACCCAGTACGCCAAGCTTTATCCTTACGGCGAATGGCTGGATATGAACCTTGTCCATCTTTCCAGCCTGAAGATTCCCAACAAAAAGATTCCTGTCCACACACTGGAAGAAAGAAATATCCTCTACCGGGCCTTCGGCTGGAATTACGAGGATGTGAACGAGATGGTCCTGCCCCTGGCACAAAACGGAGTGGAGCCCACCGCCAGTATGGGAATTGATACACCTCTGGCAGTGATGAGCGAGAAGCACCAAAGCCTTTTCAGCTATTTCAAGCAGCTTTTTGCCCAGGTAACGAACCCGCCCATAGACAGTCTCAGGGAGAAAATCGTCACGGACACCACAGTCTATGTGGGAAAGGACGGAAACCTTTTGGAGCCCCAGGCTAAAAACTGCCGGGTTCTGGAGATCAATAACCCGATTCTTACTGGAACCGACCTGATGAAGATTGCGGTCCTGGACTCAAATGGTCTTAAAGCTAAGACACTTTCCCTCCTTTTCGATTTGGAGGAAAAGACTTCAGACTCCCCCTTGCTGGAAAAAGCTCTGGACAAGCTTTTCAAAGGAATAGACCAGGCCTACGCCGAGGGATATAACATTATCATCCTCAGTGACAGGGACGTGGACAAAAGCCATGCAGCCATCCCGGCAATTCTGGCAGTCTCTGCGGTGGAGCAGTATCTGATCCGGACGAAAAAAAGAACCGCCGTCTCCATAATCCTTGAGAGCGCGGAGGTCAGGGACGTGCATCAGGCCGCCATGTGCCTGAGCTACGGTGCCCGGGCAGTGAACCCCTACCTGGCCCATGAAGCCATAGCAGAGCTCATAGACCAAAAGCTTTTGGACAAGGATTATCACACGGCCATAGACGACTACAACAAGGGCATCATAAACGGAATTGTGAAAATTGCGGCCAAGATGGGAATAAGCACCATCCAGTCCTACCAGTCAGCTCAGATTTTTGAGGCTGTTGGCATAGCCCAGGATGTGGTTGAGAAATATTTTACGAATACAGTGAGCAGGGTTGGCGGTATAGGCCTTAAGGAAATTGAGGAGGATGTGCGCTACCATCACGCCCAGGGCTTCGATCCGGCGGGACTCACCGTTAACCAGCATTTGGATTCTGTGGGAAATCACAAGCTCCGTATGGGGCCCACAGCAGAAAGCCACCTCTATAACCCTGAGACTATAGTTGCCCTGCAGCAGGCCACCAGGAACGGGGATTATGAGCGCTTCAAGGAATATACGGCCTTGGTGGATTCCAACGAGCATCCCCACACCCTCCGTGCCATGCTGGATTTTGCCTTTGCCCCGGACGGAGGTATCCCCCTGGACCAGGTAGAGAGCGTGGAGTCCATAGTCCAGCACTTTAAGACTGGTGCCATGTCCTACGGCTCCATAAGTGAGGAAGCTCACAAATGCATGGCCGCCGCCATGAACCACCTTCACGGTAAATCCAACAGCGGTGAGGGTGGAGAAAAGCCGGAGAGGCTTGGGACGGAATACAACTCGGCCATCAAGCAGGTCGCCTCCGGACGCTTCGGAGTGACGGAGGAATATCTTCTGAGCGCCAGGGAGATTCAGATAAAGATGGCCCAGGGTGCCAAGCCTGGGGAGGGCGGCCACCTGCCCGGCAAAAAGGTTTATCCCTGGATTGCGAAAACCCGCTATGCCACACCGGGAGTGGCTTTGATCTCACCCCCACCCCACCACGACATCTATTCCATAGAGGACTTGGCTCAGCTTATCTACGATTTGAAGAACGCAAATCGTGAGGCCCGTATCTCAGTGAAGCTGGTAAGCGAAGCGGGAGTCGGAACAATCGCAGCCGGCGTGGCCAAGGCCGGAGCCCAGGTTATTTTGATAAGCGGCCACGACGGAGGAACAGGAGCGGCTCCCATAAGCTCCATCCATCATGCAGGACTCCCCTGGGAGCTGGGTCTGGCAGAAACCCACCAAAGCTTGATACAGAACGGGCTCCGGGGCCGGGTGGTCATAGAAACCGACGGCAAGCTTATGAGCGGCCGTGACGTGGTGATAGCGGCCTTGCTGGGAGCAGAGGAATTCGGCTTTGCCACAGCTCCCCTTATCTCCATGGGCTGCTCCATGATGAGGGTCTGCCAGCTTGATACCTGTCCCTTCGGTGTGGCCACCCAGAATGAGAAGCTACGCTCCAGGTTCCCGGGAAAGCCTGAATACGTGGAGAACTTCATGAAGTTCATAGCCCAGGAAATGAGGGAGCTTATGGCAAAGCTGGGTGTAAAGACCCTGAATGAGCTGTGTGGCCGTAGCGATCTGCTCAAGCTCAAGGAAAGACAGGGCTTTAAGCGCTCAGACCTTGTGGATTTGAGCCGAGTCCTGGCATCAGAGTCCGAGGCAGGCAGTGGAGCAGTTTGCGCATCCTCTGCTGCCACATCTTCCCAAGCTGCTGCAGTGTCATCTTCAGATACAAAGCAAGGAGCAGACACAAGGCAGAGCTCTGATTCATGGAAAGCTGACCGCTCCCTTTACGACTTCGGCTTAGAAAAGACCATTGACGAAAAAATCCTCCTGCCCTGGCTGGATAAGCTGCTGGCAGACAAAAAGCAGACCTCCGGCAAAGAGGGGGTCTTATGTAAGTATAGCTCCAACTCCGGCATGGGCGACCTTAAAGCAGTGGCTTGCCAGTATAGTCAGTCCATCCCCATACAGTCCACGGACAGAACGGCAGGAACAATTTTGGGAAGCCAGATACAAAAGAGCTTCGGCAACTCACTGCAGGAGGACAGCTTCTGCGTGAACTTCACCGGAGGAGCGGGGCAAAGCTTCGGTGCCTTCATTCCAAGAGGACTTTCTTTACGTCTTACAGGTGACGCCAACGATGCTTTTGGCAAGGGCCTTAGCGGTGGAAAGCTTGTGGTGAAAAAGGCAGAGGGCTTTGAGGGCGACGCTGACAAAAACATAATCGTAGGGAATGTGGCTTTGTTCGGAGCCACAAGCGGAAGTGCCTTTATAAACGGAGTCGCAGGAGAGCGCTTCTGCGTGCGTAATTCCGGAGCCACCGTAGTGGCTGAAGGCTGCGGCGACCACGGACTTGAGTACATGACAGGGGGCACTGCGGTAATCCTGGGAGATACGGGCAAGAACCTATGCGCCGGAATGAGCGGAGGGGTCGCCTATGTACTGGACGAAAAGCACGACCTCTACAAGCGGCTGAACCATGAGCTGGTGAAAATGTATGCCCTGGATGACGAGACCACCACCCTTCAGGACAAAAGGGATGAGGATTACCTTTACACCCTGATAAGCCTGCATGCCACAGAGACAGGCAGCGAAAGAGCCCAGGAAATACTAGCCGACTGGTCTCATTACCGCACCTGCTTCAAGAAAATAATCCCCAAGGACTATCTCCGCATAAAGACAGAGATCGCAGCCCAAGAACGCAACGGAATGAAGCCGGAGGACGCAGTCCTTGCAGCCTTCAAAAAATGCACAGCGTAGGAAAACAGGAGGAAAACATGTCAAAAGCACAAGGATTCATGGAATATACAAGAATTGAGAACGGAAAGCTTCCTCCCCTGGAGAGAATCACTAATTTCAGGGAGTTCCACCCTAAGCTGGATGAGAAGGCCAGGCGGGAACAGGCTGCCCGCTGCATGAACTGCGGAGTTCCCATGTGTGGCTCTGCCATAAAGCTTAAAGGAATGGTCACAGGCTGCCCCCTCCACAATTATATCCCGGAATGGAACGATGCCCTCTACAAGGGACAGTTCGACATGGCCGCCTGGAGACTTTTGAAAACCTCCAGCTTTCCGGAATTCACAGGAAGGGTCTGCCCTGCCCTCTGTGAAAAAGCCTGTAACTGCGGCAGTCCCGTGGTCATGGGAATGGGACTGGACGGCATCTCCTCTGAAGGAGAACCGGGGGCAGGCCCTGTCACCGTTCATGACAATGAACTTTTCATAATAGAAAAGGCCTTTGAGACAGGCTACATGAAGCCGGAGCCCCCTGCCCACAGAAGCGGGAAAAAAATCGCTGTCATAGGAGCAGGCCCCTCCGGACTGGCGGCTGCGGACTGGCTCAACAGGCGAGGACACAGCGTTACAGTTTATGAAAGAGAGGACAAGGCCGGTGGACTTCTGATGTACGGAATCCCCAACATGAAGCTGGAGAAAAACATAATAGAACGACGCATAAAGCTGATGAAGGATGAAGGTGTGGAATTCGTATTCAATGCGGATGTGGGAAGGTCAATCTCAGCGGATCATATTCTGACGGAATTCGATGCAGTGGTCCTTTGCTGCGGGGCAAAAAAAGCCCGGCAGCTGGGAGCCGCAGGAGTAAACGAGCTTTCTTCAGGCCATAAGGGTGCGGAGGGAGGAATGCTCTTTGCAGTAGACTTTCTTTCAGCAGTGACGAAATGTGTAATCGCCACCAGTGAAGCCCTTCATCAGATAGGCATGGAGCCCACCAACGGCCAGATCGCAGAGATGCTTCTGGAACGCCAGGGAATAGAGGTGGCAGGTAAGCATGTGATCATAGTGGGAGGAGGAGATACAGGAAACGACTGCTGCGGCTCAGCCATCCGTCTGGGCTGTAAATCCGTAACACAGATAGAGATGATGCCCTGCCCTCCTGCAGAAAGGGCCGCCAGCAATCCATGGCCGGAGTGGCCTAAAACCCTTAAGGTGGATTACGGGGCGGAGGAATCTATCGCAAAGTTCGGCCATGACCCCCGCATTTACGAGACAACAGTGAAGGAAGTCCTCAGCCAGGAAGGCCATATCAGGGCAGTCACCACTGTGGAGGTAGGGTTTAAGATGATAGACGGGAAACGCCAGCTTGTGGAAAGGCAGGGTACGGAAAAGACTCTACCCTGTGACCTGCTCCTCGTTGCGGCAGGCTTCACCGGATGTGAGGAATATACAGCCAGGGCATTCGGTGTGGAGCTTGACGAAAGAGGCCGGGTAAAATCCGTGGTCCAGCAGGCGGAGACAGCCCCAGCCAGTGACTACAGCACCAGCCCCTCCGGCTTTGCCACGACAAGGGCAAAGGTCTTTACCGCCGGAGACATGCACCGGGGACAATCCCTGGTAGTATGGGCTATTGCAGAAGGTCGTCAGTGCGCGAATCAAGTAGATAACTACCTGATTGACAAGTAGATGCCTACTTGATTACCGGATAGATGTTTTTTGAGGAACAACAATATATTGATATCTTCGTAAAAAAATTACTTTCCTGAAAAAAAGATTGAAAACTTACTGATTCAATGTAAAAATAGAAATATCTTTTTTCAGGATCGGATGCATGAGTGTATATACCAAAGAAAGTGTCTCTGCTTCATTGTATGAGAAGATTGACGCAATAATCATTGTTGATGCAAAAGAAGACAGCTACAAGACAATAAAGAAAAGCGGACTTTTCGAGAATCTCATTGAGGCTAAAGGAACCTATCAAAAGCTGGTGGAGAAGCTCTGGTTCCATCTTAAGGATGAATCGACGAAAATCGCAGAGGATTACCACATCTTCATTCCCATGGTCGGCAAGTTCAAGGGAAAATATGTGGACAGAGTAAAGCTCAAATATCAGGACAAGATTCACCTGGTGCAAATATCAATATATCCCCTTGATGAAGTCTGCAATAAATATATGTTCATCCTTGATGAGCTTGATAACAGCGAATACCTGAGGGAATTCCTCACTGACAAGAAAGTCGATACTATACAAAGCTCTTTCCTTTTCTCCATGTATGTAGATTTAATAAAGGATCAGGCATACAGCATAAATGTCACGGAAATGACAAACAGTCCCCAGAATTACGATGTAAAGTATTCAGTATGGCGTCTTATGATAGTGAATATGATATGGCCGGAGGATCAGAAACTATTCATGGAAAGGACGGATCCTGAATACCTTAAGAGAAATCTTGAATCTGGACGTACCACATCTTTTGACTGCCAGATGAAAAATCTTAACGGTGTTTTTATCTGGGTAAAGCTTATTTTCAGCCGGGCAAAAACCACTAATGAAGATGATTTCAGATTCGTATTCATGGTCCAGAACATACATGAAAGCTCGCTCAAGCTCTTCGACGCCCTGAAAGAATATGAGGAACTCGCTTCAAAGGACCCCCTTACATCCATCTTTAACCACGGAAGAATAGAAACAGAGATGAATAACTCCATAGAAACATTCAATTCTAAGGGCAAGCCTGTCTCCTACCTGATGATAGATATAGACCACTTCAAGACCGTCAATGACAGGTTCGGACATTCCGCGGGTGATATGGTACTTAAGCAGTTCGTAAACGTAATCGTAGATTTCATAAAAGATTACGATATCAGAATAGGCCGTTGGGGCGGAGAAGAATTCGTCCTGGTCTGCTATGACATGGACATAGAAAAGTCAGAGCTCTTTTCTAAATCGCTGAAAGACAGGATTACCGGGGAAAGCTTTGAGAAAATAGGGAAACTTACCTGCAGCATCGGCCTTACGGAAGTGAAGAAAGATGACAACGCCCAGGTTGTTTTCGATAGAATCGACAAGGCCATGTACGAAGCAAAATCAAGTGGCAGGAACTGCATAGTAATAGAATAAGACAAGGCCCCGGCACTTGGCAGGAATACCTGCAAGCACCAGGGCCTCTTTGATCAAAAGACAAAAGCTATGTTCTAAACCCTGAATTTGTCGATCTGACCGCCAATATCATCGATTGAAACCTTCATTTCTTCGGAAATCTCACGGAGAGCATGACCTGTCTCCTTTATTTTCTGGGCACCGTATGTCATTTCTTCCACGCTGGACTGCATAATTCCGGTCGCATCCTGCAGATTGCGTACTTCCTCAAGGATAGCCTTGTTTCCTTGTGACATCTCCAAGCTGGCTGTCTTTACCTCGACCGTAGAATCGTTCATAGAATGGAGAGCCTGGGAAATCTGCATGGAACCAGTATTCTGCTCTTCCATCGCAGCCTGGATCTGATGTACAAGCTGTTCGGTATCGGTAATCTTATTAGTCACGGACTGGAAGGCCTTGCTTGACTCTTCTGAAGCAGAAACCACGTGATCGATTGACTCTTTAATGCTGTTCAATTGGTTACCGATTGTCTTTGACTGAGAAGAAGAAGTCTCTGAAAGCTTACGTATTTCGTCCGCAACTACAGAGAAGCCCTTTCCTGCATCACCAGCATGGGCCGCCTCGATAGCAGCATTCATAGCGAGGAGGTTCGTCTGCTCAGCAATGGCCGCTATAGCAGTGTTCGCATCCTGCAAGGTCTCACTCTGGTTTTTGATATCCTCGATTATTTCATTTACGTTCAACTGCATTTGTATACCAGTCTGGGCTGAATCCGCAAGTCCTTCGAAGGAATTTGACATTTTTTCCACGGAACCATTGACAGACTTGATATTCCCGATCATCTCCTCGATAGCAGAGGAGGCATCGGACACCTGCAGGGACTGCTTTTCAATCATATGACCCAAGGATTCAATATTGCTTGCAATCTCATTTACAGCACCCGCGGTCTGCTGTACGGATTTATATTGGTTATCAATTTGATTATGGACGGAATCTATACTGGTAAGAATCTCGTCAATGGAGGAAGCTGTATCCTGGGTAGAAGTATCCAGAGTGACTCCGACATTTCCCAAAGTATCCCTGGATTTTTTCACCTGAGCGATAATAGTCTGCAGCTTTTCTGTGAATTTATTGAATCCTGTAACGACATCACCTATCTCATCATTCAAATTGATATTGATGCGTTTTGTCAGGTCTGCATCACCGGTGGAGATATCATTAATCGTTGTTTTTACGAAGCCAAGAGGTTTGATAAGATATGAGACAAGAATCAGGCTGCCGGAAATTACGATAATAACAGCCGCTATAATTGAAATTAAAATGATTCTAGTGATCTTGGAAAGGCTTGAGAAATATTCATCATAAGGAGCCACACAAAGAATAGCCCAGCCGCTCTCATCCCCTACCGGTACATAGGAAACGACTTTTTTCTCGTTAGAGGTTGGCTCCGTCAGGATCTCGAAACCAGTGTTACCCGCAACAACTGACTCTACCATCAGATCCCAAGGAGTTTTTACTTTGTCCGGATCTTCTTCAAACTCCGCGGCGACTGCATCCATACTACCGGTCTCCTGAATTGTGGCGATATCCTCTTGGGTGAGACCATCATAAGTAGTAGGTCCTATTATCATTCCTGAGGTCGTGGAGATAATTGTCGGATGGGAGTTTTTTCCGATAAGGATTGACTCTGAAAGATTATAGACATCAGAACCGTTGACTATGGAGGTTAAGATTCCTACAGGCTTTGTGGGGTCTTCATTACCATAGACAGGAACACAGTAGAACATAATGGTATCGTCGGAACCACCTTCCATCATAAAACTTTTGGGAAGAGGATCTATTATAACCCTGTTTCCTGCAATGGTCTGCAGGAAAAAATCTATTTCAGAGACATCCACATATTCCCCATCCGGCCTGATACAGATACCTTCTTTGCTGTAAAAGGCAAGATTCTCGAAATGAACAGGGTTTGATTTTACGACGACCTCAAGCTGTGCTGTCTTTTCTTCCAGAGAGATAGATTCATCCCGGATAAAAGGAATGGTGGCTAATGACTCCAAAAGATAGAATTCTTTCTTATTTACATCTTGTAAAACACGGGCTGATTTCTGAGCATTCAAGTTCATGATTTCTTCTGTGTCTTTTGTAATTGAAATTGCCAACTCGTTTCTGGCGAAAAGACCGATTATTATGACAGCAAGATTAATCAAAAAACCTACAAAGACAATTATTTTAAATTTCAAGCTGAACCTCATCATATCCTCCTGCTTGACCCTATCCAGTATGTTAATCTGGTATCGGAAAAAGAATTTAAGTATCTATATACTACTCCTGTCAAATTTAAATAAAAAGGAAAAATTTACTATAAAAAGTCTAAATTACTAAAAAAAAAGCACCCCGGAAATTGTCTCCAACTTTCGGGGCGCCTTTCTGTTCTTAGCAGTCTTCTGCTGCAAAAAGAACTGAATTTACTATAGATTAGGAGCTATTATGGTAGAAAGAGTATCACGGTAAGGTCTTACGACAGCCATATCTGTCTCATTTGTTCTCTTTCTGCATTCGTCAATTGCAACCCAATAACTTACATATGGATCATTTGGAGTTCCCTTCAGATCAGATACATACTGGTTCTCATTAAGGATTTCCTCATAGAGAACAGTATAGCAGTCAAATATCATATCATATTTCAGAAGAGCATTGTCTCCGGATACTCCATACTGATTAAGAACACTCTTTAAGCCTTCTTCTGTAGGCTCAATGTAAACATCGTCTTTTTCAGAGGGGTGTAAATATTCGTCAATCTTATAATAATTCGCAATAAAATTATCCATATCGCTCTTTGTTAGGTTGGTAACCTTTCCAGTAGGATTCCTTGGGACATCTGAAAGCGGAGAGCCACCTTCTGAAATAGCTACTTCCTCATATACAGCATCCTCAACACGACTCTCTACTTCTGAAGAAACAGAGTTGAAGGCGGCTCCAGCCAGCAAATCAGTAATAAAACAACTTGTGAATAATACTGATACAAGAAGTGTGAAAAAAACAGACACTAAAATTTTTCTCTTCACTGATAAATCCTTTTGGTTAACTCCCCTCATGCTTTAGAGGTCAACCCATAAGCTGTAGTCTCAAATGAAACTTAGTTATTCATAAAAGTACAAGCTTCTATAAAATAACCTAGCATATTTTTGCAATAGAATAGTAAAAAGTCAATAAGAGACGGACCTTTATCATTAAATTCCCAGCCTTTTTTCACAGCCCTAATCTTATTGACATTAAGGCTCCATTTCACAATAATGGCTAGGTGTATGGCAAAGACGCCGTAAAAAGAGTCTGAGAATGTCGGGCATTTTTTACGACGTCTTTTTTTCTTTTTCTTGAGGGGTCGAACATGGGTTTTCATGACGAATGTGGTGTCGTAGGTATTTTCGGGGCCGAGAATGCGGCGGGGCTTTCTTATTTCGCGCTGACTGCTCTGCAGCATCGCGGTCAGGAAAGCGCGGGTATAGCGGTAAGCGACCCCAAAAGCAAGCTGGAGGATAAAAAAAAGATTACCCTTCACAAGGGTATGGGGCTTGTGGGAGAGACCTTCAAGCAGTCCGATTTCGACAACCTGAAGGGCTCCATAGCCGTGGGTCATGTCCGCTATGCCACAGCCGGCGGAAGGACCATAGAGAATGCCCAGCCTTTTCTTAACACCTTCAAGAACGGCTCCATAGCCCTGGCCCACAATGGTCAGCTGGTGAACCATACAGAACTGAGAGAGATGCTGGAGGATCACGGCAGCACCTTCTCAAGCTCCAGTGACAGTGAAGTAATACTTAAGCTTATAGTACGCAAATTCATAGAGAACGGAGGAAAGCTGGGCAGCCCCAGGAAAAAGCAGGCTCCCTCCCAGTCTGATTGGGCGGATTTCTCCAATATAGAGGACGAAAGCCAGAGACTTTTCATAGATTCTGTAATTCAGACAGCAAAGCTCATAAAGGGCTCCTTCGCCCTATGCATTATGACTGAGAATATGCTTATAGGTGTCCGCGATCCCAACGGAATAAGGCCCCTCTGTCTGGGGCAGATAAAGAAGAGCGACAAGTCCGGGGGCCTTGCGGGGGAGCCCCCCGCAGAAGGGGTAGCGGAAAATGGCGCGTCAGCGACATTTGAAGCGAGGGGAAGGCTTTCCCCTTCAGCTTCATATATCCTTGCCTCAGAATCCTGTGCCGTGGATGCGGTCAACGGAAGCTTTATCAGGGATCTGGCTCCCGGTGAGATCGTCGTGATAACCAAGGACGGTATAAGCTCGACCATGTATGATGAGGGCAAGAAGCGAACCTGCATCTTCGAGTACGTTTACTTTGCCCGGCCGGACTCCAAGATTGACGGGATCCCGGTGCAGAAGGCCCGCTACAAGATGGGAGAGATTCTGGCCCATGAGTCGGGGATTGAGGCCGACGTGGTGGTGGGAGTACCTGACAGTGGTATAGGAGCGGCCCTTGGCTATTCAAGGGCAAGCGGGATTCCTTACGTGACAGGAATAATCAAGAACAAATATATAGGGCGTACCTTCATAGCTCCTACCCAGGAGGAAAGGGAGGCCATGGTCTTCGTCAAGCTGAACGCTATAAAGGACGATCTGGAGGGGAAGAGGGTCATAGTAATAGACGACTCAATTGTAAGAGGAACCACCAGCCGCCGCCTTGTGGAGGTTTTACGCCGGGCCGGAGCCAGGGAAGTTCATTTCAGGGTATCCTCCCCTCCGGTAAAGTTTCCCTGCCATCTGGGAATTGATACTCCCAGTAAGAACGAGCTTATATCCAGCACACATAAGCTGGAGGAAATAAGGCAGGAGATAGGGGCAGATTCTTTGGCCTTTATCTCGCTGGAGGGGATGAAAAAGGCTCTTCGTTCCTGCTGCCAGGCAGAGGATCAGGACTGGTGCGAGGGCTGCTTCTGCGGTCAATATCCGGTGTAGACCATATCCGGGCTGAGGCGTATCAGTTCCGGGGCTACATCAGTTCTGGAGCCGCGTCAGTTCCTGGGCCGCGTCAGTTCCGGGGCTACATCAGTTCCGGGGCTACATCAGTTCCAGGCTCACGTCAGTTCTGGGGCTACATCAGTTCTGGAGCCGCGTCAGTTCGGTGCCGGCCCTGCTTTTTCAGCTCGTGGGGATTTTGCGCTTACGGGGATTTTCTGCAGCTGCAGTTATGCGACTTTTGTGCTTTTTGTGTTTTTTTGTGCTTTTTGTGCTTTTTGTGCTTTTTGTGCTTTTTGTGCTTTTGTACGCAAGTTTTAAGCTTTATGCGAAACATGAGCTTTGTGCGATTTTATAGCCATTTCGGAGGTATATAGATGAATGTCGTTGTAATCGGTGCCCAATGGGGCGATGAGGGAAAGGGAAAAATCGTGGACTTCCTGGCGGAGGACGCAGAATACGTCGTCCGTTATGCGGGGGGCCCCAACGCAGGCCACACTATAGTGGTGGATGGCAAGCAGTATGCTTTGCACCAGGTTCCCTCAGGTATTCTTTACCCGGACAAAAAAGTCTTTCTTGGCTCTGGTATGGTGATCGATGCTGAGGCACTATTCAAGGAGCTTCAGATGCTTAAGGACAATGGAATAAACTGGGAGGGCCGGGTTTTTATCTCCGACCGGGCCCACTTGATTCTTCCCCGCTACCGTCAGATGGACAAGGATAGGGATGCTCAGCGGAAGCGTCCTATAGGAACCACTGGCCGGGGAATGGGAATAGCCTATTCAGAAAAAGCCCATCGCGACGGTGTGCGCCTTGCGGACTTGGACTGGCCTGAGAAAATGGCTGAATTCGACGGGGAGGACAAGGAATATCTGGATAAGTTCCGCTCCCCTCTTATGAGCATGAGGGTCAACATGGCCGCTGAGATGCACAAGGTAAAGGGCAGGAACGTCCTTTTTGAAGGAGCTCAAGGTGCCATGCTGGATTTGGACAGCGGTTCCTATCCCTACGTCAGCTCAGGAGCCTCTTGTGCGGCGGGCGCGGCCTCAGGCTGCGGAATAGGACCCCATGACCTTGATCAGATTGTGGGAGTTTTCAAGGCCTATCAGACCAGGGTAGGGAACGGTCCCATGCCTACAGAATTCAACAATGACAGCGAAGGTGAGCTTTGCCAGTATGTCCGGGACACAGGCCGTGAGTACGGTGTTACCACCGGCCGCGCCCGCCGCTGCGGTTACCTGGATTTGGTGGCTCTGCGCTATGCCTGCCGGGTCAACTCCTTGGATGGTCTGGTTCTTACCCACCTGGATATTTATGATGCCATGGATCAGATTGAAGCCTGCACCGCCTATGAGATAGACGGCAAGATAGTCACAGACTTCCCCGCCAACGTAAGGGAGCTTGAGAGCGCAAAGCCAGTACTGGAGAAATTCAAGGGCTGGAAAACCGAGCTCAAGCAGTGCCGTAGCTATGAGGGATTGCCTGAAAACGCGCGAACATATATAAAATACATAGAAGATTTTTGCGAGACACCTGTGACGATTGTTTCCGTCGGTTATGAACGTAACGAAACCTTCATAAGAAAGAATCCGTGGAAGAAATAGCTGTCAGAGAAGCTTCGTGATGGAGGCCCGGGGCGCCCCAGTGCACCGCAGAAAAAAAATGTATTTCTAATGTTTGACGAGGATATAAAGCATGAAGAAAATTATTTCGGGAAAGGTCCGGGAGGTTTATGACCTTGAGGACGGACGTATGGTTATTGTCACCACTGACAGGATTTCTGCCTTTGATGTTATTCTGCCTACCATGATTACAGACAAGGGCAAGGTTTTGAACGCTCTGGCCAATTTCTGGTTCGACTACACAAAGGATATAGTCAAGAATCACATGATCTCAAGTGATTTGAAGGATATGCCGGCAGATTTCCAGAAGCCGGAGTTCGAAGGCCGTACCATTCTTGTGAAAAAGCTTAAGATGATTCCCTACGAGGTAATCGTCCGAGGCTATATGTTCGGCTCTATGTACGAGGCCTACAAAAAGGGTGAGCCCTTCCTGGGACACAAGTTCGACAAGGAATATATGCAGGCAGAGAAGCTGGAGGAGCCGATAGTCACTCCATCCACAAAGGCTGCTGAGGGCCACGACATCAACGTGACTCTGGAATATATGAAAAAAGACCTGGGCCAAGAGCTGGGCTCAAAAATAGAGAAGGTTGCCCTGGAAATCTACAAGAAATGCTACGAGCACGCCGCAAAGAACGGAATCATCATAGCGGACACAAAGTTCGAGTTCGGGCTTGATGAGAAGGGGGAGCTTGTGCTGGGAGACGAGGTTCTCACTCCGGACAGCTCACGCTTCTGGGATGCCTCCAAGTATCAGGTGGGAGGAAGCCCGGCATCGTATGACAAGCAGTTTATCCGCGACTGGCTTAAGGCCAACAATCTGGCGGGCGACCCCAGCATCAAAGAAGTTCCGGCTGAGGTTGTGGCCAAGACTTCTGAGATTTACAAGGAGTGCGAGCGTCGCATTTGCCACAAATGATATACAAGACAATTTTAGACGCAATCGGTCATACGCCTTTAATTGAGCTTCAGCGGATGAAGGATGAAAACGCCGCCCGTGTGCTGGTTAAATTCGAGGGGCTTAATGTGGGAGGCTCCATAAAAACGCGCACCGCCTACAACATGATCGTAGAGGCCGAGGAAAAAGGTCTTATCAATAAAGACACAGTGATTGTAGAGCCCACGAGCGGCAACCAGGGCATAGGGCTGGCATTGATCGGGGCTGTCCGCGGCTACCGCACAATCATCATCATGCCGGATTCTGTAAGTGAGGAGCGGCGAAAGCTGGTAAAGCACTATGGCGCAGAAGTCATGCTGATTCACGACTCCGGAGACATAGGCGCATGTATAGATGAGTGTATAAATACAGCTTTCTGTATGCAGCACGAAGATCCCCATGTCTATATTCCTCAGCAGTTCGAAAATCCTGCGAATCCGGCTGTCCACCGTTCATCAACCGCTATGGAAATCCTTGAGGACGTTAATGGTCCCATTGACGGCTTCTGTTCCGGCATAGGTACTGGTGGCACAATCACCGGCATTGGTGAAGCTCTTAAGGCCAAGAACCCTGAGATTACGATCTGGGCTGTGGAGCCGGAGAATGCGGCTATTCTTGCAGGCGGAACTGTGGGTACTCATCTTCAGATGGGGATTGGGGACGGATTGATTCCTGAGAATTTGAATCAGGATATTTACGATGACATCTACATTGTTACAGATGCGGAGGCAATCCGTACTTCCCGCGATTTGGCCAGGAAAGAAGGCATCATGTGCGGCATCTCAAGCGGAACTAACGTTGCTGCGGCTCTTGAGCTTGCAAGAAAGCTAGGTAAGGGCAAGACCGTGGTGACGGTCCTGCCGGATACGGCAGAACGCTATTTCAGCACGCCTCTTTTCAACGAGGACCTTCATTTGTAAGGATTATGCAATGTGTGTTACTTGCAGAGTTCGCGGTATTTTTGGCGCAAACCCCGCCTGTTTATTTCATCAATTCCCGGTACTTCTGGGCAAGCCTTTTGGACTTAAGAGCCGCAAGACCGCAGTAGTTTGACGGATGCTCGAAGAAGCTGGCCGGGTTCTCTACCCCCAGTTTCTCCAGCTGGGCGGTGATGTCCTTATATTCCTTCTCATGGGTTTTAAGCACCTCAAAGAAGGTTTTTCCCGTCTGCTCCGCTTCCAGGGTAATCTTACGGATAATCTCGTGACCATCATTGTAGCCTGCCTCTCCCAGAAGGATGTAGGCTGGCTCTGCAAGAACACCGCCCTTTACTTTACCGCCGGCATTCTCCAGGTTGCGGGCCATGCCCTCCTTATCGGCCTGAAGTCCCTTGACCACGCTGTTCATGCGGGCAACGGCCATGGTAAAGCCAGACACATAGTCAGAGATAAAACGCTGACTGGCGGAGTTGGTAAGATCCCTCTGATGCTCGGAAATCTGATCCATATAGAAGGTGATGACACGGGGGCACATGGCCTTCCACAGGGACTTTACGTGCTCGCTGTTCCAGGGATTTCTCTTCTGGGGCATGGTGGAGGAGCCCACCTGTGTGGCAGAGAAGTATTCGAAAACCTCACCGATCTCGCTTCTCTGCAGGTTACGAAGGTCATCAGCCAGGTTGGCGATGATTCCGAAGGCCACGTTCATCTCAAGGAGCAGGCGGAGGACGTATTCGGGCTCCACCAGCTGATTGGAGTATTCGCTGGGAGCAAGGCCCAGGAAGTTGGTGTAAATGCGCTCCAGCTCCTCAGGGTCTTTTACGATCATGGAAGGACCGTTGTAGCTTCCCACAGGGCCGGCAAGCTTACCCACAAGCTGCTTGGAAAGCTCCTCGATGCGGAGGATGGACTTTCCAAGGCGGCTGACGAATTCAGCAATGCTCCAGCCGAAGGTTATGGGAACGGCATGCTGTCCGTGGGTACGGCCCACCTGGGGGGTTGCGCACTCACGCTCCGCAATGTCGCAAAGGTAATTCTCAAGCTTTTTCAGTTCTGGAAGCACTACATTCTGGGTAACGTCACGCATACGGCAGCTGAGAGCCGTGTCCAAAATATCCACGGAGGTGGCACCCAGGTGGATAAGAGGGCCGATCTCTGAATCGACCTTAGTCTTCATAACGTTCACCAAGGCACGGATATTATGCTTTGTTTTCTCTTCCTCGGCATAGACCTCCTGGGGGTCGATATTGTCCGCCACCTGGTCCAGCTTGCATGCTACTTGGTCTGTCAGCTGCCCCCGGATCTTAAGATGGGCTTTAACAAGAGCCGCCTCGCACTTGGCGCAGGAACGGATGCTGGCCTCTTCTGAAATGTATTTAGAAAGACCGGCGAAAGCATCGGCCTCCGACAAAGAGTATCTGTGATCGATACATGAAAGGTTCTCAAAAATGTTACGTGTTTCCATAGGCGCATTATATCTTTTTTTTGAAGAATATGGAATATTCGGGGGGCATCAGTATCCCCAGTACACCGGAGAAAGTGGCTTGAGCGGCAGAGCCAGAAAGCTAACCACAAAACCAAAGCATAAGAAGCAGAGCCAGCCCGTAAAAGCTGCTTGACCGGCAGCAACAAGCCCCCTATAGCTTGTCTGCATGCCAGACTTGGGTGCAGAGCCCGCCGACAAACTCAGCTGACAAACTCAACTGACAAACTCAACTGACAAACCCAAGCTGAAAAAAGCTTTTCGGACACTTCCTATATACTGTTATTTTATATAAGAATTTGATATTATGGAGTTTATGAAGCAGTTTATAAATAAATCGACATATACCGTATTTTTTGCGGTAATCATAGCGGGGGTCTTTATGCTGGCATCCTGTACTACTACGAAAGACGCAGTCAGTCCGGTAGAAGGGGAAGCACCTTTGACCACAGAATGTGTAAGGGTATCCGGCGGAGATATCCAAGGCATAATCAGTGATGACGGGACAGTAGAAATCTATGCCGGCATCCCCTTTGCAGCTCCCCCTGTGGGCGACTTACGGTGGAAGGAACCAGAGGACGTCATCCCTTGGGAGGGTATCTACAAGGCCGACCACTTTCCTCCTATGGCTATGCAGACTCAGAACAGTGCTTTTTTCAATTTTCTGATGAATCTTTACACCCACCAGGACACAAGCCGCACATATAAGGCAGCCATGAGCGAGGACTGCCTTTATCTGAACGTGTGGAAGCCTGTGGGAGCTGAAAAGATGGAAGAAAAGCTGCCCGTATTGGTTTATATCCATGGTGGAAGCCTTATGAGCGGACAGAACTGGCATGAACATTTTGACGGAGAGGCTCTTTCTAAGCAAGGAATTATCGTGGTGACCCTAGCCTACAGACTGGGGGTTTTCGGTTACTTCGCCGATGAGGCTCTTGCGGCAGAAAGTCCCCATGGAACTACAGGAAACTACGGACTTCTGGACCAGATCAAGGGCTTGGAATGGGTTCAGGAAAATATAGCCTCTTTCGGCGGAGACGCAGGCAATGTGACGATTGCCGGAGAATCCGCAGGATCCTCCTCAGTGAACGCTCTTTGCGCCAGTCCTCTGGCCAAGGGACTTTTCCGCCGGGCCATTGCTGAAAGCTCCTCTATCGTGCAGGAAACTCCTCCCCACACCTTCCGCACCATGGAAGCCGCCCTTGAAATGGGTGAGGACATAAAAAAAGAGTTCAAAGCCACAAGCATAGAAGAGATGCGGGCGATTCCTGCAGAAAAGCTGATAAAAACTGATTATGCTAATAATTCCATGACGGTGGACGGTTACGCTCTGCCTGATACACCCTACCAGATATACAAGAATGGACAGAACAATGAGGAAGCCCTGCTCAACGGCTTCAACAAGAGGGAAGGCTTCGGCTTCGCCTTCTTTACCCATGTGACGAAAGGCAATATAGCAGACTTGCTGAGACCTTCTTTCAAGGACAGGACAGAGGAATTCCTTGAAAAGCATCCTGTAAAAAGCAACAAAGAGGCAAAAGCTCTTTACACAGATATTTTCTCAGTTGTCTGCTTCACTTACCCTCACGACTGCTGGACAGCCTTCATGAGGGAGCAGGGACGGCCCGTATGGGAATATTATTTTTCCCGGGAGAACGGCTCCGTAGGCACCAACCACTCAGGCGAGATAATCTATGCCTACCATAATGTGCCTGAAAACGACAGATACTCTGAGAGGGATTATGAGCTGGAAGAGATTATGAGCTCCTACTGGCTGAATTTCATAAAGACAGGGAATCCCAATGGCAGCGACTCCAAGGGGAAGCCACTGCCTGAATGGGAGGAGTCCTCAGAATGCGGTGGCTTGGTCATGGAGCTGGGTGACCAATGCCTGATGAGAGAGGATCCCTTCAGCTACGCCTACGAATATCTGGAATAGGCAGAAGAATGAAAATCCGACGCTGATATATAAGTATCCTTCAGATAATCAACCGTAGGTTTTGATAATCTCCTCAGCGACTGCGGTCTTTCTAAGGCCGCGGTTCATGGCTTCCTTCTCAATATAGTGATGGGCTTCCTGCTCCGTCAGCTTCAAGGTCTGCATAAGCAGCATCTTGGCACGATTGACCAGGCGGATCTCCTCCATCTTTATCTTAAGCTTTGTAGTCTGGCTTTGCAGCATCTTCACCTTGTAGCTGACTGCAATGGCAGTCTTAAGGTTGTTGTAAAAGATGAACTGGTCAAAGGGTGTGCCCACCGTTATTATACCGTAGCCTTCCACCCGGTAGCTTATCTCCTCGTAAAGGGTCTGGGGTGTAAGCAAAAGGATAGTACTGAGAGAATCCGAAAGGTCCCTGGCAAAATCCACGCCGGCTCCTTCACCATAATCCACCAGCACTATATTGTAGACACGCTCGGAGGTCATACGGCGGGCCTCGTTGAAATCACCCACAATCTGAGTGTCAAAAAGAGGAGGCATAAGGAAGGTGCTGGTCATGGAGGAAAGCTTACTGTCCTTCGTCACCACAAGAACGCTGTGTGTATCAGCAGTCATTTAATTCCCCTAAAAGCCAAGAGCTTCCTTGACGAAGCTGCTGGCTTCCGCAAGCCTTTTCGCCTCGTCCAGGGATGAAGGCAGGCTTTTAAGCCCTGCGTCCTTTGCCAGCTGTTCACTCATGCCGTCACCCGCCATGGCTGCCGGCGGCTCCAGATTATTCTTTATTCCATCCAGTGCGGCATGAATCAAAAGATTAAGCACAAGATAGATATTGCATTCGCAGTCAGCGGAGCGTATCTCCAGACGCTGGGAAGAGGCCGTGGTCACAGCCGGCAGTCGGATAAGGGCAAGGCGGTTCTCCGGTCCCCAGCAGATATACTTGGGTGCTTTCTTCTCACCCAATCTTAGGTAAGACTCTCCCTTGCAATTAAGGTAATAGGTGATTTCCTCCGCATGTTTGAGTATTCCTGCCAGGGCATTGAGATTTTTAGAAGAATCTGAGCAGGAGAGGTTTATATGCAGTCCGCTTCCAGCCTCATTCTCCAGGGGTTTAGGGGAGAAATCCGCATAAAGTCCTGCATTGGCAGCCCGAGTCCGGACAATCCACTTGAAGGTAGCGGCATTATCTGCGGCAGTCACCGCATCGGAGTAATGGAAGTCTATCTCGTTCTGGCCGGGACCTTCCTCGTGGTGACTGGTCTCAGGCTGAATACCCATCTGCTCCAGTGTAAAGCAGATTTCCCGTCTGATATTCTCTCCCTTATCCATGGGGGCAATATCCATATACCTGGCGTTATCGAAAGGAATCTTTGTGGGCTCACCCTTCTCATCAAGCTTAAAGAGGTAAAATTCAATCTCCGTACCGATTCTGAAATCTATGCCGTACTCATCCTTTGCCCTTTTAACGGTATTGCGGAGCAGGGTGCGGCAATCCTTCTCATATTCCCGGCCATCTGGGTATTTTATGGTACAGAACATTCTGACTACCTTACCTGCAGTTGGGCGCCAGGGAAGAACAGAAAGGGTGGCAGGATCAGGAAATAGAAAGAGGTCGGATTTCTCAGCTTTCTCAAAGCCGTATATGGCCGAGGCATCAAAGCTGACCCCGTTGCGGAAGGCATTTTCCAGCTGACCCGCCATAATGGAGATATTCTTCTGAACACCCTTTAAGTCAAAAAAGGCAAGGCGGACAAACTTAACATCCTCTTCTTTCACATAATCCAAAACTTCGCTTTCTGTGTACATATTTCACCTCTTCAAAAATTATACTGCTTCTATAGGACTTATTCTATAATCTACAAATATCAAGCAACTGGGCTTTTTCCAAGCTATAACCGGACAAAAGACAGTCAGCCAGTGCATTGGCTGTGTCCAGGGCTGTGAAGCAATCAATATCCCTCTCCACGGCAAGACGGCGCAGCTTAACGCTTTCTGCCACCGGGTCCCGTCCCTTGGCCGAGGTGGAGACCACATAGACAACCTTACCGCTTTCCAGCAGGGTCATAACGTTATTGTGGTAATCCTCGTGGACCTTGGCCACATGGGTGACTGGCATACCGCTGCGCTCTATGGTGACGGCATTTCCAGTTGTGGCATAGAGCTTGAAGCCCAGCTGGTAGAACTTACGGGCCAGCTCCGGCAGCTCAGGCAGGTCGGACTGACGGACAGAAAAGAGGATTCCCGCAGTGGCGCCACTGGTAGCAGCCCCTCCGGCGGTCGCAGACTCCCCAGCGGTCGCAGCCCCTTCGCCCCAAGCCCCACCAGAAGCTCCAACCGCTCCTGTGGTCGAAACCGCCTCATTTCCGGCGGTCGCAGCTTTGGGGTGAAGCATCTTCCAGCCGGCCGCCGCCATTCCCTTGAAAAGAGCCTCCTCCCGGCTGGCAGCAATACCCAGAACCTCGCCGGTGGATTTCATCTCCGGCCCCAGGTGGGTATCCACGTCCATAAGCTTCTCAAAGCTGAAGACAGGTACCTTTACCGCATAGTAGGAAGGCCGGCGGTAAAGACCGGTTCCGAAGCCCAGGTCCCGGACCCTTTCCCCCAGCATGGCCCGCGTGGCAAGCTCCACCATGGGAATGCCGGTAACCTTGCTCAAATAGGGAACCGTGCGGCTTGACCGGGGATTGGCCTCAATAATGTTCAGCTGGCCTTGGTAAAAAAGCCACTGGATGTTCACCAAGCCCTTGGTCCCAAGGGCCAGAGCCATGGCAGTAGACTTCTCCACCACCTCCCGGGTCATCTCCGGGGTAAAGCTCCAGGGTGGATAAACTGCGATAGAGTCACCGGAATGTATACCCGTCCTCTCCACATGCTCCATAATACCGGGAATAAGCACATCCTCACCGTCACAGATGCAGTCAATCTCCAGCTCCTTACCCTCCATGTATTTATCGATAAGGATTGGATTCTCGATTCCGCCCCTCAGGATAATCTTCATGTACTCCTTCACGTCGGCACTGTTACGGGCAATGATCATATTCTGACCGCCCAGAACATAGCTGGGCCTCATAAGAACAGGGTAGCCCAAGCGTGCGCCTGCCTCCAGAGCCTCCACCTCCGTGAATACCGTAATACCCCGGGGTCGGTTGATGGAAAGCTTCTCACAAAGCTCCTCAAAGCGCTCCCTGTCCTCCGCCAGATCTATGGCATCGGCACTGGTTCCAAAAATGCGGACTCCCTGCCCGTCCAGAAATTTCGCCAGCTTGATGGCAGTCCCGCCACCAAAGGCCACCACAACCCCCAAGGGCTTTTCCACAGCCAGGACATTCATCACATCCTCAGGAGTCAGCGGCTCAAAATAAAGCCGGTCAGCAATATCAAAATCTGTGGAGACAGTCTCCGGATTATTGTTGATGATAGCCACCTGATAGCCCAGCTTTTTCAAGGCCCAGATGCACTGGACCGAAGAATAGTCGAACTCAATTCCCTGACCAATACGGATAGGACCCGACCCCAAAACCACGATGGTCCCCTTGGAGGACTGGGAGGGGGAAGGCCTTCCCCCTGCGGCGCACAAGGTCGCGCCGACACCCCCTTCTACAGGGGCTGCCGCCCCCGTAAAACCCCCGCTACCCTCTTTCAAGAAAAGCTCAGCCTCATTTTCACCGCCTGTGGTGGAATAAAAATAGGGAGTCTCCGCATCGAACTCGCCGGCACAGGTGTCAACCATTTTGAAGGAGCGGGGAGGAAATAAAAGTTTTGAAGAAGAGCCCTTGCCTTGGGTCTTGGCGGCAGCTCCGGCTTTCTCGGCCGCTTCAGCTTTCGTGGCCGCTTCCTCAGCCTGCTTTTCCAGCTCTACTATATTCTCCAGCTTCCACAAAAACCACTTGTCAATCTTCGTTATATGGTGAAGCTCTTCCACACTGAAAAGGCTCCGCTTAAGAGCCTGGTAAAGGGCAAAAATCCTCTGGTCACTGCACTGGCCTACCCTCTCCCTGATTTTCTCATCCCCTTCTTTCTCAAAAGCAGGCAGGTTCAAATCCTTCACTCCCACCTCAAGGCCCCGCACAGCCTTAAGAATGGCCTCCTCAAAGCTCTGACCTATGGCCATGACCTCGCCGGTGGCCTTCATCTGGGTGCCCAGCTTTCTGGCGGCATAAACGAATTTGTCGAAGGGGAACTTGGGCATTTTCACCACCACATAGTCCAGCACCGGCTCAAAGCAGGCCTTGGTCTTTTTTGTGACGAAGTTGGGAATCTCATCCAGGGTAAGCCCTACCGCAATAAGGGCGGCCACCTTGGCGATGGGGTAGCCGGTAGCCTTGCTGGCAAGGGCCGAGGACCGGGAGACACGGGGATTCACTTCTATCACAGCATATTCAAAGCTTTCAGGATTCAAGGCAAACTGACAGTTACAGCCACCCTCAATCTCCAGGGCACTTATAATGTTCAGGGCCGCCGAGCGCAGCATCTGATATTCCCTGTCAGCAAGGGTCACTGTGGGAGCTATAACGATGGAGTCTCCCGTATGAACGCCCACCGGGTCGAAGTTCTCCATGGAGCAGACTGTTATCACGTTTCCCTTGGAATCTCGCATAACCTCGAACTCGACTTCCTTCCAGCCGGATATGCATTTCTCCACCAGTATCTGATGGATGGGAGAACGGTGAAGTCCGTTGTGGGCAATCTCGTCAAGCTCCCTGTCATTGCTCACTATACCGCCCCCGGTGCCCCCCAGGGTAAAGGCCGGCCGGATAATGGCAGGAAAGCCTATCTCATTATGGACGAAGTCAGAAGCGGCCTCGTAGCTGGTCACAACCTTGGAAGGAATACAGGGCTCCCCTATGGCTTCCATGGTGTCCTTGAAAAGCTGCCTGTCCTCAGCCTTGTCAATTGTGGCCGGCCGGGCTCCCAGCAGCTGAACCCCGTGACTTTCCAAAAAGCCCGATTTAGCAAGCTCCATACTCAGGGTAAGTCCTGTCTGACCTCCCAGGGTGGAAAGCAGGGAATCTGGTTTTTCTTTTTCGATAATACGCTCAAGAGTGGTCAGGGTAAGAGGCTCCAGGTATATCTGGTCAGCCATTGTCCTGTCAGTCATAAGAGTCGCCGGGTTGGAGTTCACAAGGCAGACCTCCAAGCCCAGCTGCTTCAAGGCCTTACAAGCCTGGTTGCCGGCGTAGTCGAATTCTGCCGCCTGCCCTATGACAATGGGGCCGGAGCCTATGATCATCACCTTATGAATATCTTTCTTCAAGGACAAAACACACCTCCCGAACAGGTATAATGGCAGCATGCGGCTAACAATTCCCTGCCTGCCAAAATATCCCCATCAACAAAAAAAAGGCGACACCATCTCTAAGGATAGTGTCGCCTTTGACTGGGGATACTATAACGAAAAAACAGCTTTTTGGGAAGTGGAAAAAGAGAAATTCGAAAAGCCTTTGACTTGGGGCTGCAAACCCATTAGGATAATGGAATGTCAAAGCAAAACATATACGACAATGAAGCTTTTTTCCAAGGTTATAAAAGCCTCAGGGATTATAAAAACAGCGCCAATAACCTTTATGAGAAGCCGGCACTTTTCTCTCTCCTGCCGGATTTGACCCACAAGAAGGTTCTGGATCTGGGCTGCGGCTATGGAGAGAACTGCCTTCTTTTTGCCCAGAAAGGGGCTTCAAAGGTCATCGGACTTGATATTTCCTCAAAGATGCTTGAAATTGCCCGTGAAGAAAACTCACACCCCAGGGTAGAATATCTTAATATGCCTATGGAGGATATTCCTGCTTTGAAGGAGGAGTTTGACCTTGTGGTAAGCTCCCTTGCCTTTCATTACGTAGAAAACTTTGATGAACTGGTCAAAAATATCCACAAGCTGCTGAAAGCCGGCGGAAGTCTGGTATTCTCCCAGGAAAACCCCTTGACCACCTGCTTTTCCTCAGGTGAGAGGTGGACCCTGGATAAAGAGGGACATAAGCTCTATGCAAATATTTCTAATTATAGTGTCCAAGGAAAAAGAGAACAAAAGTGGCTTGTAGACGGCGTTGTGAAATATCACCGGACCTTCTCGTCCATAATAAACAGTCTGGTCAAAGCCGATTTCCAAATAAAAGAGATGATAGAGCCCGCTCCTTCTGAGGAGATGCTCAAGGAGAATCCTGATAATCACAAGCTTTTACACAAGCCGGATTTCCTTCTCATAAAAGCGGAAAAAGCTTGATTTTATAAAGCCTGTCTAAAAAGCCCAAAGTCCAATCAGCCAAGCATCTCTAAAAACTTGTCGAACAAAAAGTTTGTGTCATGGGGACCGCCGCAGGCTTCCGGGTGGAACTGGACGCTGAAGGCCGGGATGTCGGTGTAGTCCAGCCCCTCGCAGGTGTCGTCATTCACGTTAACGAAGCTTAGGCGGGCACAGGCCGGCAGGCTTGAGGCTTCCACCGCGTAGCCGTGGTTCTGGCTTGTGATGTAGACACGGCCGGAAGAGGTGTCCTTTACAGGGTGATTGCCACCGCGATGTCCGTATTTGAGCTTACTGGTTTTTGCTCCCCGGGCCAGAGCCAGCATCTGGTGACCAAGGCAGATACCGAAAATAGGGATAAGCTTTCCCCTTGTCTGGCAGGCTTCAGCGCATTTTTCTCCAGCACCAGCTTCCACAAGGCTTTTATTCCACTCACACAGCTTCCTGATTTCTTCAATAAGGCCTGTGTTTTCGGCCGGGTCGCCGGGGCCGTTGCTGAGCATGATTCCGTCGGGCTTGAGGGATAGGACCTCTTCTGCTGTGGTATCGAAGGGCACTACAGAGACAAGAAGGCCACGTTTTTCCAATTCCCTCTGGATATTTGCCTTGGCCCCGAAATCGAAGAGGACAACACGCTTGGCAGGGGCAGTTTTTGAAGTCTCTTGGCTTGAGTACGGGGGTTTGGGGGGTAAGCAGTCTTGCTGCGTCCCCCCAGGGGGAAGGGGTAGGTCGTTCGCCAAAGGCGAACTTACCGAGTTTTCTACGAAAACTCGCGACGAGGGGTATTCGCAACGAGCACGAATGTGCGAAGTTTCGAGCGAGGCCTTCCCCTCCTTTATATTCACGGCTTTTACGGCCTCCGTAATTGTGTAGGCCTTTATTTTTTCAAGAAAATCAGCGGCAGGAACTTTTTGCGGGCGGGAAGTAAAATCATGGGCGGTCTTTCCGCTCACAATCATTCCGTTCATGACACCCACATCCCTCAGCTTCTTGGTCAGGGCCCGGGTGTCTATACCGCAGATGCCCACGATTCCCTGAGCCTTAAGGAAGCTGTCCAGGTCGCCTGAGGAGCGGAAGTTGCTGGGCTTTTGGCAAAGCTCCCGGACTATGTAACCCCGTACCCAGGATTTTCGGCTCTCAAAGTCCGACGGGATAAGGCCGTAGTTGCCTATAAGGGGGAAGGTCTGGGTGACTATCTGACCGTAGTAGCTGGGGTCGGTGAGGGTCTCCAGGTAGCCTGTCATTCCTGTGGTGAAAACAGTCTCGCCTATGACAGAACCGCTGGCTCCAATGGAAAGCCCCTTGAAAACAGTGCCGTCGGCAAGAATCAGGTAGGCCTCTTTTTGAGAGCTGACCACAGAGCTTTGGGGCCCTTCAGAAGATTTAGGCCCTTCAAAGCATTTGGACTCTTCAGAGCACTGGCTCCCTTTATTGCAGTGATTCCCAGGGACTTTGCCAGGTGCTTTCACAGGGACTTTTCCAAGGTCTTTGTCAGAGGCGCTCTGAACCAAGACATTTTCCTTGGACTTCTCAACCGATTTTTTCCCACTCATCTATTGCTCCTGATTACAGGCCTTCAAAAACTCCACGAAAAGGGGACCTGCGGCATTCGGCCGGCTTTTGAATTCGGGATGAAACTGTACGCCCACAAGGAACTGACCGGCCAGCTCCACTGCCTCCACAAGGCTTTCGTCCGGGGAGATTCCGCTTATAATAAGTCCGGCGGCCTTCATCTCCTCACGATAATCATTATTGAACTCATAGCGGTGACGATGCCGCTCATTTATAAGCAGACTATCCTCTGACTCAGACATGGAAGCTTTTCCATAGGCTCTGGCCAGAATCGTGGAGGGCGTCACCTTGCAGGGATAGCTTCCCAGCCTCATGGTACCGCCCTTTATCACTCCCTCCTGATTTTTCATCAGGTCTATGACAGGATGGTCGCAAAGCTCATCGAACTCGCGGGAGTTGGCATCGGCATAGCCCAGTACTGAACGGGCGAACTCTATGACGGCAATCTGCATTCCCAGGCAGATTCCGAAATAAGGAAGCTTGTGTGTCCTTGCATAGCGGCAGGAGCAGATCATGCCTTCAATTCCCCTCTGGCCGAAGCCACCCGGCAGGATGATTCCCTTGCAATCGGCGAAAACCTCAGGGGCTGTCTCGTCCGTGACGCTGTCGCTGTCCACCCACTTTATCTTAACTGACTTTCCCACCACGAAGGAGGCGTGGTTCAAGGACTCAACTATACTTAGGTAGGAGTCATGGAGCTTAACATATTTTCCCACAAGGGCAATCTGTATCTCCCCCTCTCTGGCATGAATGGTCTCCACCATCCGTGACCATTCTGACAGGGAAAGCTTGTTTATCGCATTATCAAAGCCCAGGTCCCGGCATACCACCTGGTCCATATTCTGGGCGTGGAGCATGAGGGGAACCTCGTAAAGACTTCTGCATGTGGTGTTGTTTATAACGCAATCCTCACCCACGTTACAGAAAAGAGAAATCTTTTTACGGATGTCCGTGGGAATCTCTTTGTCACAGCGGGCCACAATGATATCAGGATGGATACCCACTGCCATAAGCTCCTTTACCGAGTGCTGGGTGGGCTTGCTCTTGAACTCGTCCGAGCCGCTGATATAGGGCACAAGGCAGACATGGATAAAAAGACAGTTTCTGCGACCTACCTCCAGGGCAAGCTGGCGGATTGCCTCCAGGAAGGGCTGGCTCTCTATATCACCGATGGTTCCGCCCACCTCCACAATGCTCACATCTGCACCGGAAACCTCGGCATTTTTCAGCACGAAATCCTTAATCTCGTTGGTTACGTGGGGAATAATCTGGACAGTCTGCCCCAGATACTCTCCCTGTCGTTCCTTGTTGAGGACATTCCAGTAAACCCTGCCGCTGGTAAGATTGGAATAACGGGTCAGGTTCTCGTCTATGAAACGCTCATAATGGCCCAAATCCAGGTCGGTCTCTGCCCCATCGTCAGTGACGAAAACTTCTCCGTGCTGAAAGGGGCTCATGGTGCCTGGATCAACGTTCATATAGGGATCAAGCTTCTGGCTGGTCACCTTAAGCCCCCGGCACTTCAAAAGCCTACCAAGGCTGGCCGCGGTAATCCCCTTTCCCAATCCCGAAACAACGCCACCGGTAACAAATATGAATTTAGACATAGTAAAACTCCATAAAGCTACGAGTTTGCGAGCGAGCCTGCGAGCAAGTAAACTCGGTAAGTTCGCAGCGCGAACGTCCGCCACCAGTTACGAAAATAAACTTAGACATAGTAAAACTCCATTAGTTCGTAGCGCGAACATCGCATTCAGTATCAATAGGATTTCTCATGAACCCCTGCGATTGAACGCCCCGAGGGTTCATCCATATTCTTCCAAGCCTCATCCCATTCCAGAGCTTTGGCCGTGCTGCAGGCCACTCCAGCCTCGTGGGGCACGCATTTTGCCGCACTGTCGCTGGGGAAAAGCCGGCTGTATATCTCCCGATAGTAGTATTCTTCTTTGGTTTTTGGAGGATTCACCGGGAAGCGGTTTTCCCTGCGGGCGAACTCCTGGTCGCTGACCTTCTCCTCAGTGATTTTTTTCAGAGTATCTATCCAGCTGTAGCCAACACCGTCAGAGAACTGCTCCTTCTGCCGCCATACGATTTCCTCAGGCAGCATATCCTCGAAGGCCTTACGCAAAATCCACTTCTCGATGCGCTGTCCGCCTGCCCCGCAAGCCGGACTTGCTCCAGCTGACTTTGATGCGCTGCCAGACAGCTTTATATTCATTTTGTCACTAGGGTTCAGTCCCATGGCGATGTCGATGAAGTCCTTGTCCAGGAAGGGGACCCGCCCCTCCACGCCCCAGGCCATAAGACTTTTGTTAGCCCTGAGGCAATCGTAAAGATGGAGCTTACTCATCTTGCGGACCAGCTCCTCGTGGAATTCCCTGGCATTGGGAGCCTTGTGAAAGTAAAGGTAGCCGCCGAAAAGCTCGTCACTGCCCTCTCCGCTCAGGACCATTTTTATACCCATGGATTTTATGACCCTGGCAAGAAGGTACATGGGGGTACTGGCCCGGACCGTGGTTATGTCGTAGGTCTCTATGTGGTAGATTACGTCAGGAAGGGCATCCAGAGCCTCCTGAATTGTGAAGTGAACCTCGTGGTGCACGGTGCCGATGTAGTCCGCGGCTTTCTGGGCAGCGATCAAGTCAGGGGAGCCTTCAAGGCCCACGGCGAAGGAGTGGAGCTGGGGCCACCAGGCGCTTTCCCTGCTGTCTGTCTCTATACGCTTCTTTGAATATTTCTGAGTTATAGCCGCTATGATTGAAGAATCAAGACCGCCGCTCAAGAGAACTCCGTAAGGAACGTCACTCATAAGCTGGGCCTTTACAGCAGCTTCAAGACCGTTACGAACCTTGTCTATAACTGCAGGATTTATGACTTGACCCTTGTCATCCGTGGCTCTTGCCGCAGACTTCACACTGTCGTAGGCTTCCCAAGGGCGTTTGTACCAGCGGACGCTTGCCCCTGAAAAAAGGTAGCTGCCGTTGGGGAACTCCTCTATGGATACGCACTCACCCTCCAAGGCCTTAAGCTCGCTGGCCACATAGTAGCGGCCGTTCTTGTCCCAGCCCTGGTAAAGGGGGATGACTCCAATCTCATCCCGGGCAATCAGATAGACATCCCGCTCACTGTCATACAAGGCGAAGGCGAAGATGCCGGAAAGCTTTTCTATCATCGTGGTAAAATCGCAAAAGGCAGCCGAGGAGGACGAAGCCTCTTTTGAGCAGGAGGAATTCTCAAACCTTTTCATGGCTTCCTTATAAAGAGGGATTATGACCTCGCAATCACTGCCAGTCCTGAACTTGTAGCTGCCTTGGAATTCCTGTCGCAGGCTCTTGTGATTGTAGATCTCACCATTAGCCGCCAGGATGATTTTTCCGTCATCGCTGACCAAGGGCTGTTTGCCGGAAAGAGGGTCGACGATGGAAAGCCTTTCATGGCTCAAAATGGCATTGTCGCCGGTATAAACTCCGCTCCAGTCAGGCCCCCTGTGCCGGATTCTCTTGCTCATCTCCAGAACCTGAGAACGAAGCTCCTCTCTTAATCCTTGATCAATAGGCCTGCTCCCGCTATCCAAATCAAAACATCCTACGAAACCGCACATAAAAAAAACCTCCAACCCCAAGGCAAAGGGCAAAAAAAAAGAGGCCGTAGACAGTGATTCGAGTATTCGAACCATTATCTACGACCTCTTTGTCGTGATGCTTTTATGTTAGTGAATTGACCTCCTCTTGTCAAGGTCAGTCACATCATACAGCCCCTCTTGTTTTCCTCAGGATGGGCAACCTGCAAGCCGCAGCGGGCCTGTGCGTTCAGGTCCCGGAGCTCCATCTTACCGTCTATATAAAGCTGGTAATCTATTCCAGCGGACTCCACGCCACAGCCCAAATCATAATCATCACCAAGAGAATTACGGACAATCTCCTCCCTCTGCTCACGGGTGGTATACTTGATAAGAATGCTATCCATATTTTCTCCTGAATCACTCCTTAATCTGGAAAAATTGGAAATCTCCCGGCATCATACGGATATTGAAAACTGTCTCACAGGAATCGCAAATACCTTCTCCTGAGTCAGCACCCTTCTTCGGAGTGGATTTATCACTCAAGTCATTGGCCTTTATCTCAGCTTCAAGTGTGGCAGGGATAGAGCTGCCTGTGTAATGCCTGCCAAGACTCCTTGCGTACAAGGGATCGAGGAGTTTCGATTTCCAAGGATTAGGAATGTCACTGTCAGGGATAGGGACAAGCTCTTTGATTTTTCCCCGGATATGGACATTGAAATCCAAAGGAGCACATCCGTCCCAGGTATAGCAGTAAAGCCCGAAGCATTTGTTGTCATAGGTGAAAAGGGAAACTCCACTGCCACAGTCAAGCCAGATGCCTGAAACCTCAAGCTCCTCCCGGATTGCGGTCAGGACAGGAGCAGGCAGCTTGTAGATTCTTGAAGGCATATCAGGCAGAGTAAGCACGGTGAAGCGGCCTTTTCCGTAGGTATCGTAACAGAGGATGCTCTCATGGTACTCCCCATGGCCTGCATTTATCAAAGACCAGGAAGCGTTGTTTCGATGCTCAAGGATAGGAAAATCTATGGTCTCTCCACTCTTGATATAATTACGTCCATTCTGGCTGCAGACCTTGTACTGGAACTCATCTGCAGCAAGATACCGTCCTGTGTAGCGGACACTGGTAAGATCCCTGATCTCAGGGTATTTTTCCAAAGCCCCTATCATGAAGCTTGAGGTGGCTGCAGCATGTCCTCCGGCCGCCACAAAAAGCTTCAGCTTGTCCACGATTTTTTCGTCCTTAAGGGAGGCTGCAGTGACCAGGACAGAATTATTGAAGGCATGGAAGGAGGAGGCTGTGCCCCCAGCTTTTCCTCCGGAGCTGCAAAGACCGAACTCAGGGAAATCGCAGACAGGCTCCATGGGGATACCCGCCATCCCAAGGAAATCCTCTATATGGTCATCCCCCTGAGAGTTAAAGGGGATATAGACCTTAAGGCCCTGGGGCTCTCCCAGCCGGCCCAGCACAGCATCCAGCCTGTCGTACATAAAGCCCAGGGGTGTCGCTCTTCTGTTACCAGCCAAAGCCGGCCAGCAGAACATCATGATTTCCTTGGGCTTTGAGAAGGCCGTCAGATATGCCTGTTCAAGATAAGTATCGATTCTGTCGCAGTCGAAGGGATCAAACCAGCCTCCGCCGTTTCTTCCCGGAGCCACATTCTCAAAATAGCGCATAAGGGAATAGCTCAGGTAACGGGGCAGGTGCTGATCCTGCTGGGCCCCATGGCGAGTCTCTGTTCCTGTGTAGATTGAATCGAAAATCTCACGCTGCTGTCCGGGATTATAGCCTGTCTCCTGGAAGCTTTCGCGCCAGTTGGGATATTTTATTATGATGTGGATTTTAGGATTGATCTTTTTGGCAGGCTTTATTATCAGATTCTCGGAAACCTCCAGCATCTTCTCAAGCCGGAAGTCCTGCCAGCTTCTCTTGCCTTTCTCACGGATGCAGTCCTCGCACATGCACTGGGTGAAGAAAAAGTCATCTATGATGAATTCGTCGAAGAGGGAGGCCGTGTACTCGCTGACCTCCTTAAGACGAGCTCTCATGGCTTCATTGCAGTAACAGAAGGTATTGAAAAGGCGCTGTCTTTTTTTGTCGCTTTCATTGAGATTGGGAGTCACAGTCGTGATTCCGCCGGAAACTTCTATTCCGTATTCCTTCATCACACCCTTGACCATCTCTATTTTTTCCTTGGAGGCAAACTCATCCCGGTATGTCTCCAAATAGATTTTGTCCAGCTTCACATACTTCTGGAAAAAATCCGCATCTTTACGAAGCTGCTCCTCAGTGACACGGTTGACCCAACCAGCCACACAATAAGTGACTGTCTTGAAATTCTTATAGAACATAAAGCCTCCTGTTTCTTTTTACAGAAATATTCTAGCACAGAATTTCCTAACAGAGCTGATTATACATAGAAAAGTTTGTTTTTCCTGAAAAAAAAACACCAGATCCAACCCAAGTCAGAACTGGTGCTTTTAGATCAAAGCCCGGGCTTTCGCCTAAGCCAAAACTCGCGCCTATTTAATCAACGAATGATATTAGTCGCACGCAAGCGTGCTCACCGAGTTTGCTCCGCAAACTCGCACTTATTTAATAAGCGAGTGATATTAGTCGCACGCAAGCGTGCTTACCGAGTTTGCTTCGCAAACTCGCTCACCTACTTAATCATTGAATGATACTCTTGAAGTGAGCGAACTCCGCCTTCACCACCGTTACCGTTCTTTACGGATGCTATACCCTGAACCGCTGCCAGAGCACCCGCAAGTGTAGTGATGTAAGAAACCTTATACTTGAGACAAGCCTTGCGGATTGTCTTGCGGTCTTCGGCGTAGTTGCGTTTGGCTTTCGGAGTGTTGATAACCAGGCAGACTTCCTTGTTCATAATCATGTCCACCACGTCAGGGCGGCCGGCACCAATCTTGTTCACCAGGTCGCACTTTATACCATTGCTGTTGTAGAAGTCTGCGGTTCCCTCTGTGGCCACCAGGGTGAAGCCAAGATCCTTCAAGGTCCTACCGATTGTAAGCACCTCTTCCTTCTGGCTTTCCTTGTTGCTTAAAGAAATAAGAACCTTCTTGTTTTCCCAGGCAGCAGGGGCATGTGGCAGCTCACTTCCGGCAGCTTCCTGTGATTTGTAGAAGGCCAGAGGGAAGCTTTCGGCAAGGCCAAGAACCTCACCAGTGGAACGCATTTCAGGTCCAAGAATAGGGTCAACTCCAGGGAAGCGGCTCCAAGGCAGAACAGCCTCTTTTGCGCCAAAGTAAGGAATAACCTTGTCCTTAAGACCAAGCGACTCCAAAGATTCACCCAGCATCATGCGGGTAGCAAGACGGGCCATCTGTGTGTCACAAACCTTTGAAACAAGAGGAACAGTTCGCGAAGCACGGGGGTTGGCTTCGATAACATAAACCTTGCCGTCTTCAATAGCGTACTGCATATTCATCAAGCCGCAGACGTGAAGGGCCTCCGCAATCTTCTTTGTATATTCCTTGATTGTATCCAGATTGTTCTGAGGAATACTAACCGGAGGAATTACACAGGCAGAATCTCCGGAGTGAACGCCGGCAAGCTCAACGTGCTCCATTACTGCCGGAATGTAAACGTGCTTACTGTCTGCAAGAGCATCAGCCTCGCACTCAAGGGCATTCTTTAAGAAGCGGTCAATCAGCAAAGGTCTATCCGGTGTTACACCAACAGCCTTTGCAACGTATTCCTTGAGGGTTGCCTCATCATAAATAACTTCCATACCGCGGCCGCCCAGAACAAAGGAAGGACGAATCATAATGGGATAGCCGATCTTGTCTGCACAAGCCTTGGCTTCTTCAAAGTCAATTGCCATTCCACTTTCCGGCATAGGAATCTCAAGCTTTTCCATCATATGGCGGAAGAGGTCACGGTCCTCGGCAATGTCGATTGAGTCAATTGATGTACCAAGAATGTTTACGCCGTTTTCCTGAAGCTCCCGGGCAATATTAAGCGGAGTCTGTCCACCGAACTGAACGATAACTCCGAAGGGCTTTTCCTTCTCGTAAATCTGAAGAACATCCTCTGTGGTAACAGGCTCGAAGTAGAGCTTGTCAGAAGTATCATAGTCAGTAGAAACAGTCTCAGGGTTACAGTTTACGATGATTGTCTCGTAGCCCAGCTCCTTAAGCTGCATAGCCGCATGACAGCAGCAGTAGTCAAACTCAATACCCTGGCCGATTCTGTTAGGACCACCGCCCAAAATCATAATCTTCTTAGGGTTTGTAGTTGCAGGAGCCTTGTCCTCCGCATTGTATGTTGAATAATAGTAATTAGCATTTTTTACACCGCTAACAGGAACCGCAAGCCAAGCCTCGGTTACGCCAAGCTCCTTACGACGATTACGGATATCCTTTTCAGAAACCTTCAGAATCTTGCTCAAATACTTGTCACTGAAGCCGTCCTTCTTAGCCTGAATCAAAAGCTTGTCTTCTGGAACGCGGCCCGGATTCTTAAGCATTTCCTCTTCAAGCTCAACCAGCTCCTTCATCTGCTGCAGAAAGTAAGTCTTAACATGAGTAATATCCTCAAGCTTATCCAAAGCAACACCCTTACGGATTGCTTCATACAACTGAAAATATCTTTCGCTGGAAGCAGTCTTAAGCATTTCGCAAAGTTCATCAGCAGATTTACGGTTGAAGTCCTTAGCAAAGCCAAGACCTGAGCGGCCGTTTTCAAGGCCACGGATAGCCTTCTGGAAGGTTTCCTTAAAAGTCTTACCGATGGACATAACCTCGCCGACAGCCTTCATGGAAGTACCAAGCGAATCCTCAACCCCACGGAACTTTTCAAAGGCCCAGCGTGCAAACTTAAGAACAACATAGTCCCCGTCAGGAGCTCCACCCGGAGTATATTTTTCAAGAGTACCGTCACGCCAGTAAGGAATCTCGTCCAAAGTCATTCCGCTGGCAAGCTTTGCAGAAATCAGTGCAATAGGAAAACCGGTAGCCTTAGAAGCAAGGGCAGAAGAGCGGGAAGTTCTAGGGTTAATCTCAATAATAACAACGCGACCAGTTTTTGGATTATGTGCAAACTGAACGTTAGTACCACCGATTACACCAATCGACTCAACAATCTTAAAGGCATCTCTCTTAAGTCTCTCTTCAAGCTCTTTATCAATAGTCATGAAAGGAGCTGAACAGAAGGAGTCACCGGTATGAACACCAACAGCATCAATGTTTTCAATAAAACAGATAGCAATCATCTGATTCTTAGCGTCGCGAACAACTTCAACCTCAAGCTCTTCCCAGCCAAGAATAGACTCTTCAATCAAACATTGGTGAGTTATAGAAAGGTCAAGACCGTTTGAAACAATAGTACGCAGCTCTTCAACATTGTAGCAGAAACCTCCACCCTGACCGCCCATAGTATAAGCAGGACGAACAACCAGTGGGAAGCCGATTTCTTCAGCAATCTTTTCAGCACCTTCGATAGTATGACAGATTCCGGAACGAGGAGTATCAATTCCAAGTCCCTTCATAGTTTCCTTAAAGATTTCGCGGTCTTCACCGCGTTCAATAGCATCAAGATTAACACCAATAACCTTAACGCCGTACTTATCAAGAACGCCGGCCTTGTTCAGCTCCATAGCCATGTTCAAACCAGTCTGGCCGCCAAGGTTAGGCAAAAGTGCGTCAGGACGTTCCTTTTCGATAATCTGAGAAAGACGCTCAACGTTCAGCGGTTCAATATAAGTAGCGTCTGCCATAACCGGGTCAGTCATGATAGTAGCAGGGTTAGAGTTAACCAGAACAATCTTGTAGCCCTGTTCGCGCAAAGCCTTACAAGCCTGAGTTCCCGAATAGTCAAATTCACAAGCCTGACCAATAACAATCGGTCCCGAACCAATAATCAACACCTTGTTGATGTCTTCTCGTTTCATATATATATACTCCTGTGTAATGCCCGG
>JAILBN010000063.1 GCA_024680915.1 Treponemataceae bacterium | reverse complement strand
AGGTGACAACTCCTTTCTTTGGGGCATGGTTGATTGTTTCTAGGCAACTCAATTTTACCATGAACCAGTGAGGAGTTGTTTAATTTTGTAGCAAAAAGAATGCCGTAATTACGCGGCTTCTGGCGTTTCGCAAACGCCTAGTTATGTATCCTAAAATAAAGGAGGCAGAGATTGATTTATTGTATCAGGAGGCTAAAAAGCCTGTCAGGCGTAAAAAGACAGCAAAGTGATAAATAAAAAAGCGTGTTATATAAAAGGCTGCGTACTATTTTGTATGCGGCTTTTTTTGTTTTTTGTCTTTCAATTTACCCTGTGTTTCATCAAAACTTGAACAATGCAGGTTCAGGTATATAACCGAGGAAGCTTTGGAAGAATTTATCAAGTCGTCTATTCGTGAAAACGAGCTGACTTCAAAGGCCTGGGGGAATTTGAGAATTATTATCAGAGGTATCTTCAAATATGGAAAGAAGGGTTTCACTTCCATAAGCATTACGAATTTTATGGGCGGTCTGGAACTGTCAAAGAATATCTTTCGCAAGAGAGTATTTACCGATGAGGAGTCGGTATTTACCCGTAAGGAAGAGAGCAGGATCGTGGAGTACATTGATACACACGAGGAAAACATGATCAATCTGGGGATAAAACTGGTTTTTGAAACAGGCTTAAGAGCCGGAGAGAAATGACCTTTGCGAACCCTGACGATCTACGATGCGTCAAGTCTGTTCATTCAGACTGTCCTACTAAGTTAATGACATTGGGTAAATGCCGGGCTTTTTTATTTCTTTGCTTCATAAATCCGGATATGTGATATAATGCTGCTGTGTGAGCTGAAATCACCGTTTATAGGGATAAGGAGATGGAGTACGAACAGAGAATCCAACTTAGAAACGGAAAGGAGGCTGTGATCCGAAACGGCAACGAGACAGACGGAAAAACTGTATTCGAGGTTTTTAACCGGACACACGCAGAGACGGATTATTTGCTGTCTTATCCGGAAGAAAACAGTTTTGACCCGGAACAGGAAGCACAGTTCCTGAAAGAAAAAACGATAAGCTCCAATGAAACGGAGCTTGTTGCCGTAATTGATGGAAAGATCGCAGGGACTGCCGGTATTGAAGCTGTTGGAAATAAATACAAGGTAAAGCACAGGGCTGAATTCGGTATCAGTGTCCTAAAGGAGTATTGGGGGCTTGGATTGGGAAAGGCATTGACGATGGCATGTATTCAGTGTGCCAGGGACGCAGGATACGATCAGCTGGAACTGAATGTGGTAGCGGAAAACGAAAGAGCATTGTCTTTGTACCGGACCCTGGGATTTGTGGAATTCGGCCGAAATCCAAGGGGGTTTAATTCGAAGAATACAGGTTATCAGGAATTGATATACATGCGGCTGCAGTTATAGGCGGCTTCAAATTTGTTGATTAAGCCTTCGGGCTTGATTATAAAAATCATTTTAAGGAGAGTGCTGTTTGAAAAAGTACAACACACTGGAGATTGTCGGCTAACCGGGAGGTTTGCAGACAATCAAAACAAACCTCCCGCTGAAAGGCAATTGCAGTCAACAATTTTCAGGAGGAAAAACAATGAATACAAATGACTACATCATTCGTTTAGAAAGAACTGAAGACTATAGAGAAGTTGAGAATCTCGTCAGAGAATCGTTCTGGAACGTGTACCGTCCGGGATGCAGTGAGCATTATGTGCTCCATGTGTTGCGTGATGATCCGGCTTTCATCAAGGAACTTGATTTCGTCATGGAGCAGGATGACAGACTGATTGGACAGAATATGTTCATGAAGACGATTATCGAAGCGGATGACGGCAAGGTGATCCCTGTCCTGACAATGGGGCCGATTGGCATCACTCCAAAACTCAAACGCAAGGGTTATGGAAAGGTGCTGCTTGCTTACTCTCTGGAGAAGGCGGCCGGACTCGGCTATGGCGCTGTTCTGTTTGAAGGCAATATCGGATTCTACGGCAAGTGCGGCTTTACTTATGCCCGTGAGTTTGGTATCCGCTACCATGACCTGCCGGAAGGCGCGGATGACTCCTTTTTCCTCTGCAAGGAACTGATTCCGGGATACCTCGATGGCGTTACTGGTGTATACCAGACACCGCAGGGATATTATGTGGATGATTCCGATGTGGAGAAATTCGACAAGGGATTCCCCGCAAAGAAGAAGTTGAAACTTTCGGGACAGATTTTCTAAATGAGACCAAGGCTCCTCACTACCGGCAATGAGTCGGCGGAGAGGAGCCTTTTTATGCTTCGATGTCGATTGTGATCCCAGACATGAAATATTCCACAAGTGGAACT
>JAILBN010000047.1 GCA_024680915.1 Treponemataceae bacterium | reverse complement strand
AATATATTTAACATCACCAACATGGGAACAAGAATTGGTACCCGAAAATCCGCCAATACCGCTTCTTGAAGAGTCGTATTCACCCCCGCACAAAGAGCCATTTCTAGAACCGTCCGGAGTGTCGTTATTTTGATTAAAATCAAAGGCAGAAAAAGAATTAACACAAAATTTCATCGGGCAGAAACCATGACAGTATTGTCAATTTCCTCCACATCCTTAAGAATCTCAATGGTATACTCAATCATATCCCGGCTTTTTGAAAGCTCTTTCATAAACTGAGCATTTTCTTTGCCTTTTATCCTGCTTAAATTCGTAAGGGTGTCGAAAACGTCCTTGTACTGCTGGTTCAATCTGAGAATGCCATCAAGAAGTCTAAGGACCATCTTGCAGTTCTGTCCGAATTTTGATGCCAGCACCCCGACCTCTGTCTCGACAGAAAGCATAAGAGCATCTATGCGGGTCTGCGACTGTATGGTCTGTATATTTCCACCTGAGATATTTGCTATGGCCACGGCCCACTCTCCATTAGGAGAAAGCTTTGTCTTTAATGAAGAAAGAGAAAGCTCCTCTGTCGTGAATTCATTACAGGCATCAGTAAAAGCAATGCTGTTTTCCTTAAGGACGAAATCACCGTCGATAACGATGGTCCTGAAGGTACTTATCATTTGAGGATACAGGGTTCCGAAAAAAAGATAAAGAAACCCCAAAGTGTATTCCTTTGCGCAAGGAACACCCGTCCATACGGAGGTCCAAGGGCGGACCGGGAAAAGAGGAACATCACTCACATCAAAATAAGTTATGAATTTCTGTTTCAGAAGTTCTTTTTTCCTATCGAGAAGCCAGGATTCCCATTGTTTATCAAAGATTTTCCGCCACTCAGTCTTGAACTTAGAAAACCAATTTTCTACACCAGCAGGTTTCTCCGCAACCCAGGAAGCAGAATTAAAGGAAATAGCCGTAAGAGCAAACAGAGGTATAGACTGAGTAAAGCTTTTTATCATTCCCAGCTGAACGTCGCATTTCTCCCTGAAAGAATCTATGGAAAATTCCTCGGAGGAATTATTATTCTCATTGTTTCCATTCCTGGCCAACAAGAACAATGAACCTATGACTTCAGGTGAAAAAGGATTGACAAAAGAGAAAACCTTTGAGAACTGTGCGAGTTCGGAAGATACGGCATCTACGGGGCAGGAATACCCACTCTGGTCAACTGAATTAAAATGAGCCAGCAGCTTCTCAAAAGGAAGGTTTATAAATTGTCTGAGCCATTCCAAATTTCTGACGGCAAAATACATTCTGTTCCGTTTTTCCTGGGGCATTGTCTGAAGACAATCTTCAAGCTTACGAAAGAGAGACAGTTTCAGTTCGTTGGTTACTTCCCTGTTGAAGGGGATAGAATAAGGACTAGCCTCTGCATCTATACTTTCATATATATCAGGAATCAGAAAAGAACCTATTGTCACAAAGCTAGCTCCAGGATTATCCTCATAGGCAGATATAGGCTGTTTGAAAAAGTCTGCCGCAATCCTTAGATTCCGTATGCTTTCATAAAAACTATTTCTCAAAACATTATGCACAGAATCATATAACTCAGGATAATTCCGTCCGATATATCTTGATTTTCTTTTTATGAGAAGGTCGTTATATAAATTCTGTCTGGAGGTTCCTGTAAAAGCAGCCTTTATGTAAAGCCATATTCTGAGGAGAATTGATTCGCTGTTAATTTTCACAGATAAATCAACAGCAGTATCCTCATTCTGCGAAGACGGACGGATATCCATAGGATCATCTGCAGACGAAGCTGAAGAACGTATCCTTTCGAGGAGAGAGCGTCTTTCTTCATTATCAAGGCTTATAACAAGACTGTCAAAGGAGCTTTGAGATTTCATTCGGATAATTTTACGTTAGGAAGAGAAATACATCAAGTAGAGTAACAGTAGAATATTTGACTAAAATGATTTTTTTTACAAAAAAATTTGTAAAACCAAAATGCAGGTTTTAGTAACGTAGACTATTGACATTTTTTAAGAAACAAAGTATTTTTAGCAACGTATTGCATTCCCCGATTGTGTAATGGTAGCACCTCAGATTCTGGTTCTGATCGTGGGGGTTCGAATCCTCCTTGGGGAAAATCGCTGGACGCAGTAGTTCAGCGTTTTTTTTGAAAAAGTTTTCGGAGAAAACCTGCCGGATTTCTTCCGATATCCCTGCTGGCTTTATTCCGCCCTCCTTGGCGGTGCTGGTAAAACATTTTTTTGGTTCCTTCGTCTATCGGGTCGAAAAAACACTTCCCTGTGTTTTTTCTCTCAGGTTTTCGGAGAAAACCTGCTGGCTTTATTCCGCCCTCCTTGGCGGTGCTGGTAAAACATTTTTTTGGTTCCTTCGTCTATCGGCTAGGACGTGACCCTCTCAAGGTCGAAAGACGGGTTCGATTCCCGTAGGAACCGTAAGCAGCCTTTATGGCTGCTTTTTTTTTCTAACTGAGGCTGACAAAACTCATCACCCTTTTCTGCTTATTCCCTTACCTCTTATTATACTGTGTCCCCCAGCCACAGGCTTCACCTCTATCTTTTGCTCCACAGAATCAACCACAGCATCCACGTGGGTTATAATCCCCAGCATCTTTCCTTCTTTCTGCTGCTGTCTTTTAAGGCAGTCAAGAACACTGCGGAGCGTTTCACCGTCAAGGGAACCGAAGCCCTCGTCAAGGAAGAGAGAGTCGACACGGACTGTCCGACTGGCTAAATCTGCAATTCCTAAAGCAAGGGCAAGGCTGATAAGGAAACGCTCCCCTCCTGATATATTAGACACAGAACGGGGAGAAGAGAAGCTGGCGTCGTTTATCTCAAAGTCCATATCATCCTTGGGCACAAGAGTGTACCTGTCTTTCATAAGAGCAAGATGCCTGTTGGCAAGAGTAAGAAGATGGCGGAAGGTTATCCCCTGAACGAAAACAGAGAAGGAGCTGCCGTCCTTGTTTCCCATGAGGGCCTTGAGACGAATCCATTTATCATAGATAGCTTTCTGGGCTTCGAACTCTTTAATCCTTTCGTTGGACTCCTTCCTAGATTTCTCATCGGATTCAAGCTCCGCATTTATACGAGCTAAATCCGCTGTCGCTGTCTCAAGCTCAGACTCTGCAGCTTCCAGCTGCATACCAACTTCTTCAAAAGAGGGAATATCACCATATAGACTCTCGTGGGCTTTCAGGCTTTTCTCGGAATCCTGGACGGAACTTTCCGCCGATATTTTTCTTTCCCTAAGCTCTTTGCTTTTTTTTCGTAAATCCTCAAGGCTGTTCTTATCCAATTTATGAGAGAGAAAATCTTCCTCAGAAGTAAAGCCTGCTTCTGAAAGCTTTGAAAGAAAGGATTTTTCATCAAGGAGCATTTTTTCCTTATGTGTCTCAATGCGTTCCTTATACTCCCCTACAGAGGTTGTATACTTACTCACCAAAAGCTGTGCCTTAACATCCTCGTCCTCTGATTCCTTCAATTCTGAGCGTAAAGATGACATCTTCTCATCAGAAAGACGATGACTTTCCTCCACCTCCATTTCCCCGAAAGAAGCCTTTCTTTCAGCTTGAAGGGCAGACAGGGATGAATTGCAGACTGAAAGCTCAGAAGCTTCCTCTTTCTCTTTTTTCTCCAATAACTTCAATTTCTCCGTAAGGGCTTTTTCTTCCGAAGCCAGCTCTGTCATAGCCCTCTCAATTTCCTCAAGCTTCTGGCTCTTCTCATCCCAGAGCTCAGCTCTTTCTTGAAGAGACTTGAACAAGTCCTCCACCAGCAGCTCCTCCTTGCCGGAGTGCATTTCCGTAAAGGGAGAGAAATCATTTTTTGTCATAAAGGGCTTACAAATACCTTTTATCTCATCTATGAGCTTATCCTTTTCTTCCCTTGAGACAGCAAGAGCTGATGTATTATTATCGAAATCCTTCTTTTTATCCAAAAACTCCACATTACAGAAATTAAAGGCTTCCTTAAACTCCACAAGAGAACTCTCACAGGAACGATAGGCAGCAGATTTTTTCTCCAGGAAGGAAAAAAGCTCCTCCCTTCCCATTTCATCAGAACTTGGAATCCAAGGAGATACAAGACCTAAAAGCTTTTCCTTTGTTTCTGTTACTTCCCTCAGCAAAGACTCTTTCTTTTCAGTAAGATTGGCCTTGTCCTTCTCCAGCAGGAGGGAATCTCTTTCCGCATTCTGCAAGGCTTTCTCCACAGCATCTGCCTGACTTCGCATATCCCTGACTTTCTCAGCAAAAGCCGAAGTCCGTTCCATTACAGAGATTTGTATATCCGGTCTTTTCATTGCTTCCGGCAGCGGGGCGCTGGCAGCCATTCCAACGAGTCTGTCCTTACCACTACCCTCACAAGCAGGATGCTCCAAGGAACCACAGACAGGACAGGGCTCTCCTGCTTTGAGCCTTTTCTGAAGCTCATCCGCGATAAAAAGGGCATCATCGGCAAAGACAGTCTCAAGCTCAGAAAGAATGGAAAGCTTTGAGGAGCGGAGCTTTTCCAGCTCCTTCTTTTTTTCCAGGATGTCCTTCTCATTCCCGGCAAGCTTTTCTTCCGTGACTGCCAGTGAAGTCTCCTGGGAATCCAGAGCCTCACATAAAGTTTTAACCAGATGGATTTTTTCTGCCAAGTCCCCGTCTTTTTTATTGTCACTGATATATTTTTCTTTTTCCTTGATTTCCTTGTCCAGCTCTTCCTTTCTCTGATCCAGAGCTGAAAGCTCTGGCAAGAGGAGCTTCTCTTGCTTCTCATATTCCTGAGCCGACAGAGACACTACCCCCAGACGCTTCTTTTTTTCTTCCAGACCTGAAAGCATATTACCGATCCCGCAATCACAGGCATTGTCTTTCTTATATAGTTCATAAGAGACTGCATTTTTTGAAAGGACAGAATGCCTTTCTTTTTTTTCAGTAAGCTCATTTTCCGCAGAGCTAAGCTCCTCCAGGGCTGTCTCATGATTCTTGGCAGCTGACGCCACCTTTGCTTCTGCCTCATTTATACGGATATCAAGGGCCTCCACTTCCTTCCACAGAGTCTCCAGCTGGACCCGCTCTTTCTCATAAGAAGACACCTTCTCAGCTGCATCCTCCTTCCTCTTCTTACACTGAGAAAGCCCCTCCTCTGCCTTAGAAAGCCCCTCAGAAGCTGCCTTTAATGAGTCAGAATCCTTTTTCAGCTCAGACCTGGAAGCATAGAGACTTGAATAAGAGGCCTCACACAACAAAGCGTCCTCTCCTTTCTTAAGCCTGTTTTCAGAAGGTAAGAAAAGATGTATCTCTTCCTCCAGGGCAGAAAGCCTGCTCCGGGCTGCCTCGACCTGTCGTTTTTTTTCGTCAAGGCTATCATACCATTGCTTGTATTTCCTGAGCTCTTCAAGCTTGTCCTCAAGCTTTGATTTTTTCAGGGCAAGGTCGGTAAGCTCCAGCTTTTTCTGCTCCACATCCTCTGGAGAAAGGAGCATGGCTCTTATCAGCTCCACATCCTTTTTTTTGTCGTTGAAAAGACTTTCTTCCTGGTCCGTCCTGTTGGCGATGGCTATAGCGATTTTTCTGTATTTGTCGCTTCCGTCAAGCTTCTCAAGGATTTCTGCCCTTTCATTGGGCTTACAGTCCAAGAAACGGCTGAATTCTCCCTGGGCAAGGATTATGGACCGTACGAACTGCTTGTAGTCAAGATCTATAATTCCTTGGGTCAAATCGGCAAGTCTGGCAGCCTTCCCCTCCTCGTATACACGGCCGTTCTCATAGGTAATAAGGAACTCTGGATCCTGGAGCTTTCCGGATATCTTCTCCTTGGCCCTCTTCTGTCTCCATTCGGATATGAAAATGCCCCTGCGGCATTTGTATTTAAGTCTTGCGAAGCAGGTCGCCGTATTACGGGTCATAACCTCATTATGGTTGTTGTTTATTCTGTCCTGGCGAGGAGTCCGCCCGTACAAGGCCAGGGTCACGGCATCAAGGATGCTGGATTTTCCAGCTCCCGTATCACCGAAGACTACAAAGAAATTATGATTCTGAAGGAAGGAGGGATCCGTAAAATCTATTTTCCATTCTCCAGCCAGAGAATTTATGTTTTTCAGCTCTATGCTAAGTATTTTCATTCTGCACCTCCAGAGGAAGAAGCCCCCTTGTCCTTTTTTCCAGTGCTATTTCTTCCAGCACTACCTGCTGCTTCCGAGCCGGAAGCTAGGCTGGCGGAAACCTCCATGAAAAGGGGGTAAAGCTCCTCCATGATTTTTTTGTAATTCAGGCTGTCCCTGTCAAAGCCAGTCTTCGTCTTTACCAGCATGGAGAAAATATCCTTCTCTGTAAGCTGACCAGCCCCGTCCAGGCCGGCATCATAGACAGCGCCAGAGCTAACAGCCTCCGTCCGCATATTTTTCCAGTTGGCGACCGTAAAGGGAGCATCCTTCAGGGCTCCCTCCAGAGCCTCGTGAATGTTCAAGCCCAACTCAGGCTTACTGCAGATTTCAAGGAAAAGATTATCACAGGGAGAGGCAGAAAGAGCCATAAGCTGCTCCACCAGCTCCGGGACGGCTCCGCTTACACGCTTGAAATGAAGGATCTGGGGGACCAGAAGCTTTTTTACCTCCGGCACCTTTTCCTTTTGACAGTCCACACTGAGCACATAATGGGGGATCCCCGACTCATCGAAGCCCAGCACGAAGGGCGAGCCGGAATAACGTATACGGGGGTTCCCCGCAACCATGGAAGTATAATGGATATGCCCCAGGGCCACGTAATCGAATTCTGAAGGAAAGACAGAGGAATGGAGGCGACCAAGCTTACCCACTATATCAAGGGGTCTGACTCCATCATCAGACAATTCTTCGTCCAGGTCATCCAGACTGTCATCAGAAGTCCCGCAAGAGCCATTACTAAAAGGAAGCCAGCCCTTGCTGCAGGAGCCATTACCCACCTGGGGGCTGAGTCCGTCTTCAAAGCTATTGCGGCCCTCCAGATCCGCAGCATAAAGGTGACCGGTAGCGATAAGGGGAATATTCCTGCCGGAGCGGAGCTTTTCAGCAGCCTCCAAGACCTGGGCATAGACTCCGCCGAAAAGGCTCTCCACATCAGAGTCGGCTTCCGGCATCAAACGCCGCACGTCCATTTCCCTCATGTAAGGCAGGGCAGCGCATATTCCGCAGACAGAGCCTGAAGCATCATACAGCTCAAAAACAGCATCCTCCACGCTTCTATCCACCATACTGCCCACCACATGAACAGAAAGCCCGCTCATATCCTCCAGCACAGAGGCCGGAGCATCAAGCAGGGAACCTGAATCATGGTTACCCCCTGTTATGACCACAGACTTGCAGCAAGTGTCTTTTAAAGAGGATAAAAAGGAAAAATACTTTTTACGAGCCTCCGTGGGAGGGTTCACTGTATCGAAAATATCCCCGGAGACAATAAGGACATCGGCTTTCTCTGCCAGGATCTGGGATCTTAACCATAAAAAAAAAGAATCGGCCTCAGACGACCTGTCCACATGGTACATGGAATTGCCGAGATGCCAGTCGGCAGTATGGATAAAACGCATGAAAAAGCCCCTCCTCATGAACTATCTTTAGATTCCCTATTATAGCATGAAGAGGGGCAATATTAAAGCAAGAGAGGGGCCTGGGTCTTTTAAAGGGACGGCAGGCTCCATACGCTAAAAAGGCTTACTCGAAAACCGCTATACCAAAGGAGCTTGTATCCCTGTAGCCTTCGTTAGTGGAGTTGCTCCAGTTACGGACACCGGTACGGGCTCCGGAGGCATCGGCTTCGTTGATCTGAACGTCAAAGCCTATCATGGTACCCTTTGCAGGTGAGATCTTATCCAGAGGACAGGCCATCTCTACGATATAACCGCCGGAAACAGTCTCCGCGTAGGATTTGAAAAGGCTTTCGTTGCCACCATTGAAGGAGGCCAGGTTATTGAAGTTGACCCGGTACTGACCGTCATCATCCTCGTAGAAGCTTGTCTTGGCATTGTTCTGGTCGATGAAGACCTCTACGGAATCCTGTTCGTACTCATTGGCACTGTCGCAGTTAAGAAGCTTGTCCTTGACCTCAACACGGACGTAGATATTCTTCTCGTCCCAAAGAGCCTTGAAGGTGGAGCCTTTAAGAGCAGCACCCATGGACTCAAGCTCTATGGGGAAAGAGGCTGCATTTTTCCAAGCCGCGTCATTCTTTCCAAGGACAGGGCTTCCCTTCTTCACAGAGATGCGGGGGAACTTTGACATATCCACAGCGGCCTTAGGTGCAAGAGGTGGAACCTTGGACTCATCTATGAAAATCCAGTAGCAGGGCTTTGCGTTCAGCTTGTGATCGAAGAAAAGAGGATAATTATCACGGCCGGATACAGGGAAATTATTGAGCCAGGTATCCTTGTCAGCCGCACCCCAGATCATGACCATATCAAGCCTGCCGGCTTTATATTCTTCCTCGAAGATTTCGAAAAGCTGCTTGTAACGGTAAGCCTGCTCAATAAGAACCTCGTCGTCAGGAGATTTCTCTTTCTCATTATCGTTGGAGTATACGGACATATCAAGCTCTGTGACCTGAACCTTGACCCCAAGGGATGCGAAGCGCTGTATGGCTTTCTGAATCTCGCTGAGAGCAGGATATGTCATACCGATATGGCACTGAAGACCTACACCATCTATAGGAACTCCCTCTGCAAGAAGCTTCTTAACCAGGTTGTACATACCGTTCTGCTTGGCTCCAGAATACTCGATATTGTAATCGTTGATGAAAAGCTTTGCAGAAGGATCGGCTTCCCTGGCCCAGCGGAAGGCGTTGGCTATATATTCATCAGAACCTGCGATTTCCAGGTATTTGCTGTTACGGAGACTTCCGTTCTCCTCGATACATTCGTTGACAACATCCCAGCTGTCTACCTTTCCCTTGAATTTACCCATAGTTGTCTCGATATGGGTCTTCATATTGTCATAAAGCTCTGCCTTTGTGGCCACTCCACCAGCTCCGGTCCCTTGAAAGAACCAGGCAGGAACCTGGGAATGCCATACCAAGGTATGACCTCTCATAAGCTTGCCTTCTTCAGCAGCGGCATTCACGACTGTCTCCGCAGGACCGAACTTGAAAACACCCTTTGAAGGCTGTATGGCGTCCTGCTTCATCACGTTCTCGCACACATAGGCATTGAAGTGGTCAAGGATGGGATTATAGATGCTTGCTTCCTTGAACTGCTCAGGACGGACTGCCACACCCAGAGGGAAGGAGAATTTCTCATAGAGGGGTGGAAGATCCGTCGGAGCAGATGCTGCAGCAATCGAATCTGATGTGATTTTTATCTCATCGATATAGAAATCGAAGAAATCGTCAGGAGTTGCGGCACTGTCTGACTTATATGGTGACTCAAAATAAAGGAGTACAGGGAACTCATCCGCATTGGAAGGAACCGTGTAGGTGAATTCTGCTGTAGTCCATTCACCCTTCACAAGATTGATGGTCTTAAGGTTAGCGTAAGTATCGCTACCATCAGCCTGTCCCTGCTGGGAGCTCATGACCACAGACTGTCCGTCCTTTCCGTCAGTATATTTCACAGTAACGGAAATATTGTACTCAATGCCGGGGACAAAAATATCGCCGAAAGACCTTATTGCTCCATTCCATGTTGCTGTACGTCCAGATATGAATAAAGCACCGTCCACATACTGGAAAACCTCGTTTCCACCCCTTGGGGTCCAGTCATCCAGAGAACCATCGAAGGAATTGTAATAAACTACGTTTAAGACATTTTCCTGGACAGGAGCCACAGCTTCCACTGCCGGCTCCACCACATCGCTGTCTGAAGTAGATTTGCATGCAATAAAGAAAAAAGCACAGACAGCGGTGAACATTAATAAAAATTTTCTCATAATTTCCTCTCTGGTACTCATGATAAAGGCATTCTCTCCATGGCGAAATAAGGTAAAATCCTTAAAAGACATAGGAACTTGAAAGGAAAATATGCTATAATACTTTTTATAATGATAAAACTTCTTGCGAAACTCTTTGTAAAAAACTGGACAGACTACAAAAACCCTGATGTCAGGAAAAAATACGGTATTCTTTGCGGTTTATACGGAGTTTTCCTAAATATCCTTCTCTTCATAGCCAAATTCACTGCAGGAACTTTGATATCGTCCATAGCTCTGGTTGCAGACGCCTTCAATAACCTGTCTGATGCGGCATCTTCTGTAATATCAGTACTGGGCTTCAAGCTGTCCTCAAAGAAACCCGACCAGGAGCATCCCTTCGGTCACGGAAGGATTGAGTATATCGCAGGCTTCGTGATTTCCCTGCTCATTTTCTTGATGGGCTTTGAGCTCTTGAAAAATTCCATAGAGGCCATAATTACCCCGGAGCCAGTAAAAACAAGCGTCGCCGGAATCGTGATTATGGTAGCGGCCATCCTCGTCAAGCTCTATATGTATATCTACAACCACAGCATCGCTAAAAAAATAGACTCCGTGACTATGGAAGCAACCGCAAAGGATAGTCTTTCGGACACAATCTCAACTGCCGTGGTCATAGTGTCGGTCATAGCGACAAAATTCACCACACTTCCGGTGGACGGAATAGCAGGCGTTATCGTAGCTCTATTCATTTTTTTCACAGGAAAGGAGGCTGCCTCAGAAACCCTGGAACCTCTTCTTGGATCTGCCCCATCCTCTGAATTCGTGGAGCAGATAGAGAAAGAGGTCATATCCCACAAGCCTATATGCGGTATGCATGATCTGGTGGTTCACGATTACGGCCCAGGACGGATGATGATTACTCTTCACGCTGAAGTACCAGGGGATATGGATATTTTTTACCTTCATGAGATAATTGACAAAACAGAATTTGACATTATGAAGAAATTCAATTGTCAGGCAACAATCCACATGGATCCGGTGGATATCAATAACAAGGATCTTTCAGAACTGAAAGAAATACTGGTAAAGTCAACATCTTTCATAGACCCAGCACTGACAGTACATGATGTACGCATGGTCCCGGGAAAGGAACATACGAATCTTATTTTCGATGTAGTAAAACCTTTTGACTGCAAGCTGAGCGATGAGGAACTGAGAAAGAAGATATCTTCGCTTATAAAAGCTGCAAGAAAAGACGTGAACTGCGTAATAAAAGTTGATATTCCTTTCTGTGGTTAACTTCAAGGATTTAAGCCCTAATACTCTAGGTGGGGGAAAGGCAACCTCCTACTTCAGAAGCGAAGGTTTTCCCGCCCCTCACCCCACTCTTTCCAGGCACGGGTAAATCCACATCCTCTTTCTTTCCAGACGTATCTTGAGGTCGCTCTCACGGATAGTTGCTATCAGCAGGCAAAGCTTACAGGGGCCTGCTTTTGAGGACCTTCTCCACCTCGTCTATGATGTCATCCGGAGTGGAGGCACCGGCCGCGATACCCACTGTCTTAAGCTGAAAAAAATCCTGGGGTATTTCCTCCGCACTTTCAATATGAACCACATGGGAACAAAGCTCCTTAGCCGTAATAAAAAGCCGGCGGGTATTGGCAGAGTTCTTACCACCTATGACCACGACTCCGTCAACCTGGTCGCAGAGGTCTGACAAGGCCTTCTGCCTCTCCATAGTGGCAGGGCAGATCGTATCCAGCACAAGAAGCCCCGGAATTCTCCGCCTAAGGACGGCCGCCACCGCATCATACTCGGAGCGGCTTATGGTCGTCTGTCCTATAAGAACGGCCTTAATCTCTTTTTTCTGGCAGTCTGCCGGGGCTCCAGAGGTTTTATCACCAGGAATCACTATGTTTCCCGCAGCTTGGCTTCCAGTCTCAGGGCACTTTCCGTCAGAAGTCGCCCGTCCGGCGCAGGGCACCGCCACATTTTCCGCATCGTTACGGTCAGCCACAAGAATACATTCAGCCCCGGCGAAACGGACACAGCCGGCAAGAGCCGCCACCTCCCCGTGATTTCTGTCTCCGGCGACTATCACCGTATAGCCTTCACCCGCATAGGTGGCAGCCTTCTTCTGGTTAGCCAACACCCGGGGACAGGTGGCATCCACAATGACGCAGCCGCTTTTCTCTATGGACAGCTTTGTTTCCGGGGGTATTCCGTGGGCCCGGATCATGACAACAGGAGGCTTCCCCCCGGAGGATAAAGCTGAAGCAGCATCTTTCTCCACGGCTTCCAGCTCTTCGTCAGAATTGATGGAGAGTAGCTTCTTTTCCTCCAGTTTCTTGAGAGCGTTTTTGTTATGTATAATAGGACCGTAGGTATATACTACGGTATCATCAAAGTCCTCAAGGCTTTTCTTGGCCATGTCCACAGCCCGGCGCACACCCATGCAAAAGCCCAGGACAGAGGCTCGGATAACTTTTCTTTCCATGCTGCCATTATATCCAAGAAAGAAACTTTGCCGCAATAAGCCCTGGATCACAGGAGAAGACGTCCACCGAGAAGCAGACAGAAAGCCCCCGAAAGAGCAGACATAAAGCTCACGAAAGAGCCACCTGGCAAACTGCTCACGAAAGAGCCAAAAAGTCATCCCCGCCATAAAAAAGGACCGTCCGCAAAAAGCGGACGGTCCTATAAATAAGAATCAAAGCTTCCTATTGAACAACATTATTTCATGTATGGAAGTGTACGACAAAGACGGAAGCCTACATCAGAAAAGAGCGCATCCTGCTCATCGTAATAACGTCCTGTAACGGTACTAAAAGGAGATGATACGGAACTACCGCGCTGAACACGCTGGTTTCCAGCAGCCGTGCCAGTCGGATTGGAAACAGCTCCCTTTTCTATTGCTCCATATCCATCAGTACACCATTCCATGACATTTCCAAGTATATCATAAAGACCAAGAGCATTGGGTTTCTTAAGACCTACCTCATGGGTCTCATCATTACTATTGTCCTTTATCCAGGCATAGCTCAGACCGTCCCTACTGTCCCTTGCTCCGGCATAGACATTGTCCCAGGCCGATGTATTCGATGGATCTCCGCCTCTGGCGGCACATTCCCATTCAGCCTCTGTGGGAAGACGCCAACCATTCTTTGAAACATCCACAGTTATGGAAGTACCTTCAACCTTATAAGCTTCCTGCAAGCCCTGCATACGGGAAAGAGCATTGCAGAAGGCTGCCATTTTGTAGAAATCCAATGTCTCCGCAGGTCTGAGCTCCTGACGCTCTCCTTTCGTAAGAGTATCTGCTTTGCCGCTGAAGGGGGCTTCGCCCATAACAGCAGTATAAAGCTCCTGGGTAACAAGATACTTACCGATGGCGAAAGGGTTCAGGGTAACAGTCCTTCCGTCGATGAAGGCTCCTTTATCCCGCTCCCCTTTATAGTCACTTCATCTACAATGACAAGGCCAGTCTTATCAAAAACCTTGTATTCCCCTCTATCGATGTAGATGTTTTTACTTTTCCAATCAATACCATTTCCCTCATACTCAGAGCCTGTCTGGGCATTAAGAGAGAAGAGGATACAGGTACACATCAACATAAAGGCGATAAAAAATTTGCCACATGCACGATTCAAACGTTCAGCTTTTATAAAAACTCCTTGGAAATTTTATACGCATTTTTTAGGATACAACTCAATCCCTTTTACATGATAATATATCATGTGAAACTAAACAAAAAAAGAATTTTAAAAAAAAACAAATACTTCTAAAATTTCACCAACCATAGTATGATTAAATTCAAGCTTGAAATTCAAGACTGATGACTGAAAGCCAGGATTAAATCAAAAGTAAGCTTGTCCTACCAAGCAAATACCTGTCCGGACTTCTTCCAAGGCTTTCGGCTGTCTTCTATGGAGTATATTATGAAATTCGCTTTTTTTGATACAAAAGACTACGACAGGGCTTCCTTCGAAAAGGTTTCCTGTGATATCGAGTTCAAATTCTTCGAGCCAAGGCTTACCGAAGATACCGTTGAACTTGCTTCCGGCTGCGACGGTATATGTGTTTTCGTGAACGACGTCATCAACAAGACTGTGATTGACAGGCTTTACGAGATGGGAATAAAGATGATTGCCCTGCGTTGCGCAGGCTACAACAACGTGGATATCTCATACTGCAAGGGCAAAATTCATGTATTCCATGTACCAGCCTACTCCCCTTATGCGGTCGCAGAGCATGCCATAGCCATGCTGCTCACCTCAGTACGCCGCATCCATAAAGCATATAACAGGACAAGGGACTTCAACTTCTCCCTGAAAGGTCTTACCGGCTTCGACTTTCATGGAAAGACAATAGGTGTAATAGGAACAGGTAAGATAGGAAAAATCTTCATCAGTATCTGCAAGGGCTTCGGCATGAGAATTCTTGCCTACGACAAATTCCCGGCAAAGGATATAGAGACAGAAGGGGACCAGGGAGGCTTGGGCAGCGTCAGATATGCCGACCTCGATACCATTTTCGAGCAAAGCGACATAATGTCACTCCACTGCCCTCTCACCCCTGAGACGAACCATCTTATAAACGCAGATTCCATAGCAAAGATGAAAAAAGGCGTGGTGATAATAAATACATCAAGGGGAGCCCTAATAGATGCAGATGCCCTTCTTGAGGGAATAAAGACCCGTAAGATAGGAGCCGCCTGTCTTGACGTATACGAGGAGGAGGCAGACATCTTCTTCCAGGACTTCTCAGGACACATCGTATCGGATGACACCATAGCCCGCCTCATAACCATGCCCAACGTGCTTGTTACCTCCCACCAGGCCTTTCTTACGGAGGAAGCCCTGGCCAACATTGCGGAGACAACCATATCCAACATAAAATTCTTCACAGAGAACGGTTGGTGCGAGAACGAGCTTTGCTACAGATGCGGAGAAATAGAACGCTGCAAAAAAGAAAAAAAGCAGAAATGTTTTTAAAATTAGCGGAAGACAACTGCACATTTATAGTATACAATAAAAGAAAGGAGCATTAATAATGTACATAACAGATGATATAGTTTATATAGGGGTCAATGACCATAAAATCGATTTATTCGAAAGCCAGTATCCTGTTCCGGAGGGCATCTCATACAATTCATACGTTATATTCGATGAAAAAACCGCTGTGATGGACTCGGTGGACGGGGCCTTCGGAGAAGAATGGCTGGCAAATCTGAAAAAGGCCCTGAATGGGAAAAAGCCCGACTACCTTGTGGTCCAGCACATGGAGATGGATCACTCTGCTTGTATAACCCAGTTCACCGCAGAATACCCGGACACTGTCCTGGTGGCATCAAAGCTGGCCTTCGTAATGATGAAGAATCTTTTCGGAACCGACTTCCCAGAAAAACAGATAGTAATAGCAGAGAACAGCACACTTAGCCTTGGAAAGCATAAGCTCCGCTTTGTCGCCGCACCGAATGTGCACTGGCCCGAGGTTATGTTCACCTATGACGAGACAGAAAAGATTCTTTTTACAGCTGATGCTTTCGGAACCTTCGGAGCCTTGGATACAAAAATGGGTACTGCCACAGGAGACGACTGGAAGGACGAGGCCCGCCGCTACTATATCGGTATCGTGGGAAAATTCGGAACTCCTGTACAGGCAGTATTGAAAAAGGCCGAAGCCCTTAATATTGAGAAGATCTGTCCTCTCCATGGGCCTGTTCTTACGGAAAACCTCAGCTTCTACCTGAATCTTTACAATACCTGGTCCTCCTACGAAGCAGAGTCGGATGATATCTTCATAGCCTATACCTCGGTCTACGGCAATACCCGCAAGGCTGTGGAGAAATTAGAGAAACTCCTCAGGGATAAGGGAGCCAAGGTGAAGACAGCAGACCTGGCCCGCTCAGACATGTCCTGGTGCGTGGCAGAGGCCTTCCGCTGCAAAAAGCTCGTACTGGCGACAACAACCTACTGCGGAGGCATATTCCCGCCAATGCAGACCTATATAAACAGTCTTACGGAACGCAACTTCCAGAAGAGGACGGTAGCTCTCATGGAGAACGGAAGCTGGAATCCGGTCGCAGCAAAAACTATGGCTTCAATGCTGGAAAAAAGCGGGAACATCACTTATACCACAGCTAAGGTCACTATAAAATCGGCTTTGAACGAGGCATCTTCCGCACAGGTAGAAGCCTTGGCAGATGAACTTGTTAAATAAATCAGGCTTACAATTTTAACAAGAGCATCAAGAAAATATGGGGGATAAAATGGACACAAAAGCACTTTACTCTCTGTCTTATGGAGTATTTGTTCTTGGTGTCAGGAATGGAGAAAAACTGAATGCATGTATAACCAATACCTGCATTCAGATCGCCAGCGAACCTGTCCGCGTGGCTATATCCATCCTGAACAAAAACCTTACCTGCTCAATGGTCAAAGAAGCCGGAACTTTCGCCCTTTCAATCCTGGACAAAAGCTGCAGCTTCGACACCATAAAGCATTTCGGTTATCAAAGCGGAAAGGATGTGGAGAAATTCGCCAAGCTTCCTTATTCCGAGGATATCTTCAAAAACCCAGTCCCACTGAAAGAGATATGTGCCCTGCTTTCCTGCAAGGTGCTTTCAAGCCAGGATCTGGGAACCCACACTATGTTCGTGGCTGAGGTCGTGGACGCAAAAAGCATCAGCGACATAGGGCCTATAACCTATGCGGACTACCAGAATGATATAAAGCCCAAGCCGGCTGCCCAGACGGGAAAAATTGTGGGCTGGCGATGCAGGATATGCGGTTACGTATACGAGGGAGCAGAGCTGCCTCAGGACTTTACCTGCCCTTGGTGCGGACACCCGGTGGATGATTTTGAACCGATTTACGAAAAAACAGAAGAGGAAGAAATGCGGACAGGAAAGCCGCAAGAAAATATGACGGAGGAAAAAATGAACAAGTACGCAGGAACTCAGACAGAGAAAAACCTTTGGGCTGCATTCGCAGGTGAGAGCCAGGCTAGGAACAAGTACACCTACTTTGCCTCAACAGCAAAAAAAGAAGGCTTCGAGCAGATAGCCGCCATCTTTGAAGCTACAGCCAGCAACGAGAAAGAACATGCAAAGATGTGGTTCAAGGAGCTGGGAGGTATCGGCAAGACCGCAGACAACCTCAAGGCTGCCGCTGACGGTGAGAACTACGAGTGGACAGATATGTACGAAGGCTTCGCAAAAACTGCCGAGGAAGAAGGCTTCAAGGAACTGGCTATGAAATTCCGCGGAGTAGCGGCAATAGAAAAACGCCACGAGGAAAGATACCGCGCCCTTCTTAACAATGTGGAAACAGCAGCCGTATTCGAGAAGAGCGAAGTCAAGATCTGGGAATGCCGTAACTGCGGTCATATCGTAATAGGAACCAAAGCTCCTGAGGTATGCCCTGTATGTAACCATCCTAAGGCTTACTTCGAAATCAGCGCAAATAATTACTAAGCTGAAGGGGGCTACCCACAGAGTGAGAAGCTCCGGGTTCATAAGAGCCCGGAGCTTGCAGCTTAGAGCCCTGCCCCCGCTATACGAGACCACCTGACCTGCGGTTCTAAAGTTTGTAGACAGTATGGATTGAGACTGCGGGATTATGGAGGGGAGAGAAAAAAGCTGTGAAAGATTTCCTTTTGGGGAAGCTTTCATTTGCCCGAGCTTGCTTTACTTTTTTTCTGCTTAGGGCTATAGTCTTTTTATGGAAAAGTTTACAAGCGCACTCTTTACAGATTTTTACGAATTGACGATGGCGCAGGGGTATTGGAAAAACAAGATGGATGCTCCTGCCGTATTCGATATGTTTTTCAGACGGAATCCCTTCAACGGAGGATTTTCTGTTTTCGCAGGTCTGGAGACACTCATCGAGGCTGTAACGAATTTCCGGTTCAGTGACAGTGACTTGGACTACCTAAGAAGCCTGAACTGCTTTGAGTCTGACTTCCTTGACTACCTTAAGGACTTTCACTTCACCGGCACCATGTACACAATGGAAGAAGGCTCAGTAATCTTCCCCAACGAACCTATCGTACGCGTACATGCGAATCTTATAGAAGCCCAGATTCTTGAGGGGCTTGTCCTGAACACAATAAACTTTCAGAGTCTTATAGCAACAAAGACAGCCCGTGTCGTTCTGGCCGCAAAGAAAGGCGGAGTCATGGAATTCGGGCTAAGAAGAGCCCAGGGCTATGACGGAGCTATGAGCGCCACAAGGGCCACCTATATAGGAGGGGCTGTGGGAACTGCCAACACGCTCGCCGGAAAGCTCTACGGCATACCTGTAATGGGAACTATGGCTCATTCCTGGATAATGTCCTTCCCCACAGAGCTTGATGCCTTTGAGGCCTATGCAAAAATATACCCGGAAAGGGCTATTTTCCTTATAGACACATACGATACCCTGAATTCAGGTATAAAAAACGCCATAAAAGCAGGTGCCCAGCTGGTAGAGAAAGGATATAATTTCGGAGTCCGGCTTGACTCAGGAGATATACAGTATCTTTCACAGGAAGTCCGTAAGCGACTTGACGCCGCAGGCTTCCCCCAGGCGACTATATCAGTATCCAACGAGCTGACGGAAGAAATCATCGAGGCTCTGGTGGCAAAGGGAGTCCCTATAAACAGCTGGGGTGTGGGAACCCACATGGTAACAGGGGGAAACGAGGCTTCCTTCACAGGCGTCTATAAACTCGCGGCAAGAAATAACCCGGAAGGTGGAAGGATGATTCCGACCATGAAGTTCTCAGACAATCCGGAAAAGACGACAAACCCCGGCATCAAGAACGTATACAGGCTCTTCGATGAGGAGGGTATGGCAAAAGCAGATATTCTGGCCCTTGATGACGAGACCATAAGCACCACAAAAACTACAAGATTCTATCATCCTTCGATCGATTACCGTCAGTTCAGCTTCAAGCCCACCAGAGTGGAATCTCTTCTGCACAAGGTGATTGAGAACGGAGAGAGGACCAGCCCAGCCCCGGATCCGGCTGTCTGTCTGCGGAAAGCACGCGAGAACCTTCAGCGTCAGCTTTCATATCTGGACTCTTCCTACAAACGCATCCTGAACCCTCATATCTACAAGGTTTCCATCACTGATGAGCTCAAGGAACTGAAGCTTAAGTTTATTTCTGAAAGGATTAAGTAAGCGAAGCGACCCTGCGCATTGCCAACGGAGTGTTTCAATGCGCAGTGGGAAAACAGTCCGGTGGACTGTTTTCAGCGAGCTCCGAAGAGCTACGCTCTTCGGCAACTAAAAAGGGGCGCAAGCCCCTAAAACCCCGATTCAAACCTCACTTTTTTTATCAATAATTGAAATGCCAAGAAGCTCCCGGGGCTTTGAAGGGGAGCTGGAAGACAGAAGTAATTCTAAAATCTGCAAAGCTTTATTCCTATCCAAGACAGAAGGCTCAGAATCTATTTTGCTTTTCAAGTAATCCTCAACAGCTTCAAGGGCATCATCATAATCATCAAGAAGAATATATAATTTTATTTTGAAATCACTTGTCACACTGGCATAAACACCGCCATAAAGCTTGTTTACTTTATCGCCTTCAATGTAAGTGGGAATATCCATTGAAGCCAAAATGCTTCTGATAAGCATACAGTCATATTGGGAACTCAAGCTTAGGAAATGCTGATAGTCTTTTCCCTTTCTCACCTCTTCAAAGAACTTCTCCTCGAATTGACTGTAATCAACATCCTCGTCTTCTATTTTCTCGCTGCCAAGCTCATCTTCCATATCAGTCCCTAATTATATTTTGCGCCTGTTATATCATCGATTACCGCTTCTTCTGCTTTCAGCACGTCTGCCTTGTAGTCGGCTTCTTTTTTCTCTTTTAGCTTCGTAACGACTTTACGGTTCTTCATGGCTTCGGCAAAGGCTTGCCGCTTCTGTTCGATGACAAGCTCCGCTTCAGCAAGCTCTTCTAAAAGCTCCTCTTTGCGGAGGTCAAGACGGACGATAAAACGCTCTATTGCCATTATCTGGTCCATGTCATCTGTCTGTGCCCGGGCTTTGTTGTTCTCAACACGTTTAAGGGCGACATACTCAAGCTCCTGCTTTATACGCTCAGAATCAGCGATGGCCATTCCCAGCTCATTTTTCGCCTGATCCTCCTCGAATTCACGTAAATCAAGAACTTTCTGCAAAGAAAAATTAAAGCGTTTCATCTGCTGACTTTTGTATCTTCCTTAGGAGACGCTGAAGGAGAAGCTTCAACCACAGTTCCCCCTGAAGCCTCGGCAGACGTAAATTGGGGTCCTTTCCGCACGATAGCAGCTTTCCTCAATTCATCCGCCCTGCCTTCCGCTACTACGAGCTCCTCCTCCGGAACATCAATTCCCACGAGGGCACCCAAGGCTTTCAGAGTATCCCTTACGGCAGCTTTCTCGAACTCATCTTGGATAAGGAAGTCCTCAATAGCGGGATGGGCATCTATCGCGGCGTCCACAGCCTGATTGGAACCTTTCTGATAGGCCCCTACAGTTATCATATCCTCATTTTCTGCATAGGAAGCCATAAGACGGCGGACAGAAGCTACGGCTTTTTTCGTCTCAGCTCCGGCAACCCTGTTGGCAAGACGGCTTATGGAAGCAAGCACATCAACAGCAGGATAATGATATGCCTGGGCAAGTCTTCTGTTAAGAACGATATGACCGTCAAGAATACCACGGACCGTGTCGGATATAGGCTCGTCCATATCATCACCGTCAACCAGGACTGCATAAAAGGCGGTTATTGTACCTTTGGAAGAAGTACCGCTGCGCTCCAGGAGCTTGGGCATAGTTTCGAAAACGCTGGGGGTATAGCCACGCTGTGCAGGAGGCTCCCCGATGGCAAGACCTATCTCCCTCTGAGCCCGGGCGAAGCGGGTGACGTTATCGAACATGAGCATTACGTCATTTCCTTGGTCACGGAAATACTCAGCGACAGCGGTTGCCACATAAGCTCCGCGCAGACGACAGAGAGGAGATTGATCAGAGGTGGCGACTATTACCACAGAACGCTTAAGCCCTTCCTCTCCCAAGTCTTTCTGAATGAAATCTATAACCTCACGACCTCGTTCTCCGATAAGAGCGATTACGTTGATATCCGCATTGGTATTTCGGGCTATCATACCCATCAAAGTGGATTTGCCCACACCAGAGCCTGCGAAAATACCAAGACGCTGGCCTTTTCCAACAGCACAAAGAGAATCAATGGAGCGGACTCCAGTCACAATCCTTTCAGTTATGGGCTTTCTATCCAGAGGATCAGGAGGAGAGGCCACCGCAGGATAATAGGCTTCAGGTACTATATCACCCTTTTTGTCGTAGGCCTTGCCTGTAGCATCGATTACACGGCCAAGAAGAGCTTTTCCAACACCGACCTTGAGAAGGGAGCCGGAGCCGGTGACCTTACAGCCGATTTCTATGCCCTTTGTCTCCCCATAGGCCATAAGCTTTACCGTGGTGCCGTCAAGACCGACCACCTCCGCATAAACATCTTTATTCTCAGAAGGTATATGTATGGTACAAAGCTCGCCTATTATGGACTGGGGGCCCCGGCTCTCTATGAGCATACCGTTGACCCGGATGACCTCTCCCGTAAAACGGATTGTCTCGGCAGCATTGACTTCGTTGATATATTTGTCGAATATAGTATCCATGGAACCCCACCCCAAAAATCTACGTTAGGTGCTGCTCTTTGCAACCGTCTTTATAGGTGAAATTTCCAGAATCTTTGTTTCAAGTTCATTAAGCTGGCTGGAAATACGGGCATCAATGGCTCCGAAATCAGTCTCAATGATACAACCACCTTTTTCCACAGAAGAATCCTCGGCTACAGTTATATTCTTGACGCTTTCCACAGCCTGCATAAAATCTTTGGTATGCTCGGCGGTAAGCTCGACATCAGCAAGGTTAACCCTGATGGTGACGTCTCCCCTGCCCTTCACACGGCGCAAAGCCTGAAGAACATTCTGCATGACGACACTGCGTTGATTTTCTGAGATGACCTTAACCACCTTACGGGATATCAGCAGGACAAGCTCTACAATCTGTTGCTCTGTCTCATCAAGAATCGCCTGACGTCTGTCCAAGGTCTTATCTATTATCACATGAAGTCTGTCTATAAGACGGTTGGCTTCCTGGCGGCCCTCTTTATACCCGTCCTCATTTCCTTTATCATAGCCTTCTTTATAGGCATCCCCAAGCGTTTTTTCCCGCTGCCTCTCACCATCCTGTATAATCTCCAGGGATTTATTCTCGGCATCCTTTATAATATCCGCGGCTTGATTCTCTGACTGCTGTTTCATAATGGCAGCTTGGTCTGTCTTTCTTTTTATCTCCTCGAAGGCAGTTTTCTCTGCATTCTTGATTATCTCATCTGCTTCGGCCCGGGCCTGAGAGATTATACGTTGCCGTTCGGCCTCTATCTCACTACGCCGCTGCTCAACCTCCTGCTGCATTTCCTCAGGAGAGGGACCGGTATAAACAGGGACTACCTCTTCCTCCGTCTCTTCCTCAGGGGGAGCGAAATTTCTGGACAACTTCAATACTACGGTATCTTCCGTCTTTTTTATCTCTGCAGGTCTGAATACATTTTTTGCCATAGCTCAACCTTATACAACAAGCTCGTCCTCGCCAGAACGGGCGATAACGATTTCACCGGAATCCTCAAGGCGTCTGATAGTAGAAACTATCTTCTGCTGAGCTTCCTCAACATCCTTCAAGCGCACAGGTCCCATGAACTCCATATCTTCCTTAAGCATGTTAGCGGCACGCTTAGACATGTTCCTGAATATCTTGTCCTGAACCTCGGTATCAACCGACTTAAGGGCCTTCGCCAGCTCCTGGGTATCGACCTCACGCATAACCTTCTGAATAGCACGGTCGTCCAGCATAACGATATCCTCGAAAACGAACATCCTCTTCTTGATTTCCTCAGCAAGGTCAGGATCCTCTTCTTCGAGAGACTCGATAATAGACTTCTCAGAGGAGCGGTCGACAAGGTTAAGGATCTCAACGATGCTTTCTACACCACCAGCCGCGGTATAGTCTTCACTGGACAGAGTGGAGAGCTTCTTCTCAAGAACACGCTCAACCTCACGAAGAACATCAGGAGAGGTTCGGTCCATGGTAGCGATACGACGGGCAACCTCGCTCTGAATTTCGTCAGGCAGGTTCTGAAGTATGATCGAGGCCTTGTTAGGCTCCAAATAAGCAAGGATAAGGGCTATAGTCTGAGGATGCTCCTGCTGTATGAAGTTCAGCAGGTGGGCAGGGTCAGTACGACGTATAAAGTCGAAGGGGCGAACCTGCAGGGAGCTGGTCAGACGGTTGATTATATCGATTGCCTTTTGGCTTCCCACTGACTTTTCCAACAACTCACGGGCAAAGTCAATACCACCGGAGGTGATGAAGTTCTGGGCTTTCATCAAGTCCTGGAATTCACGAAGGACCTGATCCTTGAACTCGGCATCTATTGTGTCCAGACGGGCTATCTCAAAAGTGAGGGTCTCAACCTCATCTTCCCTCAGATGCTTGAAAATCTCCGAAGATATCTCGGAGCCAAGGGACACAAGGAATATAGCTGCCTTTTGCCGCCCTGTAAGACTTCTGTAATCTTTACCCTTTTTAGAACCGGTTGATGCCGGTTTCGCAGGTTTCGCAGGTTTAGTTGCGGTCTTTGCTTCATCTGCCATACTATTCCTCCATCAACCATGTCTTTATGAGCATTGCCACATCCTCCGGATGTTCTTTTGCCATAGCAATCGCAGTTTCCTGAAGTTCCGCACGTTCCCTCTCCTCGACGGACATAGTAACTTCCATTCCAGCCTGCTCTGCCTCCCAAAGAGTTTTTTCGCGCTCCATCTGGTGCTTGCGAAGGATTTCTTCTTCTTTAAGACGGCGTTTACGTTCAATCTCACGGCTTATCATTCTGAATACGATGAAGGCTATGAGAACAGCAATAATACCTATACCGACATAAATGATAGTTTTCTGAGTCTGTTCTTTTCTGAGAAGCTCAGCGTCTTCCTCTGCGAACTGAGCATCCCTGTTTATCTTGATGTTGGTCACGTTGACAACATCACCCCTTTCCCTGTTGTATCCGACAGCTCCCTCCACAAGAGACCTGGCATCAGTCAACTCCTGGGCATCCAAGGGAATATACTCACGGACAGTCTTTCCATCCTCTCCTTTCGTTTTTTTCCAAGTTCCGTCAATATTCACAGAGACAGAAACCCTTTCAATGGTCGGTGCTGTCGTAACCTCAACATGGCTCGTATTTATAGCGTTATTTACCTTCTCCCCTTTCTCTTCCGTAAGCGTGTATGTGTTCGACATATCTGAATAAACGGCAGGATTCTGTCCTTCTACTCCGGCGGGGCCTTCCGGATTATATACAGTTCCTTTGGAGGTTTTTTCCACAGTCTCTGAAGAAAGAGGGATGGATGTAACGAATTCCGATTCATCATAGGAAGTATCTTTATTATCTGCACGAGTCTCTATAGGAGAGTATACGACCTTTGACTCCGATTTTTCTGACCAGTCCATATCAATCTTAATATTCAATTCACGGACACGATCCGCAGTATAAATCTGCTGCAAAGCATTCAGGACACTGACACGATACCTGGCCTCAAGCTCAGCTATCTGCTTCTGCTGCTTGGCCACGATCGTAACCCGGTCTGCACTTTCAAGACCTTCGAAATCGTTTATTATATTTCCTGTGGTTTTATCGATTATGCTTATGTTCTCGTCAGTAAGCCCTGTGACACAGAACTTCACTATATTCTGGACACCCTTTATTTTATTTCGGTTGGTCGTGATATCGCTATTGGGCTTACCTTCTATGACCACATTGGCCGTAACAGGATCCTGCTCACTGGTAAAAGTCCTGTGCTCAGGAAAACTTATAGTAACATTTGCGAAAACAACGTCGTCAAGAGCTTGAATCTGCTGCTGGACCTGAGCCTCCACAGCTCTTTGCTTCGCATTGTCTCGCTCATAATCGGTAGTAGACCACTCCCCCAGATTGTCAAAAACCTCCCAAGGATCCACTGAGTTAGGGACCAAGCCCTCACTTATAAGAAGAGAACGCATTCTTCGGGCTGTAGCGGAATCTTTGACAGAAATCATTCCAGAATCGCTTACATAGGACTCCACACCTTCTTCGTCCATACGCAGCATAATCCTGTCACGGGCACCGACATCCGTTATCGCAGTACTAAAAAGCTGAACCGTCGTCGGTACAGTAGAAATGTTAGAAACTAAAATGATGGCACCTATTACAACAACAAGGATACCGATAAGAATAACTTTTTGAACAACAGTCCACTTGCCCCACAGCTCTTTCAGCTTGGCAAGCGTCTTTTTTAACCATTCGTTCATTTAGCCCTCCCGTGAACGAATTCCCTCACTATATTATTGTATTATTCTAACACAAAAATTTTCTATTGAGAAGAGAAGACCGTATTTTTATTGAAAATAAACTAACGAGTCGTAGTTATTTCAGTCCAGGCTTTAGTCACCCTTTCAATCACATTCTGAGCGATGCTCAAGGAAAGGTTAGCCTCAGCCATGGCGATTGTTACATCGTGAATATCTACGGAATCAGGATCAAGAACAAGAGTCTCGGCCATCTCGGAGCTTTTCTGCTGTTTTTCGTTCACATAATTGGCAGCATCGACAAGATAATCAGCGAAAGAAGTCTTTCCAGTCTTTTTTTCCTGCTCCGTGCCGTACATATCGGCAATTCCGGATGCAGCTCCTGCCGTAGAAACAAGGGGTGAGTTACCCATATGCGCAGGATCAGTACGAGTCATCTGAAAAGATGACAATATGTTTATAGAATTCAACATTTTATCCCCTACCGCATTCTATGTTATACCAGTTATCTTCCTATTTCAAGGGCTTCCTGGAACATTTCCTTGGAGCCCTGTATTACAGAGGAGTTAGCCTCATATGCCCTGGAAGCTGAGATAAGATCCACCATCTCGGTAACGATATTTATGTTAGGATACTCCACATAACCGGCCTTAGGACCTGATTTTATGGCGTCCGGATGGGTGGGGTCATAGACAAGACGGCCTTCGGACATATCCTTCTTAACCTCAAGGACCTTTACTCCAGAACCTGCCCCGGAGTCGTAATCCGTAGGAACAAAAAAGCCCCTGTACTGAGCACCGGCTTTAGCCCCGACTATTACCGTAGACTTACGATAAGGACCACCCTCAGCTGTACGAGTAGAAGATGCGTTCGCTATATTATCAGCGATTACATCAGTGCGAAGACGCTCCACACTCATTCCGGATGCTGCTATATTTATTGTCGAAAAAAGACCCATTTATTTATCTCCTCTACTATTTCAAAGCTATTTTCATCTGTGAGAACTGGAAGCTCTCCATCTGGGTAAGAAGCTGGTACTGGAGCTGTGTCTTAAGGATGAGCATAGCTTCTTCCTCAGCATCCACATTGTTACCGTTCGCCTTTGACGTTGTTGTGTAGTCAGTTACGCGGCGTGGCTCAACATCGCGGTAGTCGCGCGGAACCTCGGACTGGATATGGCGAGGATCTGACGTCTGCATACGGAACGGCGACGGATTTTTCTCGCTTTCAATAGCGCGCTTAAGCTCGCTCTCAAAATTAACTGATGTACGCTTGTAATTAGGAATTTCAGAGCATGCAAGGTTGTTCGCGCTCACCTGATAGCGGAGCGTGCTTACATCAAGCGCCCTGTGAAGAAGATCTACGGATCTTGAAAAGCTATTCATTTTTTACCCCCTAAAGTTTCCTTACTTCGGACAGCATCCCTGAAGAATGATTTTCCCCGGCTGTCTTCCGTTACGAACCTTTCCCACATTTTGATTTTCGGAAACAGAAAACAAAAGTTTAGTGTTTAGTTTTTCGATTTTTATACGGGCGTTCCCGCCGATTGCAGACGCACCCGCCGGGCGGCTGTTCCGCGGCTTGCTAACGCGCGGTCGTCCGCTCGCCACTACAGTGGCTCGCTCCCGACTGCTTCGCACCGCTCCATAGCCTCCTATGATTTTTGTCAACAGAGAATTACGTTTTTTTATTCTCCAGCCCTCTTGTTCATGAAACTAAAGCTTCTTCAACAAGTTTTGAAACATAAGCTTCAGGAGTTATGAATCGTCTTGGTTCGTAGTCCTGATTATTTCTCAAAAGCGTGTAAAGCAGCTCTCCCATTTTCCTTGCA
>JAILBN010000045.1 GCA_024680915.1 Treponemataceae bacterium | reverse complement strand
GTATTCCTGGCTTAAAGATAACAGCGGCGGTAATACTCACGAGGTTGGCCTTAAGGAGCCGACCCCTAACGGTCTTTACGATATGTGCGGTAACGTATTCGTATGGTGTCTCGATTGGTATGGAACTGTTGAGAAAGGTAGTGTGACAGATCCTGTCGGGGCTGCTTCCGGTACAAAACGTGTTTTCCGTGGATACAGCAAAGGCTCTGCTACCCCTAGAGCTGCGACAGGCCGTCTTTCCGCAGAGCAGAACAAATACTTCATTGATGTTGGTATCCGTCTCTGCCGTACACTTAAGTAGATGTAAGAGCGAACTTGTCGGGTGCCTTACTCCTTAGGCACCTTGCCTGAAATAATTTTAGGACTGTCCTTTCCGGGGCAGTCCTTTTTTTATCAGTCATAAGCTTGCGATATTAATATATTCAGCTTGAAAAAAAGACCCGCATCCAGCATAATTCAGTTCTGTAATAAAAAAGGGAGCTTGAATGAAAATCCTTGTGAACCTAGTCCTTTTCCTCTTGAATACTTTTATCATCACCACAATCATAGATATAATTCTTATGGGTTTTCTCCATCCCCGTTTCTCCAGAAAATCAAAAGAAGAGAAGTTTTTCGTGAAGCCCAGGCCTGAAAGCCTTAAAACAGAATCCGGATCCTATTTCGAGTTCCAGGGCGAATTTGAGTGTGCAGGCTTTTCTTCCGCCTTTATTCTGCGTCATCTTGGTTTTCCTGCGGAGGGTTTTGAAATATACAAGGAAGTTCCTAAAAAAATGGGGCGGGGTTACGTCTATCCAAAAGGAATTCCTGGCTTTTTCAAAAAGCGGGGTCTTAAGATGACCATGTGCACCGGGAATTTGAATGCCTTGAAAAAGGAGCTGGTCAAGGGAAATCCAGTCATTATTTTTATCCGCTCTTTTGTGGGACAGAGCTATCTTCACTTTGTGACTGTAACTGGCTATGATCAGAAAAATATTTATCTTGCGGAGTCCATAAAATCCTGGGTTAACGCGGATGATAAAGGTAAGCTGCTGATAGAGGGGCAGGAGACTAGCTCCGCAGAGCAGAAGTCTGAAAGCAGTGTAGGGCAGGCAGAAGGTAGCGTCTACTACAACCGCATAATTCCTGTCAGCCTTTTCAAAAAGCTGTGGAATACTTCTATGCTGAAAATGCCACTATATAGGAATGTGTTTTATGTGCTGGAAGGCTGATCCAGCGGTATGATCACCGAATCAGCCATAAATATTATCTTAATTCTTCGTAGTAGTTATGCTGTTTCTCCAGAATCTCCATTATTTTGTCCACCACAACCTGCTTTTTGTCTCCGTCGTAGTCATCTCCCAGATTATCAAGGATATTTGTTCTGAAGGACTTGCACTCTCTTACTTCCCCGGCTGCAAAGATAACCTTATCTTTACATACTCGGTCATGAATCATGTTTTTAGGGTCATCCTCCGAGATACGGAGGCAGTTTCCGTTGATTGAGACAGGAAGGAATATGTCCGTAAGCCTCAGGTAGGAGTCAATCTCGCGGACTCCCCGTTTTGTGTCTGGAATTCCGGGGCGGTAGCGTGTTCCTGAGGGGAATACCATTATTACCTGTCCGCGCCGGCGGCACTGGTCAAGGAAGCGCATTGAGGCCATGTTTATTTTACGGCTTCTTGCTTCTTCCTCCGCCCTTTTTTCAGGATCCTTTATGGAAGCGATGCTCCTGCTGGGATAGATGATTATACGGGAGAAAGCTTCTGCCCAGGCGCTGATGATAGGGTTTTCCTCATTGAGCTTCATACCGGCGATGGCTACGAGCTTCTCTGCCAGCTTCTTGCCGTCCTCACCTCCGAACTTGCGGAGCATGAAATGAAGGTAGGGCAGGTCAAAATTACTGTAATGCTCGCAGAGTATGAGGCCATGTTTTCCCTGCTCGATCAGCTCAAGAAATTTCTTTATGTTGTCCAGTCCCAGCATTGTGGAGCCCGGGAGCAGGTTCTCCTCAAGCATTGAATCAACGAAGGGCATAATCCTAGGATTCGCTTCCTGATATATGTTTGTTTCGTCAATGACGTTCTCTTTACGTGCGGCGGCAAGAAGATCCTTGAAAATATGTGCGTATTTGTCGCCAAGTCTTATTCCTTCATCCATAAATACCTCCGTCAGGGCTTATATTCTTTTTTTACTTGTCCTGAGATAGTCCGCTCAGTATATCAGATAAACGTTGTAAGCACAATGTTGAATATTCTGAAAGAAAAGCTGGCCTCATGGCGGGGAGAAGTCCCGGACTTCAGCCTTATGCCGGGAGTAAAGAAAGCTTGGCCTACAAGACAAAAGTCCATCCCTATGCTATATTTAAAACATGGAACTGAGACGTGACGATTTGGACGGAGGCAATCCCTTTGATTGGGGAAGGACATCCTCTGATTACGCAAAATACCGGGATATATATCCTCCTGTTTTTTATGAGAAGCTTGCAGGACACGGTCTTGGCGTGAAAGGCCAGGCTTGTCTGGATGTGGGTACAGGAACAGGAGTTATCCCCCGGAATATGTATAAATTCGGCGCGGATTGGACCGGAATCGACATCTCGGAAAATCAGATTGAAATGGCCCGTATGCTTTCAGAAAAAAAGAGCATGAAGATAAAATACCAGACTGTCGCTGTGGAGGATGTAGCTTATCCTGAGGAGTCCTTCGATGTTATCACGGCATGTCAGTGTTTCGTTTATTTCGACAAGGCCAGAGCCTTGCCCAACCTTGCCAGAATGCTGAAAAAGGACGGTCTTTTCGTCGTGCTTTTCATGTCCTGGCTGCCAGACAGGCACGAGCTGACCCGCCTTAGCAAGGAGTCGGTGGAGAGGGCAAATCCCTCATGGAACGGAGGGGAAGGCATTTTTGATGAGCCTATGAAATTCGAGGACATTGTATACGATTATTTTGATGAAGCCTTTCACGAAGAATATTATGCCGATGTGGAATTCTCCCCGGAGAAATGGCATGGCAGGGTCAAGTCCTGCCGTGGCATGGGGGCTTCAATGCCTCCTGAGAAAATAGCCCGGTGGGAAAAGGAGCATCTTGCCATCCTTAAGAAATATATGCCCACGACTATGAATATCCCCCACTTTATTCAATGTACGGCCTTGCGTCCCAAGTCCAGGTAAAGCTTTTCCCTCCTCTTGTGCGCTATCAAAGAAAGCTCTGACTATTGCAGTTTTTTTTCTCTTTATGGTATTATTCTACATTCTTTTCAAGTGTCGCAGCCTTAGGGCTCATGCAGACAAATCGCCGTATGATAATGGAGTGAAATCATGGAAAAAAGACCGGAAACAATGGAGCGTATAACTACAGAAGCCCTTGCTGAGGCTTTCATCGAAGAGCAGCTTTCTGCAGTCCGCGAGCAGGTAAAAGACAAAAAAGTCCTTCTTGCTCTCTCTGGTGGTGTTGATTCTTCAGTAGTCGCCGCTTTGCTCATAAAGGCAATCGGGCAGAATCTCGTATGCGTGCATGTTAATCACGGTCTGCTTCGTAAGGGTGAGCCGGAGCAGGTTATTGAGGTTTTCCGTAACCAGATGAAGGCGAACCTTATTTACGTTGATGCCACGGACCGCTTCCTGAATAAGCTTGCCGGCGTTTCCGAGCCTGAGAAAAAAAGAAAGATCATCGGCGAGGAATTTATCCGCGTCTTCGAGGAAGAAGCCAGGAAAAACAATGATGTGGCCTTCCTTGCCCAGGGAACTATTTATCCTGATATACTGGAGTCCGGCACAGTCAAAGCCCACCATAACGTGGGTGGACTTCCTGATGACATTCACTTTGATGGACTGGTGGAACCTCTGAAATTCCTTTACAAGGATGAGGTCCGTGTCGTGGGTAAAGTTCTTGGCCTTCCTGACAATATGGTTTTCCGACAGCCCTTCCCAGGTCCCGGTCTTGGTGTCCGCTGTACTGGTGCTATAACCCGTGACAGACTGGAACAGGTCCGTGAGTCTGATGCCATCCTCCGGGATGAGTTCGATAAAGCAGGCCTTGCTGGTAAAGTATGGCAGTATTTCACGGTGGTTCCTGAGTGTAAGTCTGTGGGGGTTAAGAATAATCTCCGTGCAGTGGAGAATTTCGTCGTGATCCGTGCTGTGAATACAAAGGATGCTATGACAGCCACAATCGAGGAGATTCCTTACGCCACACTCAATACTATTGTGAACAGGATTATTACAGAAGTTCCCGGAATCAACAGGGTTCTTTACGATCTTACACCCAAGCCTACAGGAACTATCGAGTGGGAGTGATTGTGGAGTTCAATCTGTGAAAGATGAGTAAACATACTGTTTTCAATCTGTTTTCTGGATTGCTTTCTTTTATTCTTCTTCTTTTTGTGATCAGCTCCGTTCTTATGTTCGGAGCCAAGAAGATATTCTTTGACTACGATGGTAAGTATGCCTCAAACCGGATAGTTTATACCGATGAGTTCGGGTTTTCTCTCCTTGTGACATATTATACCAAGTATCAGCGTTCAGAGGCGAAAGGTCTTGCCATAGTCCATATTCCGCCGGAGGCTCTTGTGAAGGATAGCTCCCTCAGGGCTAAGAAGAAGGGTGGGAATATACCGGATTCGGAAGAATACTTCGCTTCTTATCAGGCTGCCTTGCTGCCTCCCTCTATGAAGCCTGACAAGATACCTGACAAGGGAAATTATTACGTCATTGAGTATATTGACACTGTAAAGAAATAGTTTGTTTTTTTTTAATTACGTATTATAATAAAATACAATGAAAAATATCGCAGTTTTAATATATGATATGACTATCGAATATCAGATAACTGTCACGAATGGTATCGTCTCGTATTTCGAGGGGATGAAAGATGTTAATCTGTTTATTGCACCGGTAAGCGTACCCCATGCGATAACAGCTGAATTCGATTATCAATATTGGACTTCGACCGAGGTATTGCGTTCTAAGACTTTTGATGCTTTTATCGTTGTCGCCAACTCATTTACCAGCTACTATCCTTTGGAAAAGCTTGAGGAAGAATTTAAGAAATTTTCAGGAAAACCCATCATATCCATAGCTGTTCCTTTGTCTGTTCCCAACAACAGCTATACCTACAATGATTCAAAAAAAGCCTATGTACAGATAGTCGATCATCTGAAAAACAAGCATAACAGAAGAAAAATAGCTTTTTTTTCTGCGGAGCTGAACCGTTCTCCAGAAGCCACGGACCGATTGAAGGCCTATAAGCATGCCTTGAAGGTCAACGGCCTGCAATTCAATGAAGATCTTGTTTTTCCCGGGGATTTTACACCTGCCACCACCTACCGTTTTTTTGAGGATCAATATTCAAGCAAGGAGGAAATCGATTTCGACGCTGTTGTATGCGCCAATGACTATATGGCGGCAGCCGCTGTAGGAGCTCTTTCCATGCTGGGGGCCAGGGTGCCGGAGGATGTATGCGTCGTGGGTTACGATGACTCCGATGTGGCTGTGACTTGCTCCCCCACCTTGACCACTGTGAACCAGCAGCTGGAGCTTTCTGGAAAAAAGGCTGCTGAGATGGCCTATAAAGCCGTTTGCGGAGCCAAAATACCCCATAGACACTGTATATCCTCTTCTCCTGTATATAGACAGTCCTGTGGCTGCGTACCTGTGGCTAATCACTCCGATTCCTATTATGATCAGGCCGGAGCCTATGTCGATAAGCCAAAGACAAGCTATAACGTGCTGAATATTTTCGGGAACGCCCTCAATGATATGGCCTCCATATACCATATGCTCAATATGACCGAGTCTATAAGCGACATAAATGATTATTTCAGCTCCTTCATAAAAAACTTGAAGCTTCAGTATTTCAGGATATGCGCTATTTGTCTCTACGATAAAGTTTATAAGGTTGCTCCTGAGGATGATTTCGTCCTGCCTAAAGAGGCCAGGCTCATTTTTTATTACAACGAGTACAAGAATATTGAGCGTAACTGCTATAATGAGGGCGGTATGAAATTTTCTCCTTATGAGTCTATTATGCCGCCTGAGGCAGGGGATTTCGATGGAGGCCTTTTCTACGTACTACCGGTGTCTTTACGTGATATGAATTACGGCTATGTTCTTTGCCGCCTTCCATTTTACCATTATACTGTATATGCGATTTTCCTTAAGCTTCTTACGAACAGCTTCATCCACTGTTATGAGTACTCAAAGAAAACCAACCAGAATGAAAAACTGGAGGAGTTGAATCAGGAGCTTTCCGTACAATCCAGGACAGATGAGCTTACGAAGATTTTCAACAGAAGGGGCTTTATGGAGTATGCCCAAAGGCTGCTGGATCTTTCCATAGTCACGGGAGCAAAGGGCTCCGTCTTTTTCTTCGACCTTGACGGGTTGAAAAGGATAAATGACACCTGGGGACATAAAACCGGGGATATAGCCATTCAGACTTGCGCTGATGTCTTGAAAGAAGCTTTTCATAAATCTGATATAATAGGCAGGCTTAGTGGCGATGAATTCGCTGTCACTGCCCCTGGCTTTGAGAAGGTGAACGAGGATCTCCTGAGGCTCCGGATACAGAGTCTGTGCGCAAAGCATTCAAAAAGAAGGAAGCTTCCCTTTACCCTTTCTGTGAGCTTCGGCATAGCGGAATTCAGCAGTCAGTTCAGCGAGCTTACGGAACTGCTTATCCAGGCTGACAAAGAGCTTTATAAAGAGAAGAAAATCAAGCACTCACAAAGCTGATCCTGGCGGTAGCTTTGTAGATACGGGCCCTTGCAATCCCTGACGCGTTTTAACCACAAAAGCTTTTCCGCAAGAGTCGCAATCAGACATGGACAGCTGTTCTCAGATGCACTCAGACGAGGTCGGAAGCACTCGGATGCAGTCGGGCTCGCTCAGGTGCGGTCGGAAGTGAGACTTTCCATAAGCTCTTGGGGATCGCCGCCGATAATCGTGCCGTCCGGGGCGCGGCTGAAGCATCTCATAAAACGCCAGGCGTGTTCGCAGGTGTGCTCGCGGCAGTCATGCCCTTGTCCGCTTATGCTTGCAAAAGCATTCCAGATCTTTCCCCTTTTGTTCTTAAAAAGCTCCATAGTGAGCGTGCTGCCGCGTGTCGTGTCAAAAGCCGTATAGCGAAGGTCTCCGTCTATTCCCCAAATTTTGTTCTTCCAGCTTTCTTTTTCTTCCAGCTTGACGTCGTAGTTTGCGGTGGCGCCGTTAAGCTCAAGAATATATTTCATGCGGTCAAGACATTTTTGTGCCTGGAAAGGCAGTTCAGGGAGCGGCGTAATCTCGCCACCGGCATAGAAAACAGGAAGAGGCTGGGTTGTGTTCAGACCGGGGTTGCTTTGTGCTGCTTTGGGCCCGGTTGCAGTGGATAGTGCGATTTGTTGTGTTGAAATCGGATTCCCGTAAAGGTTCAGTCCGACTTCAAAGGTAGCGTCCATTGGGGCAGCGGCGGCGACAGAAAGGGGATATTCCTGCACGAAATCCCAGGATTTGCATCCGCCCATAGAAAAACCTGTGGCATAAATGCGGCTTTCGTCAACAGGATATTTTGCTTTCAGATGCTCAATAAGCTCCTGCATTTCAGTCACTGTGCTGTTAAGGTGATTCTCCACAGTGACGAGCAGAAAATTATGCCTGTGGGCGATTTTAGCCCAGCCTGCCATTATGCTGAAAAAGAAGCAGCTGTCGCCGCCACCATGAAAGCCGAGTAGGAGAGGTACTTTCCCAGGGGAAAGAGAATCAGCTCTGCTTCCGTCTTGTGCTGAGCTTTGAGAGGAGCTGCTTCCTTGACTCCCTGAGTTCTTGTCCAAAAGCCCCCTATTGTAAAAGGCGAAATATCCCACTTTATGAGTCCTGCTTTCCATGTCGTCACCGCAGTTGTCGGAGGAGGTTCTCAGTGTAATGACAGCCGGCTCCCGGATAAGTCCGTCCGCTTCAAGGTCTGGATCAACTTCCAGCGTGCCGAGCATACGACGGAACTTTCTGGCGAAAGCGTAGAAATCTGCCGGGATGTCTGGTTTTTGCCGCGCCATGAAGTGCTCAAAGTTCGTTCTTAAATAATTGTTTATTTCTGCACTGTTGGAGTATGAAACAATGGGAATGTCCCGGGCGGCGGCTCGTACCGAAATCTGGCTGTCATTTTGAACCTGCTTTTCGGACTTTTGATTGCCGGGCAGAAGGGTCACGTCAGAAAGTCCCGTCAAAAAGCATGTAACCGGCGCGATATCGGCTTTTCCCCAAAGCCCGTCGCCCTCAAAGTGAGTCAGACAATTTTCAGCTATATAGTCCGCCGACTCCCCGAAACCGAAGAGGCATGTCCTGAAAATTGCTCCCCGGATAAAGTAGCCGTCACTAGTATGTGTGAAACGGTTTTTCGCCTGGATGTAGCCGTCTTTATAATACTGGTGTATGCGGGAGTTTGATATTATCTCCGCGAACAAATCCGGCGGGGCTTTTTTCCACCCGCCCTGCGCCGTAGGATAAATGAACAGGACACTGCTTGCGAAATCTCCTGCTATTTTCAACAGCCCCGTTTCCTCGGCGAAAATCCGTGCCTCCTCCGTATTAAGCTTCTTTTCAGAAAAAACAAGGAGATAGGGGGCGATAAATCCATAATTCAAAATATCCGAATTAAGCCTTTCATCAGGTTCTGGAACAAGAACAGTCGCCTCGAACTTTGTGAAAGTATGAGACCAGTAAAGAGTTCCGTCTGTTAATGAGTGAGTTTCAGGTGCTTTTTCCATAGAAATCAGTTTATACCGCTTCCCTCGTAACTGCATATCAGAGGTTTTGCGTAAAAATAGAGGAGCCCTGTAGGGAACACCAGCAGTGCCGGAGGCTGCAGGCAGCTGCGAGTTTTTTCCCTGACAGAACAAAGAAAGCGATGCGATTTTAGCGCAGTCTCCATGCTTTCAAGTTTTCTGGGGGCTTTGCGGGGGAAAGGTGAAAAGTCTTATTACCCCCGCAGAGGGGGCAGGCGGAAATGAGGAGCGGCTCGGCAGCTCCTTTTTCTCTGAAATGTCAGCCGCGACGAATTGCAGCCGAGGGGGAGGCTTCCCCCTTTTCTCCTATTCCTCTTTTTGTTGTCCTGTGGAGATTTTCTTTATCCACTTTCCGCTTCGAAGGCGGATGGCGCACCATACTGTCTTCACGATCTGGTCGGATTTCAGGGCTGCGTAAACCCAGAAGGCGGGGACGTGGAGGACGGGCCCGGCAAGTATTCCCAGTGGTATGGCAAGAATCCAGAGGAAAATGTTGTCTGCCAGCATCAGCATTTTTGTGTCGCCTCCACCACGAAGGACTCCTTTCGTCATAATACTGTTTATTGCGAAGAAGACGACGATGAAGCTTATGGAAAGCATAAGCTCTTTTGCTATCTCAAGAGTCTCTGCTGAAAGATTTTTATAGGAGTATATGACAGGTCCGCTGACAGCAAGTATGAATAGGCCTGATAAGAGGCCCAGTGCGATTCCCAGTCCGAAAAACTGGTAACCCTGCTGCATTGTCTTCTCCCGGCTTCCCATTCCCAGAGTCTGTCCGGTTACTATCGCACCTGCTTGGCTTACTCCTGAAATGACCACTGTGCTCAGCTGCTGGGTTACGCTGGTGATAGCGTTGGCTGCGACGAAGGTCGCTCCCATGCGGCCTATGACCATGGCCACGGAGTTGTTGCCTATGGCCAGGATTCCGTCGCTTATAAGAACAGGGATGCTTATACGCATGTATTCTCGCAGCAGGGAGCCTGTTTTCATAAAGATGTCTTTTAAGCGGAATTGTATACGGCTGTCCTTGAAAAGGAGATATCCGCATATGGCACAGGTTTCAAAGATACGGGCTATCAAGGTGGCCAGGGCGGCTCCTGCGACTCCCATCCGGGGCAGTCCGAAATGTCCGAAGATAAGGGCATAATTTGCCACAAGGTTGATTGAGAGTGCGCCGATAGACACGAAAAGAGGCAGTCTGACCTGGCCGACGTTCCTTAGTACTATGGTGGAGACGAGGGATAGGCCTAAAAAGAAATATGTGAGCACTGACCAACGGAAATAAAGCTCTCCCTGATGGATAATCTCTGCGTCATCAGTGTATAGGAGCATTATCCTGCCTGGTATTATAAGGGTGGCTACTGCGAATAAAGCCGCCAGCAGGATCGTCAGTCTGAGCATAAGGCAGACTGTCTGTTTCAGGGCAAGGGAAGCCTGCTCGGCGGTATTTGGGGAGGCTACCTTTTTCATGCCCCAGTAGCGCGAGACAAGCACGGAGGCTCCCATACCAAGACCCATGCAGAAAATATGATATATGCTTATGAAGGAGTTTGCCAGAGATGTGGCGGAGAGAGAATTCTCTCCAAGACTCCCGACCATAAGGGTGTCCAGCATGTTGACACCGATGGTTATAAGGCTTTGGAGAGCAATGGGGAGAGCGAGCGTGAATACATTTCTGTAGAAGGCAGGATCTTTTTTGTAAAGCTTCATGTAATGTTCCGAATTGTCACAAGCTTTGCGAACTGCAGGTCTTACGTGCCGCAGGTCTTGCGAGACGCAGGTCTTGTGAGTTTGTTGCTAGATAACCAATATTCGCGACATTCTACAATAAATCCTTCTTTTTGTCTTGAAGTCGTGATAGAATAAAATCAGATGTGTTCCTGGGTATTTTCTCCGGGGGCTCTTCATCGAAGCAGATTTGTCCATTCGGAGGATTATTATGAGCAGGAAGCTTGACGGCTTTATGCGGGGTGTCAATCTTGGTGGCTGGCTTTCTCAGTGCAAGCCTTCAAAAGAACATTATGACACCTTCATCACTGAGGAAGATATAAAGACTATAAAGGAGTGGGGGCTTGATCATATAAGACTTCCTGTGGATTACGAGCTTGTCCAGGAGAAAGACGGAAGCTTCAATGAAAGCGGCTTCCTTTATATACAGAAGACCATTGATTGGTGCCGAAGAGCAGGACTCAACATGATACTTGACCTGCATAAGACAGCCGGCTATTCATTTTATGAGGGTTCAGGGGAGAAGGGCTTTTTCGAGGAGGAGAAGTACCAGGAGCTTTTCTATTCCCTTTGGGCTGAATTCGCCGCGCGTTTTGGTAAACATGAGGATATGCTGGCCTTCGAGCTTTTGAACGAGGTCACTAAAAAGGAATACAGCAAGGAATGGAACAGGATAAGCCGTACCTGTATAGAGCATATCCGAAAGCATGCTCCCACGATAAGGATCCTGGTGGGAAGCTACTGGAACAACCATGTCATGGCAGTAAGGGATCTGGATTCCCCTTATGACGGTAATATCATCTACAATTTCCATTGCTATGAGCCTCTTATTTTCACCCATCAGGGGGCTCATTGGATAAGTACCATGAACCGTAACTTCAGAATGCCTCTGCTTGCTACCTGGAAGGAATATGCGGAATATACGGCTGCAAACGTGGATCAGGAGGGAGATACCTTCTCCCGATACGACAAGGATGCGGTGCCTGACGAAAGCTATTTCGAGAATCTTTTTGAGGATGCCATAAAGGTCGCCCAGGAAAGGGGAGTGGAGCTTTATTGCGGTGAGTATGGAGTTATAGAGAATACCTCTCCGGAGGAGGCCGTGAAGTGGTACCGCCTTATAAATGCAGTGTTCGGGCGGCATTCCATAGGACGGGCTGCCTGGACCTATAAAAAAATGAACTTCGGTATCGCGGACGAGCGTATGGATGGCGTCCGTGAGGAGCTGTTGAAGCTCCTGTAAGGCTTGAAGCTTGCGCAGCAGGCAGCTTCCCTCTGTATAATATCCGGGGTCTTAGGGGCAGCTGACAGAAGTTTTCTGCCCCTAGGCGAAGGGGTAGGCGGCAACCCTGTGCCGCCGAGGGGAAGTCTTTCCCCTTACCCCTTGAATCAGAGCTTTTAATCCTCGTCGTCCTCGTTCTCTTTTAGGACAACCTTCTTTGTTACCTGAATCTTCTCTTCGTAGCAGGCAAAAATCTTGTCTGTGGATTCCTTTTTCATCTTAGGTGATATAAGACTTACTATAGGAACTATAATCAGGCCTCCGATCATGGCTGCGGCACCGCAGTTGATGGGGGAGTTGAAGAGAGGCACGAACATGTTGAGAACCGTTATTCCCACACCATAGATGAAGCTGGCCCATACGGAGGCTTTTGTAGTTCTCTTCCAGAAAAGACCATAGAGGAAGGGGGCCAGGAAGGCTCCTGCCAGAGCACCCCAGGAAATACCCATGAGCTGGGCTATGAAGGTGGGTGGATTGAGAGCAAGTACCACAGAAAGCACGATGAAGAAGACTATGAGTATTCGCATTATGAGAAGCTGTTTTTTGTCGCTCATTTTTTTTGCGAAGGAAATCTTGAGGAAGTCCAGGGTGAAGGTAGAGCTGGAGGTGAGGACCAGGGATGAAAGGGTGGACATGGATGCGGAAAGAACAAGGACTATGACTATTCCTATGAGTATATCAGGAAGGGAAGCGAGCATTGTCGGAACGATGGCGTCATAGCGGACAGCTCCGTTTGCGTTGTAGATTGCCGGACTGTCGAAAAGCCGGCCGAAGCCTCCCAGGAAGTAGCAGCCGCAAGAGATGATGATGGCGAAGAAGGTAGAGACCAAGGTTCCTGTTTTTACAGCCTTCTCGCTCTTGATGGCATAGAATTTCTGCACCATCTGGGGCAGTCCCAGGGTTCCCAGGGATGTAAGGATTATTACACCCAGAAGGTTCGCGGGATCCGGGCCGAAGAAGGAAGCGAAGACACCCTTCATGTTCAGCAGGGCCGGAGTGGCTGTGCTCGGGTCCGTGGGGATGTCAGAAAGCTTTCTTATGGCCTCCATGAAGCCGCCCTGCTTGTTGAGGACAGCCGCTATGACGCAGACAATACCTACCAGCATGATTATGCCCTGAATGAAGTCGTTGATGGCTGTGGCCAGGTATCCTCCCAGTATTACGTATATGGAGGTCAGGACAGCCATAATGATTACGCACCATTTGTAGTCAAAGTCGAAGGCTATGCCGAAAAGGTTGGAGAGTCCTGAATATACAGAAGCTGTATAGGGGATAAGGAAGATGAATACGATCAGAGAGGCGATAAGCCTTAGGGAACGGCTTTCGTAGCGTTTCCCGAAGAACTCAGGCATTGTCTTTGCTTCCAGGTGATGGGTCATTACACGGGTCCGTCTTCCCAGGAGTACCCAGGCGAGAAGACTACCTATAAGAGCGTTTCCTATACCTATCCAAGTCGAGGAAATTCCATATTTCCAGCCGAACTGTCCGGCATATCCGACAAAAACAACTGCCGAAAAGTAGGATGTTCCATAGGCAAAAGCCGTGAGCCAGGGACCTACGCTTCTTCCTCCAAGGACGAAGCCGTTAACATCTGTTATCTGTCGTCTTGAATAGATACCTACGGCAATCATCACTCCGAAGAAGATAACCAGCATGGCCAATTTTATTATCATACAATCCTCCAAAAAAAAAGCCGTCGCATTAAGAGCGACGGCCTGTCAATACCAGTATGGTTAAGTCCTTAGTTCAGGGAAGCTGAACCGCAACAAGCCGTAGCAGGAGAATAATAATAGTAATAATAATATGAGTTTGTGCGGATCATTTCTTTTCCTTTACTAAAGATTCTTAAGTAATATTAAAGAAAATTGATGATACTGTCAATAGTATTTTTTAGGTGCAGGAATCAGAAAAGCTTCTGCTCCTCTATTATGTAGGGTCTTTTTATCTCTTTCTTCATCTTGTACATCTCTTCGTCAGCCCTTACTATGGCTTTGTCGAAAGAGGAGTCTTCTTTTGTGTATATTGCCATTCCCGCCGCATAGGATATACCGTCCTTCTTCCTTGAGGAAGCTCTTTTCACAGACTCAAGAAGATGTGTCCTGTTTCTCATATCGTAAGAGGAAAGTAAAACCGAGAACTCATCGCCTCCTATCCTGTATACGGGGCTGTGCTTGTATATGTCGCATATCTTTTTGCATACGTTTTTCAGAAGCTCGTCTCCTGCCGCGTGTCCCTTGTAGTCATTCGTCTCTTTCAGCCAGTTCACGTCGAATATGACGATTCCTGCCTGCTTTAGCTCACCTGAGATAATCTTTTTCTCTATCTCTTCCTTGTCCCTCTCGAAAGCTGTCCTGTTGTTTACGCCTGTAAGAGGATCCTGACTGGCAAGTTTTATTGCGTTCGATACCATCTGCTCCATCTTCACCTCCGTGTCTATAGACCTGTGGCTCATTATGAAGCGGTTAGCTCCCATGGGGGCGTTGATATCCTTTATGATTTTAGTCTGGACATAGGGTGTCTGCCCGTTTCTCAAGACCCGGAAGTTTATTATGAGGGCATCGTTGTGTTTCATATGCTCTATCACGTTCTTTTTGTTGAAGATGGAGAGGTATCTGGCCCTGTCTTCTTCGTAAACGTCTTTCTCAGCGTATTCGGCCACCCGTTCGCTCAGGGAAGTTATTTTCAAAAGATAGTCTGTGTTTATGCTGAAGTTGTCATTTATAAGCACTATTTTTATGGTATCCTTGTCCAAATCTACCATGGCCAGGCATTCGTACTCATCGATAAGAGCGTCAATCACTGATTTCTGGAGGGCATTGTGCTTCTCTTCCTTTGAGGAGGTCTTTATTTCCATGAGCCGGCTTCGTATGTTCTTACAACCTATAAAGAAGCCTGCCGCCATGCATATGGTTATGTTAATGATGTCTTCCTGTATTGTTGCGGGAGCTTTGAATAAAACTGTTCCTGCAATCGATATGGCATATAAAATCAATAGATCCAGGATGAGAATCGGTATGGGAACCGTTACCAGCAGGGGAAAAAGGACGAAATATACAGGAATGAAGACGGCAAGGGTCTCTGCTGTGGTGACATTGAGCCAGAGAAGAAGTATTCCGAAAAATAGCAGGGTTATCTGGGTGAAATGAAAGGATGCTGATATGTGCTTTTTTATTATAGTCTCGAAGAGTATGAAGCAAAGACCCATATATACTGCATAGACGGCAACGAACGGGGCTACCCTGAGAATCGGTTTGGTCTCTTCGACTTTAGGCAGGAAGGACATGACGATAAGGATGACAGCGAAGACTATTCCCATCACCTTGTAGAATATGGATGCGAAGGACACCGTGTACTCATGTACATCCTTTTTGTATTTCCTGAAAAAATCGGCTTTTTGTCCGGCGTGAACCCAGTAGGAAAGCGTTTGAGCAAACTTCATGGTAATTATACTATAACACAAATAATCGAAGCCGTGAATTCTTTATATACAAGCTGCTGTAAAATCTTTATTATTTCCCCCTCTTTTGCTTTTCCACTTGACAGAAAAGACTTTTATTCTTTTTACTAAAAGATGTAGGCGCTTTTTCTTTTGATATGAATTTGATAATGAATTTTTCTTGAAAAAGCAGGGAGAAAATATGAGTATAATTGTTGATGAGAAAAAAAGAATTTTCAAGCTTGATTCATTTTCCTCAAGCTATGTCATGGCTCTTGTGGACAAAGAAGCTTTCCTGGGACATGCCTATTATGGCCGTAAGATCGGTGATACCGACACAGCATATCTCCTGAGGTCGGAGGACTATCCTTTCATACCTGAGAAAATGGACAGGGAGCGTGTTCCCTTCATGGGGGGCTTTCCCTTTGAGTTTCCCGGGCACGGCTGCGGCGATTTCCGCACAGCCTGCGTGGAAATCCGTACAGAAGGCGGCCATACCGCTGTGAACCCGGTCTACACCTCCCACAGGATTTTTCCCGGAAAGCCTCTGCTGGAGGGGATGCCTGCCAAAGACGGGCTGCCGGCAGTTTTTGCCGCAGAAGCTGATTGCTCCACCCTGGAGCTGATCCTTGAGGATAAAGCAGTCTCCCTTGAGCTTCACCTTTTCTACACTGTTTTCGAAAAGCTGGATGTCATCGTCAAAAGTGCCTGCATATGTAATAAGGGTGAAAAAGCCATATACCTGACAAAATTCCTTTCTTCCAGCCTTACCTTCGAGAATGAACCTGAGCTGGATGCAATAACCCTTCACGGGGCCTGGGCAAGGGAGCGCAACATCCAGCGCAGACCGGTCACCTGCGGTTCCTTCAGAATAGAGTCCAGAAGGGGAGAGCCGGGGCATCAGGAGAATCCCTTCATGGCAATAGCCGAACGGTCTGCGGATCAGAGGCAGGGCAATGTCTACGGAATAAGCCTGGTCTATTCAGGCAACTTCGAGATGGAAGCCGCCCTGGACAGCAGTGACTCCGTCAGGGTGACCGCAGGTATAGGGACTGACAACTTCTGCTGGAAGCTTGAGGCGGGAAGCTCCTTCTCAGCACCGGAGGCAGTCCTGGTATATTCTTCCCAGGGCTTGGGCGGCATGAGCCGTACTTACCATGACCTTTTCAGGAATCATCTTATCCGAAGCAAATACAAGTTCCAGGACCGGCCTGTCCTGCTTAACAGCTGGGAGGCTGCCTACTTCGACTTCGACACAGAGAAGCTTCTGGGCATAGCCAGGGAAGCCGCCGCCCGCAAGGTGGAGCTCTTCGTCCTTGATGACGGCTGGTTCGGCAAGCGTGATGACGACAATACTTCCCTTGGGGACTGGTTCGTCAACGAGAAAAAGCTTCCCGGCGGACTTGTCAGACTTTCAGATGAAGTCCACAAGCTGGGCTTGAAATTCGGCCTTTGGTTCGAGCCGGAGATGGTGTCTCCCGACTCTGACCTGTACAGAGCCCATCCTGACTGGGCTGTCTCCGTACCCGGCCGCCGCCGCTCCCTTTCCAGAAATCAGCTGGTCCTTGACTACAGCCGGCCTGAGGTGTGCGACTATGTGTACGACATGATATCCAAGGTAATCCGTGAGGCAAAAATAGATTACGTGAAATGGGACATGAACCGCGCCCTTACAGAGGTGGGAAGCGCAGCCTTGCCGGCGGACAGGCAGGGAGAAATCCTGCACCGCTATGTGCTGGGCATGTACCGGCTGCAGGGAAGACTGGTCAGTGACTTCCCGGATCTGCTCCTGGAGAACTGCTCCGCAGGCGGTGCCCGCTTCGACCCTGGAATGATATACTTCAGTCCCCAGATCTGGTGCTCCGATGATACCGATGCTATAGAGAGGCTTGCAATACAGGAGGGAACGGCTCTGGTCTATCCTCTTTCCTGCATGGGTGCCCACGTTTCCGTCTGTCCCAACCATGTGACAAGGCGGACAACACCCTTCTCCACAAGGGCGGCAGTAGCCCTGGCCGGCACCTTCGGCTACGAGCTTGATATAACCAAGCTCTCAGAGGAAGACAAAAAGGCTGTTCCCCATCAGATAGAGCTTTATCACAGGTTCGGATCCCTTATGAGGGAAGGAGATTACTACAGGCTCCTTTCCTATTCCCAGAACCGCCGTTGGGACAGCTGGCAGGTAGTCTCCAAGGATAAGAAAACATCCCTGGTGACCCTGGTACAGGTCATAACGGAGCCCTCAAGAAGGAGCCGCAGACTGCGCTTGGAGGGGCTTGATCCTGACAAAAAATACAGGGTGGAGGTCGTCTCCATGGATGAGAATGGGCTTAAGGATGGAGCCGCCGCCGACGCTGCCTATCTTGAAGGACGCAGCTTTTTCGGCAGCAGCCTTATGAACGCAGGTATTCTTGTGCACAGGACCCCGGGCGATTTCGTGGGCAGCCTCTATTACCTGACCGCCGAATAAGAGACCGGATTAAGCTGGATTTGCCAGTTACCTCTCTACCCTGGGGGTGCGGTTCCATCTTTCCTGCGGGAAATCGCTTTTGTCGTTTCTGCATGCTTTTGTGCTGAATGTGAGTTGTTTTTGCGTATTTTCCGCAGTAAAATTAAGTAAAAATTGCCTATCAGACGGAGGTTATTATGCGTGTAGCTTGTAAGATGCAGCTGAAAAAAGGATATGAGGCGGAATACAAAAGACGCCATGATGCGATATGGCCGGAGCTTAAAGCCCTTTTGAGTGAAGCAGGCATATCCGACTATACTATTTTCCTTGACCCGGAGACCTTGGCCCTTTTTGCTGTCCAACTCCAGGAAGATGGGAAAAAAGCCGCCGATATCTCATCTGATCCAATAATGCGCAAATGGTGGGATTATATGGCTGACATAATGGATGTGAATCCAGATAATTCCCCTGTATGCAAGGATTTGAACGAAGTCTTCCATATGGACTGAATCCTTTTTACTTGGCTGCTTCAGATTCGGAATCTTATTTTTCTTACTTAGTTTATGAAATTCCTCATCTTTTGTGAATTATCTTAAATTATTTGTCGCTATAGAGGGAATTTTCCTTTATAATGACTAGGAAGTAAATAACAAAAGCGGGAAGGAGAGCGATAACTATGGATTTTATGAGAGCCTTTACGAAAGGTGAGAGTGTACAATGGCAGAACTTTGGCGAAGTAGAAAAACTTTTCATTATAGCACCTCTATTCTCTTGGAGCGAGAATCCTTCTAAAGAGGGGGATTGTAATCAGGTCGTAATGACCCCGGTTTATGAAAACGCGATCATACAGTTGGCTATGGATGTAGCGGTCGGCCTCAAGGAAGGCTTCGTCGTCTCCATCATGAATAAGAGCGGATCAGGCCATGATTTGTTTTTCAGCCCGGAGGAATTCGACAAAGCCGTGAATACTTTCAACAGCGTAGTTTTGGCTCTAGAAAAAACAAATTACTTGTAGGATTTTCAGCTAGTCCCCACGGACTGCTTGCTCAAGATGGTGGAAAAAATAGGGGATAGGGGAAATACAATGGAGCGATATTTACAGGAAACAGAAATGCTTGATTTTTCGAATTCGGGCATTCAAAAGCTTATCGAAAGAAAAGGCTGGAAAAAGCTCGATGAATTCGAACGGATAAAGTCTATTTATAATTATGTAAGAGATGAGATTCTTTTCGGTTATAATGTTGATGACAGCATTCCTGCCTCAAAAGTTCTGGAAGACGGCTATGGTCAGTGCAATACGAAGGGAACATTATTCATGGCTATTCTTCGTGCTTGCGGAATACCATGCCGGGTCCATGGTTTTACTATTGATAAGAAGCTTCAAAAAGGAGCTATGACAGGCTTCGTATATAAAATGGCGCCCCAGAATGTTTTTCATAGCTGGGTAGAGGTTTATTTCGAAAATCAGTGGTATGAGCTTGAGGCTTTTATTTTGGACAAGGCTTATCTTATGAAGCTTCAGGATCAGAATCCGGAATGCAAGGGTGCTTTCTGCGGTTATGGAGTGGCGGTAAAGGATTTCAGGAACCCTGTTATCGATTTTGACAGGAACAATACGTACATCCAAAGCGAGGGAATAAATCAGGATTTTGGAGTATATGATTGCCCCGATGAATTGCTTAAGGAGCATCATCAGGAGATGTCAGCCATCAAATCCTTCGCCTATAGGAATCTCGGAAGGCACCTTATGAACCGTAACGTCAGGAAGATTAGAAACAGATAGATTCTAAGCTTATTCTGATGACCTTTCCAACCATATTCCTTTTTCTTCGTTTATTTTTTTTACTTAAAAAAAGTATAGTATTTTCCCTTATGAATCCTTACAGGGACCATATAAGTCCCTGTGCTCGTGCTAATATTCCCTTACTATGATTACAGGATTCCCCAGCCCGGCACAGGGCTATGAAGATAACAAGCTGGACCTTAACTCACTTTATATAAAGCATCCCGCAGCCACCGTCTTCATGACGGTAGACACCAACCGCTACAGCAGCAGCTGTATTTTCAAGGGAGACCTTCTTATCATAGACAGGGCGAGACGGATTAATCCCAACTCCCTGGTGGTCTATGAGAGTCAGGGCCAGTTCGTCATCGGCAGGGCTTACGGCATAAAGGACGAGGCCCTGATAACGGGTGCCATAACCCATGTGATCCATACGGTGAGAGAAAAATGATACTCCATGCCGACGGCAACTCCTTCTATGCCTCCTGCGAGCAGATTTTCCGCCCGGATTTAAGGGGCAAGCCTGTGGCTGTCCTGTCCAACAATGACGGGGTTATAATCGCTTTGAACAAGGAAGCCAAGGCGACCGGTATAAGACGGGGAGATCCCTATTTCAAGGTCCGGGATATCTGCGCCGGCAAAAAAATCGCGGTATTCTCCAGCAACTACACCCTCTATGCCGATATAGCCAGACGCATCACCTCAATTTATATGGAATATGCACCGGATATAGAGGAATACTCCATAGACGAGTCCTTCCTTTTCTTTGACCAATGCAGTTTCACCAAGCAAGACTGGTATGACATTGGAAGGGAGCTGAAGCAGAGGATATACAAGGAGGTGGGCATGCCTATCTGCGTGGGAGTAGCTCCCACTAAAACCCTGGCCAAGCTTTACAACAAAAAGGCGAAGGAGCACGGAGGAGTTTTTGTCTACGATAAGGATGAGATAGACCCTCTGCTTGAGAAAACTGACTGCGGCACAATATGGGGAGTAGGGCCGGCCAGGGCGGCAAGGCTGCGGCAGAGGGGGATAAGGAACGCCCTCAGCCTGAAGCACATGAGCCTTTACGAGGCTAAGAAGCTGATGACCATTCAGGGCTTCGCCACCGTCCAGGAGCTTAACGGAATCCCCTGCATAGACAAAATCATAAGGACCAAGAAGGATGTCATAACATCAAGCAGGCAGTTCTCAAAACGCATATACGACATTCCCACCCTGGAATGCGCCATAGTCCAATATGCGGAGCTGGCAGTGGAAAGATTACGGCAGCAGGCCTGTGAATGTAAGGCCGTAAGCATATATATATCCACCTGCAACTATTACTCGGATAATCCTGATGAGCAGTACTCCAACGGAGCTTTTGCCACCCTGCCCAGAATGACCAGCTATACCCCCGACATCGTTGATGCCGCCCGGACGCTCTTACCCCGCGTATTCAGGTACGGCTATGGCTACAAGTCAATAATGGTTACCCTTATGGATATTACCCCGGCGGCCTGTCAGGGAAATTTGTGGATTGACCCTAGGGAGGATATAAAGAAAAGGGACTTTATGAGCAGCTTAGATGCCATATCCCAAAGCTACGGCCGGGGAGCCATAACTCTGGCCAAAGGCTTTGAGAGACAGGGCTGGGAGATGAGACGGAGCTTCCTCAGCCCCTGTTGGACGACCAGGTACCAGGACATACCCAAGGTGCACTAACAGTCTCTCATGGGATGCAGTGCGGCTGGAAGTGCTGTAGGAAAAGCGGCTGTGGCATGTTGCAGGAAGCAGCTTGCTGATGGAGGGCCCTTAGTTTTTTTCCGCAGTCCGTCTAGGGAGAGAAGAAATTTTGACCTCTCCTAATGCGTATGGTATATTGTTATTGAAGCTTATGGCTTATTTTTTAGATTATTCTTGTCTGACCTTATGTTATGAAAATTAGGAGAGGTGAAACGGCATGAGCGACACGTTAAAGGTTATAATTGCTTGTATATTATGGGTATTTATCATACTCTTCTTCAAGA
>JAILBN010000013.1 GCA_024680915.1 Treponemataceae bacterium | reverse complement strand
GTAATCTGCATCGAAAAATAAGATTTCATCCTTATGATTAAAAGAGCCTTGCCGCAATTTTGAAGTGCAGGGCTCTTTTTTTCTGGCGGTAACCGCCGTCTGGGCAAGCCCATCCGTCGGTCGCTACGTCCGCCCTTCGCTAACGCTCACCGTCCTCGGCTGAAACAAGTTCCGGCGCGATGCGCCGGTTGTGCAAGGAAAATTATCAAAAAGTCCGCTCTAGTGGACACACAATCAGCCTGCGGTCGGCAAGGGGCTCCCATCGCTTACCGCATGTCCTGGAAGTAGGATTTGTACTGGACTGGCATTTTGTCGGTGGGGAAGAGGAACTCGTACAGGTCGATGAAATAATCGTCGGTCATGCTGGCTATGTAGTCGGCTGTTATCATGTTCGGGTCGGTATCTTCATATGGTACTTGACTTTCTGTGTACCAACCAGTATTCTCGCGCATAAATTCGATATGATGCTTCCATATGGTGGAAGCTTTGTTTTTCTTCCTTATATCATCCAAGAGCTTATAATAAATTTTATTGAACATGGGTTTTACCAGGTTCTCAAGCTCGGTTGAAACTTCCGGAGCCAGATAAATCTTCTCGTAGTTTTCTTTTTTCGCGGTCTTAAGGTCTTTGAAGTATTCCGGGCTTAGAAGTATGTAATTCTTACCATAGCTGTTGTTTATTATATCAACGGTCAGATTGTTTATTATGGCAGCGTTGGCAGTGCCTATCTCCTGGGAAGTAAAGGCTGTGTCCTCAGTTATTATGTGGGCGCGGACAGCATCCTGCCTGTCTTTTCCCAGGTAGGCTATCATATCGCAGACTCTGACAAGGCAGCCTTCCAGAGTGGAGGGCACCAGTTTTTTTATTGCGGAAGAGCCTTCTTTGTAGCAGGCTTCCATGGCTGCATCGAACTGCTGGAAAAGCTGATCTGCACGGCCTTTGTCGAAATTGTCCGAGACCGCCTGGGAGTCAGGAGCTTTTGCGTTTGTTGTGGCCGGAGAAGCTGGAGACACGGCGGACGAGTCGGCTTTGAAGGGGCGGGGAATATACTCCTGCTGTTCGAATTCCCCGTTGTGGCAAAGGACACCATCCAAGGTCTGAAGTGTTATATTTCTACGGAAAAGTTTGTCCAGAACACGGACGCTATGAACATTATGATTGAAGAAAAGTCCGGTCTCTTTATGAAGCAGATCTGAGAGGAAGTGTTCGCCGGCATGGCCGAAAGGGGTATGGCCTATGTCATGTCCCAAGGCGATCGCTTCGATAAGGTCGTTGTTCAAGCCCAAGGCTGAGCCTATGGTCCTTGCTATACGTGAAACCAGCTGAACATGCAGGGCTCGGTGGGAAATATCATCATTCTTATAGAAGGAAAAAACCTGGGTTTTGTCAGCATAGCGGTTGTAAGCAGGCAGATGAATGATTTTCTCGGTATCCCGGATGAAGGGTGTGCGCCAAAGGTTTGCCCTGTCGCGGGTGGGGTCACGTCTTATTGCATTCTCGTCCTTGAAGCGGTAGGGATTAATGACGTTGTGGGCTCTGTCACTTTTTATTTTTTCCTGAATTTCTGGCAGAAGCTTTTTGTATACTATTTTTTCTTCATTCATATAAAAATTATATCATAAATTTAAAACTTTTTTATATTTTTGCTTGACCTTCCACCAAGTGGAAGGCATAAGATATAAGAGTAATGAGAGAAAGGAGCCTTCGGCAATCGCATTGCTGGCGAGGTTAAAAGAACTGAATCTCGCGAAACTTAAAGAAGAAGGTTTTGAATGAAAATTTATCAGGTAGAAGAATTGGTTGGTGTAACCAAAAAGAATATACGCTTTTATGAAGCTGAGGGGCTTCTTAATCCAAAGAGGAATCCGCAGAATGATTACCGGGATTATTCCTTGGAGGATGTTCATCAGCTGGAGAAGATAAAGCTGCTTAGGAAGCTTTCTATTTCTATAGAAGAAATCAGGATGCTTTTTGAGGGAAAGATTTCTTTCAAAAGCTGCATGGAAAATCAGATGGAACGTCTTTCCAAGGAGCAGCAGGATGCTCAGCGTATGAAAGAATTATGCAGCAGCCTTAATACGGAAAGTATAGATATCAATTCCCTAGATGCGGCGGAATATCTTGAACAAATGACTAAACTGGAAAAAGGAGGTACTAAGTTCGTGGATATTGAGAAAGAAGATATAAAAAGAAAGAAAAAATCAGGAGCGGCCATTGCGGCAATAGTTATATGTGTTTTTTTTGCTCTTATACTTTTTTCAATATTTTTAGCCTTTAGACATGTGTCTTTAGGTGATGGATTTTTACCTGTCGTTATTGTTGTGGCAATAATTTTGTGCGTTATAGTCGGTACGATAATTGCCTTGGTACAGAGATTTCAAGAGATAAATAAAGGAGAAGAATATGAAGCTCGTAACTATTGAGACAATTCCTGGAAAGGAATTTGAGGTTCTTGGTATGGTCAAGGGAACCATAGTGCAGTCTAAGAATTTTGGACGTGATTTCATGGCAGGGCTTAAGACTCTGGTTGGTGGTGAGATTGTCAGCTACACGGAAATGCTGAACGAAGCCCGTCAGATTGCCACAAAGCGTATGGTGGACGAGGCTGAGAAGCTGGGTGCGGATGCGATTGTAGGCCTCCGTTATGGTTCTTCCGCTGTTATGCAGGGAGCTGCAGAGGTTGTGGCTTATGGAACAGCAGTAAAAATGAAATAAAACAGATCCGTTTACTTAAAGGTGACCAAGGGCCTTTCCTAAGCCCTGTCATCCGGCACTGGCAGGGTCGGCAGTTTTGTTTTATCGAAGGGGAAAAATGGTATTTCTGGATACTGCCGGCTCTTTTTTATATGGAGGGAGATAAAAATAAAAAAAATGAAAAACTCCCTGAAAATTACTTGACTGTATTCTTGAATTAGTGTATCAATGTAGTAGTACACAGAAAAACAATATTGTTAATTATGAAAGCTGACAGTTTTTATGTCAGACTTTTCAGGAGGTCATTTATGGCTATTATCAAGCTTCAGGATATCCGTAAAGTTTATCCGCTTGGAAAAGTTGAAGTTGAAGCAGTAAAAAAAGCATCTTTTGAGATTAATAAAGGTGAGTTCGCTGTTATTTCAGGACCTTCAGGTTCTGGAAAATCAACCATCCTCAATATGATCGGACTTATTGATGTTCCTACATCCGGGTCCTTGGCTATAGACGGAAAAGATATCTATGGAAATTATTTCAATACAAAACAGGCAGCAAAGGCTGTAAAGAAGGGAATCCTGCCTGCAAAGACGGATAAACGGATCACAAAGCTCCGTCATTCTTCAATAGGCTTTATTTTTCAGACCTTCAACCTTATTCCTGTTCTGAATGTTTTTGAGAACATAGAATTTCCTTTGCTGCTGGAAAAGAGCAAGATGAGCGCAAAAGAAAAAACAGAATGGATAAATTACCTTATTGAAAAGGTGGGACTCACAGATTGGAAGACCCACAAGCCGAACGAGCTTTCCGGTGGTCAGCGTCAGCGAGCCGCCGTTGCCCGCGCACTTGTTACCAAAGCTCCTATCATCCTGGCCGATGAACCCACTGCCAATCTTGACTCCAAGAACGGAGATCAGATACTTGCCCTTATGAAAGACCTTAACAAGGAATTTCAGACAACTTTTGTTTTCTCTACCCATGACGCAAAAATAGTCAGTATGTGCAACCATATTATCAAGCTGTTGGACGGAGAGATTGTCGAAGACAAGTATACCGCAGAAAAAATTGCGGAGGTTTAAGGATGCCTGCTGTTGTTAGAATTGCTCTAGGAAACTTGTGGGAGCATAAATCAAAGACGATTATTCTGGGACTTCTCATAATGATAGGTGTCGCTATCATCATTGTGGGAAATGCTTTCCTGGAATCTTCAAAGACAAGTCTCCAGCGTGACTTTGTAGAGAATTACACGGGAGATATAATGATTCATGGCCCGGATGTAGAGAACGGACGCATCTCTTTGTTCGGAGTTTCTGCTATAACAGTAGGAGAAGTTGAGGATACTCCTGCTATCCCTGATATGGATGAGCTGAGGAGCATAATCGCAGAGTACGATGAAGCCAACCATGTTATAGCTCATCAGGGTTCCTTGATTTCCAGCATGATGATGCTGAGCACGGAGAATGCGGATCCAGAATACGAGAGAGACCCTTCTGCCTCATATCCATACGGATATCTTTTTGCCGGTTCTCCCGATTATTACGAGATGTTCTCTGGTATCAAGCTTCTTGAAGGTAGCTTCCCCTCTCAGACAGAGCCTACTATTCTTATCGAAAAGACCGTACAGGAAAACTTCGAGAAATATTATGGTGTTCCAGCTAATGTCGGGGATAAAGTCCTTGCCATCGGTGTTTTGGGAGGTCAGACAATCCGTGAAGTGACCGTATGCGGTATATATGAAAAAGCGAATGTGGATTCTGCGATGATCGATCTCTGTTATATAGATCCCAATACGGCAAGAACCTTCGCTAATTTGACCTATGGTTCCATTTTTGCTGAAGAATTGCCGGAGACAGTTGATTTAGGCTTGAGCAGTCTTTCTGAAGAGGATCTTTTCGGCAGTTTAGAGGACGATATGTTCGATATCTCTGATTCTGCAATGAACGATACCCTTCTTACCGAGGAAGATTATGATAATATCCTTGGTGATACTTCTATGCGTGACCTTCTTAATACTGTAGATGACGGTGCTTGGAACTTCATGCTGCTGAAGCTTAAGGACAGGGATGATACTCCTCAGGTAATCGCTGACTTGAATAATATATTCCAGGAAAAGGGTATTATGTGTACCGCTGTGGACTGGGAGGCTGCCGCCGCAGATTTCATTGAGACTACGGGCTTGCTTTCAGGTGTCTTCACGGTAATGATAATCATCCTGGCGGTTGTCGTTTTTATCGTCATAATGAACACTCTTGTGGTCTCCATTTTCGAGCGTACTGCAGAAATAGGTACCATGAGGGCTTTGGGCGGCTCAAGGGGCTTTATCCGAAAGCTCTTCCTTACGGAAGCCATTACTACATCAGGCTTTGCCTGTATTGCAGGTGTAATACTGGGACTTTTGGTATGCTTCATCCTGAATGCCTGCCATATAACGATTGCAGATTCCAGTGCAAAGGTTATTCTGGGAAGCGCATCACTGGGCTTTATACCAACGGTGAAGTCAGTTCTATCAACTGCAATCACCATTTTGCTGGGAAGTATTTTGGCGAACCTTTACCCGGTTTCCCTGGCTCTGCGTATTACGCCGCTTAAGGCAATGAATCAAGGAGATTAAAGATGAAAACGATATCTTTAGCATTCCGCAATCTTTCAAGGCAGAAAAAAAGGACATTTCTGCTTGCCGGAGCAATAGCATTCGGTTTCTTTATTGTTACTCTTATCGACGGTGTAGTCGCCGGTGGAATGCGCAATTTTGAGGAACAGTTTGCTTTCCTTTTCGGTGGTAATATCATGATAGAGCGCGAGAATCATACAAGTGAGAACAGCACAAAGGAGCCTATCGTATCCACGGGTCCTGAAGATGCAGAGAAAATCCTGGCATCCATCAAGGCTGCCGGAATTCCCTACCAGTATGCCAACAAGAGGACAATTACAAGCGGAACTATCATTTTTGAGGGAAGAAAGAATATGACAAACATATTCGGATGTGACTTCCAAGAAGAGGTTTTTCTTAAAGATAAGATTCAGCTTGTTGAAGGAAGCTGGGAAAATGCGGAACGCCGTGATTCCATCATCATGAGCGAATCTACGATGAAATCTATGAAAATAGAAGTAGGTGACACAATTCTTTTCCAGTTGAATACTTATTCCGGTCAAGCCAACTTCGGAGAGTTTTATGTGGCCGCAAAGAGCAAGGATATAAGTCTTATAGGTTCTATAGCCTCTTATGCCCACATAGATTACGTGAATGAGCTTGTGGAGCTTCCTGAGGATGATTTCAACTGTGTTTCTGTTATGCTGAATAATATAGAACAGCAGGAGATGGGGGCTATGCTCATCGAGAATCAGATAAGGACATGGAATCCTCAGGTTGCCAGCAGAATTCAGGCAATAGCCGAGAATCCCAATTCTCCGGGAAGTGCCATGTACAAGCAGATCAATGAATCTGATTGGAACGGAACCTGTTTCGTAGTCTCTTCCTTATACGATCAGGCACCTGTTCTTAAGCAGATTGTCTCTTACACCCAATTGATAAGCTTCGGAATACTTGTGGTTCTTTTCTTCATCGTCATGATCGGTATAGCTAATACCTACCGTATGGTTCTTTATGAAAGAATCCGTGAGATAGGTACCATGCGGGCCCTTGGTATGACAAGAAATGATTCTGGAAAAGTTTTTGCTTGGGAAGCGGCTCTTCTTTCTGTGTTAGGTGCACTGGTAGGGTTTATTATTGCGATAATAGCGATGAAGATTCTTGGAATATTCACCATCTCGGATGAAGTATTCCAGTTCTTCTTAAGCAACCAGCATATAACATTTATACTAACTCCACTTTCTGTTATTCTAAAGCTGCTAGTTGTTGTATTGTTGACACTTGTCGCAGTCTCAGGTTCTGTAAGAAAAGCTTCCCGCATAAATCCTGCGGAAGCCCTTCGTACAGTAAAATAATGATCTTATAGAGGTAAAGGAATGAAAAAGATAATTACAGCTTGTGTCCTGTTGCTTTCTGCCTGCGTTTTTGCTTTGAGCGCACAGACTGTGGAAGATGGAGAGAAAGCATTGGATTCTGTATACGAGCAGGTTAATTTTGGTGATGTTGATTATTCATGTACGGTGACGCTTATTGTTGAGAAACCCAGCGAGCCGAAAAGCCAGATGCAGTTCAAGCTTTTTGAGCGCCCTGAGAAGGAGCAGTTCTCAATGATTCAGATTCTTCCTGAAGCTGATAAAGGAAACGGATATCTTAGGGAGGGTGACAACCTTTGGTATTACGATGCTGTGGGACGCAAGTTCCAGCATACATCCATAAAAGAGAACATAGGAGATTCAGATACAAAGATCTCGGACTTGGAGACTGAATACAACTGGCGTGATGATTATGAGGTCCTGGGATCTTCCCTTGGAAAGCTGGGTTCCTACAACGTCATCATAGTTGAGGTAAAAGGTATATCTGGAAATGCCACCTATGCAAAGCAGGTGCTGTATATCCGCAAGGATATTCCCATCCTGCTCAAGGAAGAGGATTTCTCTTCCAGTGACCGTCTTATGCGTACAATCCTTATGCCCAAGTATACGAAGGTGCAGGGAAAATACGTAGCTACCCAGGTCATTATGCGTGATGAGCTTAACCCTGGTGAGCAGACCCAGCAGATTATCTCTGATATCAGCCTTAATAAGCTTCCGGATAAGATTTTTACAAAGGCTTATCTTGAGAGCATTAACTAAGGGAGAAAACAGCAGATGGTAAAAAACAGAATGAGAATAATAAGAAAAACTGTGGGAGCTCTTCTTTGCTTCAGTCTGCTGTTTAGTGCGACAGCTCAGTCAGATGATGACTGGCTGTTCACTACGACGGATGATGACCTTTTTACGTCATCATCTGCCGATGACGACTTGCTGTTTGGTTCTTCTGACGATGATCTTTTCACCTCGTCCGATGATGATATGTTCGGCGGGGATGACATGTTCGGAGAGGAAATAACAGCAGATGAATCCTCCTCCGGCCTTTCAGTTTTCTCCGGCCTTGACCTGATAAACACAGAAAAGGTCCGTTTCGGGGGATCCGCTTCTTTCGGAATCTCTTCTAACACAAGCTTCAATAACCTGTTTTCTTCAAATGTGGAATCGGCCTCCTATTGGAAGGATTCCTTCTACAATACCATTCTTTCCCCAAGCATCGGTGCGGAGCTGTATTTTGACGCCCATCCTGATGAAATCCTCCGTCTTTATGGAAAGGTAGGGGTGGATTATCCCTTCTCGGTTACGTCAGGCTTTGTCAGTGTACCGAATTTCTATGTCAAGGAGCTCTTCACAGATTTCAGCCTGGGGGACAATTTATATTTCCGCTTTGGAAAGCATGCCGTAAAATGGGGGGTAGGTTATTTCTTCAGCCCAGCTGACGTAATCAATCTGGGAGCAATTGATCCGGAGAATCCTACAGCAGTAAGGGAAGGACCTGTCTCCTTAAGGACACAGATAACTATTCCTGGGACTCAGAACTGCCTCTATTTGTACGGCATCCTTGGGGATAAAAACCTTGTGAGGGACGCTGCTTTTGCGGCTAAATACGAGTTTCTCGTTGGCAACTATGAGATAGGTACAGGATTCTGGTATAAGTATATGAGGTCTCCAAGATTGATGGTTACAACCACAGGAAGCTTAAAAGATATATCTCTTTTTGCCGAGGGTGTGGCAGCATGGGGCCGTGAGGAAGAATGGGCAGATGACACTGCTTTTACGGATATGAAGCCTGTTTTCCAGGCAACCCTGGGTGGTTCCTACACCTGGAATGAGCCTAAAATCTCCCTTTCCATGCAGTATTTCTACAATGGCTTTGGTGTCGCAGATATAAAAGACAGTAATCTGCAAGACCTTATTTCAAAACGGATGCTATATTCTTATTGTGGTCAGCATTATGTGGCCACAAGTATCTCTAAGTCCAGTCTCTTTGATAATGATGATATAGGTCTTTCTCTATTCGGAATAATGTCTTTGACAGATTTATCTGGAATGGGAAGCTTGAACTGTTCCATAAGTCTTTTCAGAAACTGCTCCATGTCCTTCGGTCCTTCCTTTACCTTTGGACCAGAGAAGAGTGAGTATATTTATTTAAGTGCTATGAATGATCAGAATACTCTCCGTACGATTATGATGTCAGACGGAGAGAATTGGCGTGGAAACATGAGCTTCAAAATCTCTTTCTCTCTAGGAGGCGGTAAGTTCTGATTTGCCCTTAAAAAGTGGCGTACTTTTTAAAGTGGCGGTATACTGTACAAATGCTTGATAAATATAAATACACTTCAAGCGGTCGTTTTAAGGCCGCTTTGGTTATTTTCAGCTTCATGGGACAGGTAGCCTGGGTTGTTGAGAATATGTATTTCAATGTATTCATCTACAAGATGTTCAGTGCCTCCGCCTCGGACATTTCTTTAATGGTCGCTGCCAGCGCTGTCACTGCGGCGGTGACCACCCTCTTTATAGGCTGTCTTTCTGATATTGTAAAAAAAAGGCGGCTTTTTATCTGCCTTGGTTACATTCTATGGGGCTTTTCTATTCTGGCCTTTGCCTTCATAAAGCCTGAGTACTTATATTCTTTTACAGGCAGTGTCACCGCCGCAGCCTCTCTGGGCGTTTCCCTTGTCATCATCATGGACTGCGTGATGACCTTTTTCGGCTCTTCCGCCAACGATGCCTGCTTTAATGCCTGGCTCACCGACTGTGGAAGTGACGGTAACAGAGGTGCCATCGAGGGTATAAACTCAATGATGCCTTTGGTCGCCATCCTTGCTGTCTTCGGCGGCTTTATGGCCTTCAACCTTGATGAGAGCTCCAGCTGGACCTGGATATACTGCATAATCGGCGGGGCTGTAATACTTATAGGTATTTCCGGCTTTTTTATCGTCGAGGACCATATCACTGAGGGAAAGGAGGGAAAGCGCAGCTGGATGGCCAGTGTCATCTATAGCTTCAGACCTTCTGTAATAAAGCAGAACAAGCTTCTTTATTACATTGCGGCAGCCTTCGCTGTATTCGGAATCGCCATCCAGATTTTTATGCCCTACCTTATCCTGTATTACGAGAAATCCCTGGGTATGGCAAACTATGTCTTTATAATGGCACCTGCGATTATCGTGGCCGCTGTGGCAACCGCTTTTTACGGCCGTGTCTACGATATGCTGGGCTTTCAAAAATCCGTTATTCCCTCTGTCCTTGTGATGATGATAGGTTTTGCCTGCCTTTTCTTCTTTACCAATACGGTGGGCGTTTTTATAGGGTCCCTCCTTATGCTTTCAGGTTATCTTACTGGTATGGCAGTTTTCGGGGCAATGCTCCGGGACCAGATTCCAGAGGACAAAAGTGGACTTTTCCAGGGAATCCGTATTATTGCCATGGTGCTTATCCCAGGAATTATCGGACCCGCTATTGGAGCCTTCGTTCTTCGGGATGCAGAGCTTATTCCCAACAGTGACGGTACTGTCTCTTTCCTGCCCAACAGGAATATTTTCGCAGCCGCCTTTATTGCGGGGCTTGTGCTTCTGCTGGTTCTTGCCTTTATTTTCAAGCTTATGAGGTCTGCCCACCGAAAGCTTTCCTCCTCTTCTGCCAGTGACTGGAAGGAATATCCCCGTCCCCAGATGAGGCGTAGCTCTTTCTTCTGTTTGAATGGGGAGTGGAAATGCAATGGTCAGACTATTTCTGTTCCCTTCCCGCCTCAGTCGGAATTCTCCGGCTTTAAGGGCAAGGTTCCCTCTGAGCTTGTGTATGAAAAGACTGTAGAGCTACCGGAAGCTTTTGCTCAGGGAAGGCTTCTCCTGCACTTCGGAGCTGTGGACCAGACTGCTGAAGTTTTTGTGGATGGCAGGCGGTTTGGCTCTCATGCAGGAGGATATCTGCCCTTTACCTTTGATGTGACTGACGCTTTCGTGGGGGATACTTCCGGCAAAAAGCATACCATCAGGGTTTTTGTCAAAGATACTCTTTCCCACCTTTATCCCTATGGAAAACAAAAGAAAAAGCGGGGAGGAATGTGGTACACGCCTGTAAGTGGAATATGGCAGACGGTGTGGATGGAAGCTGTACCGGAAAGCTATATCTCCTCCATTAAAATTGAGCCTGACCTGACGGGCTTTACCCTCAGGGCGGAATGTCTGACCACAAAAGGGGCTTCTGAAAAGGCCTCGGCTTCAGATTCCGCAAGTGACAGAGAGCCTGTGGCGGCTTCTACCGAGGGGCCTGCTCTGGATGGGGCTAGTAACCGTGGGGCTGAGGCGGCTTCTGACCAGACTCTTACCATAACCATACCCTGTGGTTCTGCTGGAAAAGCTGATTTTGGAGAAGCCAGAGGTGCGGAGGCAATTACCGTCTCTGGTAAGCCCGGTACAGATATCAGAGTGGACCTTCCTGAGCATGAGTTTGATTTGTGGACTCCAGACAATCCTGTTCTTTATCCCTTTACTGTAAAATACGGGGAGGATAGGGTGGAGTCCTATTTTGCCCTCCGTACAATCGGGATAAAGGAGTTTTCCGGGGCAGAGCGTATCTGCTTGAACGGTAAGCCTGTCTTCCTCAATGCTGTGCTGGACCAGGGCTATTATCCAGAGGGGATTTATCTTCCAGGTCAGCCTTCAGCTTATGCCAGGGATATCCTTGCTATGAAAAAGCTAGGCTTCAATGCCCTGAGAAAGCATATAAAGGTTGAGCCTGAGGTGTTCTACTACGAATGTGACAGGCTGGGAATGCTGGTCATGCAGGATATGGTAAACAACGGTCCCTATAGCTTTATAAAGGATACCGTTCTTCCCACGGTGGGCAGTAAAAAACGCTCATCCGTCTGCGGGGAGAAGCTTCCGGACTCCGTTAATTCCTATGCAAAGAAGCCTTCAAGGGAAAAAATCTTCGTGGAGCATACGGAAAAGACTATAAAGCATCTTTATAATCACCCTTGTATCGTCTACTACACAATCTTTAATGAGGGTTGGGGGCAGTTTGCCGCCGGAGGAATGTATCAGTTCGTGAAAAAAATCGACAGCTCCAGAATAATAGATACTGCCTCAGGTTGGTTCAAGGGCTGTGAGTCAGATGTGCAGAGTGAGCATATTTACTTCAAAACTCCGGATTTACTGCCCATGATGGAGGGAAAAAAGCCCTTCGTCCTTTCTGAATGCGGTGGCTATGCCTACGAAGCAGAGGGCCATGTTTGGAGTCTCTTTAGTAAATATGGATATGGAGCCTTTAAGGATAAAGCCTCCCTGACGGAAGCAATTGTAGCCCTATACGAGAAAATGGTTATCCCGGCCATAAAAAAAGGTGCATCTGGATGCGTATATACCCAGCTAAGTGATGTGGAGGATGAGATAAACGGCTTTTATTCTTATGATAGGGCAGTGTGCAAAGTGGATGAAAAGGCTTTGGCCCAGGTCGCTGAACGGATTTACGATATCACTGCCAGTCTGTAACTTGAGATAAAGTAAATTGTTATTTAGTTACATGGAGGGTTTATATGTTAAAAGTTACTAAAAAGCTTTTTCTGCTTGTTTTCTCAATTGCTTTTGTGGTGGGACTCTGCAGCTGTGGTAGAAAAGCCTCTGCCTCTTCTTCCGACTATTACGATGAGTACGAATATGCTGTTGAAGCAGAAGCTATGCCTATGCCCACGATGGCAGCTGCCCCCATGAGGATGTCGGCCAAAAGCACCGCAATGGCAGAAGATGCTATGGTTGCAGGCGGTATGGAGAATGGTTCTCAATATGCCCAGGAGGAGAGGAAGCTTATAAAAACCGGTTCTATCTCCTTTGAGGTTGAGAATCTTGATTCAACGGAAGGTTTAGTCACTGAATGGGCGGAACAGTATGGCGGCTATGTCTTCTCCTCCGGCAGGGACACAATGAATGCCTGGTACACAGTGAAAATCCCCAGTAGCAGCTTTGACGAGGCTATGAACTCCGTGGGAACTATCGGTTCTGTAAAATCCCGGTCTGTCTCAACGGAGGATGTATCCGACTCTTATTATGATCTGAAGACACGCCTTGAGACCCGTAAGATTATGAGGGACAGGCTCAGCGAATATCTTGAGAAGGCTGAGAATATCGATAATCTCCTGAAAATAGAAAGTCAGCTTAACAGTGTCATTTCTGATATTGAATATATGGAAGGCAATATGAAGCGGCTGAACGGCAGGATAGATTATTCAACGATAAACATCAACGTATCACTCCCTTACCGGACCAACAATGAAGGAGAATTCACCTGGCCAGATTTTGACGACAGCACAAGGAAATTCTTTTCCGAGGTAGTGGATTTCTTCGGTGGTCTTTTATCTGTTGTGCTCTATATGATTATCTGCGGTGTTCCTACTGTGGCTCTTATTATCTTCCTGTATTGGTTCCTCTTCGGAAAGCTGGGTCTTCTTATCCGTATATTCAAGAAGGTAAGCCGACCAAGACAGCCTAAGGCTCCAAAAGCACCTAAAGATGAAGTTTAGACGCAGCCTTTGAAGAACAAAAAGCTCCTCATCCGTCATTGAGACGTTGGGGAGCTTCCTTTTATAAATCGCCAGATTCGGCAATCAGCCTATAAATCGCCTGACTCGGCAGCTCCTGGAAGTCCTATGTCTTTTCTGTAGAACATTCCGTCGAAGTTTATGGATTTGAGCAGTTCGTACGATTTTTTCCAGGCTTCGTCGAAAGTAGGGGCAAAGGCACTGGCAGCTAGAACACGGCCTCCGCTTGTAAGGAGCTTTCCATCTTTGTCCTGTGCGCCTGCGATGAACACTTTAGTGCCATCGGAGTTTGCGGAAGAAGCTGGTACGCCAGAAATATACAGTCAGAGCGACTTACAGAGAAAGACATCTGTCATTCCTCTTCAAACAGTTCCTTAATGTAAAGGCGTAAGGATTGTAAGGATTCATCTATGCTTTTGGAAAGGACAAAAGATTTAAGATCATCTCTTTTTAAATCAAGTGGAAGCACATCCTTGTATTTTTCAATTACGGATATCATCTCACGTGCGTCCTCAAAATCGTCATTGTAAAACTTGAATTCCTTGTTTCCGAATTTATAAGAAACATATACTTTGTATTTATAAGGGTGCCTATTAGTGGTTCCGTGGCCGGGAGTTTGCAGTATCTTCTTGAATCCAACCTGCATGCTTTCGGCTTGGGCAAGATTATAATTTTTTGACAACTGTTCTACAACGAACCTGCTTTTCACAGTTTCGTCATAAAGTTCCGAACGGCAAAAAAACGGCGTGATAAAAAAGAACAAAAATAGAATCAGACCAGCAATAAAAAGCGGCTTTCTTTTTTCTTTCCATGGTTTTTTACTCCATGAATTCGGAAGAAGCTCCATTTGCCCGCTCCCCTCACTAATCACAAAAGTGACAAAAAGCAAAAAAATATATCCAAGATATTTGAGCCACGAAGGGTGAACAGCAAGAGCGTCCGATGTGGCAAACACGATTTTCTTCTGAATCGGATTGTAGACGAACATGTAAACCGGTATTGCAAAAAAAGACAGAAAAGCAGGATCTTTAATAAATCTTTTCTTCGGTTTTTCTTCCGTCGGTTCAGGAATATATTCCATGGTATTCTCCTATTCAAACTCAGCTGGTGACGGGTATAACGATTCATAAGTATAAAATTCCTCTGTGGAATCTTCGGAAGAGGTGTCCCGAAGATCTAGCATCCAATCGTCGTTCCAATACTCATCGTAATCGTTTTCGTAATCGTTGTCGTAAAATTCATAGGAGGGCTTCATCTCGTCCATCAATTCCTTGATGGAAACATTTTCAGAAGCCGGATGCAGAATCTTTTGAAAATCGGCGTCCGCCAACGACAAAATGCCCGGCAGAATCAACCAGCCCAACGCAAGTGCATACAAAATGGCGGCAACAGAGTGTCGCAAAGGAGAAATCATCTTCCACGGCTTGTTTTTTTTCACCCGAATCGTACACGGACCCGCGACAGGATTATAGCCCGGAAGATTGCTCATAAGAGTAGGAGTTGAAACATAGAGTTTTCCGTCCAC
>JAILBN010000051.1 GCA_024680915.1 Treponemataceae bacterium | reverse complement strand
CACCCGCGCCGTCCTGATATCCACGGGCTAATTCTTCTACTTTGCCCTTCTGTCTCAGTTCTCCGTTGACGCAGGTTGGCGTCCCTAGCATTTATCGTGAGCGTGTATGCTCCGTTCGTGTAGTTAGCATCTGGTGATGCGGTAACTGTCAGTACGGGGTCCGCTGTATCAAGGTAGAAGCTCGTCGCAACAGGCTTCGATTCGTTAAGTCCGTCAGAGGCCTTAACATATATTGTCTTCTCACCTTCAGCACCTAATTCTTCAGTTGTAAAGGTCTTTGTCCATGAGCTGCCGCTGGTCAGGTCTGTCCATGTGATGTTGTCAAGCGAGTACTTGACCCATGCCACACCCTTGCCCATGTCGTAGGCGCTTGCCGTCAGCGTGAAGCCCTGGCTTACAGAGCCTGGATTTACCACTGTTACAGTAGGAGCGGTCTTATCTACAGTGATTGTCTCGGTAACTTCACTGGTCTTGCCAGCGGCGTCTGTGGCCACAATCCTGACCGTCTTGAGCCCGTCACTGTCTGCCGGAAGACTGAAGCTCCAAGTGCCGGCAGTCTTGTTATAGGTAGCTGCACCGCTTCCGGTAATTTCACTTCCGTTCACATAGGCTTTCACAGTCATGCTGCCGTTTGCCCCTGTGGACAGCGGGTTAGTGTCTGTCACGGTTCCGCTCAAGGTCAGAGGAGCATTTATGTATACATTATCTTCGACAAGCTTACAGCTATCACTTTCTGTTACTGCATCTACCGTAACTGTCGGGTTGCCCAAGTCAACCATGAAAGACCTGCTTACGTTGGTGGCATTGTTGCCAGCACCATCATTTGACCTTATCTCTATTGTATGGTTCCCTTCTGCAAGTCCGCCGCTTCCCAGCTGTATGGACTGTATCCAGTTCTCGGCAATGGTTATATCCTGCCATGCACCGCTGTCTACTTTGTACTGCAGCCTTGTGATTCCGGCATGGACACCTTCAGGCTTATCCTTAGCCGTACCACGTATGGTAAATGAGTCACCTGACAGAACCGTACCGTCTGCTACGTTGCCTATAGTAAGTTCAGGAGCCTCTCCATCTATCTGAACAGATCTTGTCACATAGTCCGCATATTTTCCGCTCAGGTCTGTAGCTCCGACCTTTATCTCATATTGACCGGAAGTATCCGCATCAACAGCCAAGCTCCAAGTATATTCAGTGTCAGAGACTCTTGTTGTAACAGGACTTATTCCATTCAGAGCTGTACCGTCTTTCTTCACTTCAATGGTAAAGTTATCTTTTGAAAGACCTAATGTATCTGTTACCCTTCCGCTGGCGGTGAAGTCACCCTTAAGCCATGAGGATTCTGTCTCGATTGTGCCCACCTTTATGGTTATGTTACTGGCCACAGGCTTATTCTGATCCAGCTTATATGCAGCTGTAGCAGGTGTGGTGCTCACGTTTCCTGCCCTGTCAGACGCTGTAGCTCTGACAGACAATGAGCCTTCATCCCAACCATCAAGCGGCAGGACCAGTGACCATTCGTTACCACTTACAGAAAGAGCAGGAGTTGAAGTTGAGTTCACACCATTTTTCTTTCCGCTGACAGTCAAAGCTACGCTGTTAATTCCAGAACCAGAGGATGCTTCTTCTAAGCTACCTCTAATCTCAACAGTGCTGCCAGTTATGTAACTTGCAGTCTGTGGGGAAGTTACTGAGATGACAGGGGCTGTAGTATCAAGCACTATGGTCTTTGTTTCGCTCTGGCTGCTCTTTCCAGCCTTATCAGTTGCTGTTATGGAGAAGATATAGTTTCCGTCTCCGGCAGTAGAAGCAAGAGTTACAGTCTTATCGATTGTTGTAGCTCCACTCTGGGCGGTGAAGACCTTGGGCCAGCCTTGGGTCAGGGGTGTTCCGTCTTTTCTGGCAGTTACGGTCACATCTTTGAGGTTGGCATCGCTTGCGCTCAGCGTGAAAGTGTAGTTGGCATTAGTGTAAGTAGCAGACGTTGAGGCTGTAACACTAAGGCTTGGCTCAGCCGTATCAAAATAGAAGGTAGTCTCGGAAACTGCTGTCTCGTTCAGCCCGTCAGAGGACTTCACGTATATGCTCTTGGCCCCTTCGGCTCCCAGTGCCTCGGCCGTTATGACGGCCGTCCCACTGGTCATGTCTGTCCACGTAGCGTTGTCAAGCGAGTACCTGACCCAGGCCACGCCCTTACCCATGTCGTAGGCGCTTGCCCTCAGCGTGAAGCCCTGGCTCACTGAGCCCGGGTTCGTCACTGTCACTGTCGGAGCTGTCTTATCTACAGTGATTGTCTCCGTCACTTCGCTGGTCTTGCCAGCGGCATCAGTCGCCACAAGCTTGACAGTTTTGAGTCCGTCGCTGTCGGCAGGAAGACTGAAGCTCCAGGTGCCGGCAGTCTTGTTATAGCTGGCTGCACCGCTTCCGGTTACCGCACTTCCGTTCACAAAAGCCGTTACGGTCATGCTGCCGTCTGCCCCTGTGGACAGCGGGTTCGTGTCCGTCACTGTTCCCGTCAAGGTCAGTGGAGCATTTATATACTTGCTGGCCTCAGGGACTTCGGTCATCGTTATCGTCGGGTTGCCCAAGTCAACCATGAAAGGCCTGCTTACGTTGGTGGCATTATTCCCGGCATCATCGTTTGCCCTTATCTCTATTGTATGGTCGCCTTCCGCAAGTCCGCCGCTTCCCAGCTGCAGGCTCTGTGTCCAGCTCTCGGCTATGCTCATTGCCTGCCAGTCGCCACTGTCAATTCTGTACTGCAGGCTTGTGATTCCGGCATGGGTGCCGGCGGGCATATCAAGAGCCGTACCTCGTATAGTATATGAATCACCTGACAGAACCGCACCGTCTGCTACGTTGTTTATCGTAAGTACAGGAGCATCCTTATCTATCTGTACGGTTCTTGTAACTGATGTGGCCTGTTTGCCGCTGTTATCAGCAGCACCTACAGTAATTTCGTAACTTCCTGAAGTTCCTGCAGTCACAGCACAAGACCATGTATATTCAGTGTCAGAAACTTTTGTCGTTTCTGCATTTATTCCATTCTGAGCTGTGCCGTCTTTCTTCACTACTATGGAGAAGTTATCCTTTGAAAGACCTAATGTATCCGTTATCCTTCCGCTGGCGGTGAAGTTTCCGTTCAGCCATGAGGATGATGTCTCGTTTTCGCCTACTTTTATCGTGATAGGACTTGCCACAGGCTTGTTCTGGTCAATCTTGTAGGATGCAGCAGCAGAAGCGGCACTTACGTTTCCAGCTCTATCCGTAGCCGATGCGCTGATGGAAAGAGTTCCTTCATCCCAGCCGTCAAGCGGCAGAACTGCCGACCAATTTCTTACATTGACGGAAGCACTTTGCTCTGAGCTTGCAGCATTACCATCTTTCTTTCCACTGATCGTAAGAGTTACGCTCTCCACTCCCGTTCCGATATCAGATTCTTCTATATTACCACGTATTTCTACGGTACTTCCTGTAATGAAGCTTCCGCTCACCGGAGTATCTACATGAACTACAGGAGGAGTAGCATCGATTGTGAAATTGAATGTTTTTTCAGTTTTCTGAGCACTCTTGTCGTATACGGCAAGGGTTACCATCCAGGTTCCGTCATTTGCGGCGATACCACTGAAAGCAGGAATCGACTTAAAGACAGAAGCTGCCACAGAGCTCTGATTTATATTATTCGACTTATACCAATACCCAGCTTCTTGTCCAGAAGCAGTTTGAGCTACATTATTCTTTTTAGCGATTACTTCTATTTTGTCAATCAGCACGCCGTCTGTTGCCGCAACAGCACTATCGCCAATAGCGGCAGCAATCAAACTGAAGCTTTCACCAGCTTTTATATACTGCGGAGCTGTACCGAACACATCCTGAAGAACAGGAGGTGCCGTATCCACTGTAAGTCCTGTATATGTCTTGTAAGATCTGTTACCAGATTTATCATAGGCTATGAAGGTAAGGGACTTTCCGCTTCCCTCTGTTCCGAAGTTTACCACTGCGGAATTGTTTGTCACTCGCTCTGCATCATCATCGGAGGAGGCCTCTCCGCCGACCTTCCAAAGAATACGGTCAACACCACTGAGAACATCGCTGCAAGATACATTTATATTGTTGGTAATAGACTGGAAAGAATCTCCGTTACTCAGGACTGTATTGATTTCAGGTCCTGTCGTATCCATACAGACAGTACGAGTCTTTGTGACCGTCCTTCCCGCTATATCAGTAGCAGAAAGCGTAAATGTATAGCGGCCATCATTTGAATTACCTTCCGAATCCTGTTTGGGAAGGGTCCATGACCATCTGTAGGTAGGATCATTATCATCTATGCCGTCTTTATCCCATGTAAAACCTTCATCGGTAGATACTGTCCTACTTTCACCATCTCCACGGGTATATGACAGACTGTATTTGAAATTACTTTCGTCCGTATTCGCATAGTCATATATTTTTCCGGTAAGTATGATATCATCTGAAACATTTATCTCAGAGACCTCCGCACTTGTAGTACCAAACCATACTTCAGGAGTCTTATAATCTGTTTTGAAGTTTATGACAGGAAGTTCAGTGACATTATCTGTGTTATCCACAGCTTTTACTTGCAGGGAGTTATCACCTTCCGGCAAATCTTTTATGTTGAGAGTCCAGTTCTGAGAAACATTCACTATAGACTTGTATTCATCACTATTGACCTTGTATTGGATGCTCTTAAGCCCGGCGAGGCTGTCCGATGCAGTTCCGCTTATAGAAAGGACATTGTTCTCATTCTCTCCTGCCGTACATATCTCGCCATTACTCAAAGTCATGACTTTCAGATCAGGACCAACTCTATCCAAGGTGAAATCTGTCGTTACTTCTGTCCGTCTTCCCGTAGTATCCTCGGCTTCAAAAATAACAGTATAATTACCATCCTCAGTTGAACCTGCAGGTGTCCATGACCAAGAGCCATCCTCAGCTACAGTCACTGCAACAGGATTCTCTCCATTGAAGGAGACAGAAAGAGTTTTGAAATGAGTATCGGTGGTGGTTCCCGACATTGTTTTTATCTCATTGGCTTTCCAACCGGCATTAGTCGTTACCAGCAGGACAGGAGCCGCCTTGTCTATGGTTATATCCTTACTGGTCGTAAAAGTATTTTCAGCCGCATCAGTAACTTTTATATAAAGACGGAAATCCTTCTCTGCAAGCTGTGAGGAGTCGATATTCAGCTTCCAGTTGGCCAAGGAACCAGACGAAATAGATTTCCAGTCCGCAAGGGTCGGAGTCTTATCAGCCTCAACAAAGCAATATTCGATTTTAGAAAGACCACTGAGTGAGTCGTTCGCAGTTCCGTTGGCAGTAACCTTCGATCCGTTCTCATTCTGAGAAAGAGAAACTATTTCTGCCGTAGGATTTGTTGTATCGAGGACGACAGTTCTTGACAGCTGTGCATTGAAACCATTGGACCGTGCTGTGAAGGTATATGTGTAAGTTCCGTCTTCATCAGGAATCTCAAGACTCCATACACCATCTGAATCATTTACCGTAACCGGGACGGCTGCCCCCTCTGCTTCATCATTCTTCTGCAGAACATATTCAAGATTACATCCGTATTCACCAGTACTGACGAGTGCTTTTCCTTCTATTTTGAATGCGTAATCGCTTATTATCTCCTGCAGATTAGGAAGATTACTAATCGTAAGCTTAGGAGTCGAAAGGCTGATTTTGAAAGATTGCTTGGCAGTGAATTTTCTACCGCTGGTATTCTGAATCTCTATATAGACATAATAGGTTCCGCCGCCTCTTCCTCCCGTACTTATAGAGAAGTTTCGGCTTGTGCCTATATTCGTTATAGACGCGACGGCAGGAGTAAGAGAACCCAAATTGTTCTCATCGATTTCCTGTCTAGATATATAGGCCTTGAAAGTATCATTCTTGAAAGGTGCGTCTACCCCGGCAGGAGGGGTCACAGAACCGACTATGGAGTCTCCTTCGTTAAGGAAGGTCTCTCCACCTATGTTACTGAAAGTTATAGACGCTACCTGCTCAGGTGAGAAAACAAAGCTGGGACTGTCTTCAAGAGCAGGAATATTGATACGGATGGACTCTTCCCATTCCTGAGCTTCCGTTTTATTAAGCTCTATACCTGATACTTTTATGAAGCCCGGTCTGTTGCTCTCCTCCTCGATATTGCCTTTATCAAATTTAGCCCACTCGGAAACCTCCAGTGTATCCGGTGAGAAACTTTCTGTGTATATATCCGCTTTGTGGAAAAAATATGTATTCGTATTGCCGGCCGCATCGGTGGCAGTAAGATAATAATGATACTCACCCGCAGTAAGCTTAGGTGACTCACCCTCTTTATCAATGAAAAGATCTTCTTTTCCGTTGAATGTGACTTTCCACTCTCCAGACCCGGTCAATGTCGCTGTTTTACTGGCAAGAGTGACTCCATTACTATCACAGATATAAAGAGTCATGTCATTCTGGATTGTAGTCAAATCGTATATTTTTCCCTCAAACTGAAGGTTATAGTTCAGGGAATCAGACCTTAACTCGGGGGACATAAAAATAATGACAGGAGGAGTATTATCTACGGTAAAGGTTGTCTGGCGGTAAGACTCTTTTTTAGAGCTGTCGGTGGCATTGACAGTAATCTGATATGTACCATCCTCGATCAAAGTATTTCCGTTCTCGTCAATCGTCGGTAAAGAGTAACTCCATTTTTTAGCATCTGTGTCCAAAAGGGCGGTATAGGAAGGGATTGACTCTCCAGAGGATTTAGATGAAGACCCCATACTGTCGATGCGAGTCAAAGTAACGACAACGCTTTCGATGACACCGTCATCAGAAGCATCTCCGCCAAGAGAGACCGTACCGCTCATAACGGCACCAGCCGTAGGGTTTGCTATACTTACGTTAGGGGCGGTCGTATCTACACTAGACCCAAGACCAACATCACACGTCACAAGGAAAAGAGAAAAGAGAATACATCCAATACCTTTAAGTGTATTTTTCAATCCATTTTTTTTCATATCCACACCTCCCGCTAATCCTTCCTTTACAGGAAAACACCATCAGCTAAAGTGAAAGAACATCACCCGGTTCTATTTTTTATCGGGATAAATCAAATCCCGTTATTTTATACTTTATATTATCGTAGTAACTTTTTAGACACTAAACATCTTTTCTCCATTATCTACAATCAGAAGAAAAATGTTAAGCAATTGAAGAGATTTTTTCCACCAAATATCCCTTAATTTTCGAGCTTATTTGATAAAAAAAACAATAATAGAAGTGCAAAAAATCCGGCTATAACTCAATATAAATATACATAAAAAACATCAAAAAGTCAAATTTAAAGAAGGCAGAGAAGAAAAAATCTACTTTAGAAACGCGGAAAAATTTGATAGGAAAAAAGCTCTGACAAAAGAACTTGCGCACCTTATTCCCACCTTCGTCAATTTAGTACCACGAGGCTCAGGAGACTCACAGTCCCCTGTCAATCAAGGCAGAATGTCAGAGACTCTTTCCTGTATATGAGGCTAAAGATCCTGCCAAACCTTGATTCTGTTAAGGCCTGGCTTGATTTTGCTGAATGGACCTGGAAGAATCTCCTCCCCCCGGGAATCACCCAGATAGTCTGTGTCAAAGCTTATGGCTGAACCGTCAGGGGCTTCGAACTCACCTTCGGAGATGCGGGTTGCCCCCAGCATCTCTGTACTTACAGCAGGGCAGTCTCCCTGAGAGATGCTGTCAGGTACATTGAAGGTCAGGTAAGTGCCGTCAGCCTCCACTGTGACCGCGCAGGCGGGGTCTTTATCGGAGAAGGAGGCTCCAGTCTCCTTGCTGAAGGCTTTAGCCCCGGCCGCGTAGTGGTTTCCAGTCATGTAAGCAGGCTGCATAACGCGGAAGAATTCCTCGTGGTCACCCGGTCCCGCATAGCGTATGTTGTCCTGATATTCCTCCCAGGAAGCTGGACAGCCCGCATTCAGAAGAGGGGATTTACGCTCTATGTTCCGGTTGTAGGCCACAGGCCCCAGCATGAAGCGGTCGTAGTCGTAGGTGCCTCGTTTCTGAAGGCCGGAGTATGGAGTAAGCCCGGAAGCCTGTTCTTCTCCACCCACAAAAATGTTGTTGTAAAGCCTGTCATCCCCGGTAAAGACAAGGGAGGTTCCAAGAACATCCGTGGAATGGGGCAGATGGTAGGGGGTGGACCTGTCAAGGACGGCTTCCCTCCTCATGGTTCCGCAGCAGAGGTTGTGGATATAGGCTCCTCCCTGGGATATGTTGTCGAAGTTATAGCTGGAGGCGAATATGTTGTTGTCCACGATGTAAGGTCCGTGGGAGACCTCCACCATAAGGTCCCTGTCGTTGGCGTAGTAGAGGTTCCGGCTTATGCGGGTTCCCTGGGTCTCCCAGTCCAGCCAGGTGCCAAGGGTACAGTTGTGGATATTGTTGTTATGAATCTGCACGTCTATGGCGGCGTGAAGCTTTATGCCGCCTATCTCATAGCCGAAGAACTCGTGCTTGACGGCTATATTGTATATGTGGTTGTCACAGATTTCGCTGAAGACACAGCCCATGTGGCCCACGATACCGTTCTGTCCGCAATCGTATATGGTGTTGTTCCTTACCAGGTGGCTGCCGATTTTTTCCTTGCTCCAGCCATTCTTGTAAGCCCTGAAGACAGCCTCCATCTGATGCTGGTAACCGGGCTTCCTATGCTCCAGGGAACAGAGGTTGTGGCCGGTGGAAGCCTCTTTTCCTAGGCTGACCGCACTGCATTTAGCATCATGGAGTATGTTGTCCTCAATTATCCAGCCCTTTGCCCAATGGGGACCTATCATTCCTGGCTGATCCGCTGTTGGCGGCGCCCAGGGAGTGGCGGCCTGAGCCATCTCGAAGCCCCTTACGGTTATGTAATTGAGTCCCGTCTTCTCCGGGTAGAAACAGCACATGCGGACACTGATCTCCGTAAGGGCCTTATTGGGGTCAAGCTCCTGGAAGTTTCCCCAGATTTCAGTGTTCTCATCCCCTACCTGGGCATACCACTGGTAGACAGAGCGTTCCGGCTCAAGCAGGTACTCCTTGCGCTTGGTCCAGGGCGGATTCATTCCAGTCTCCCGGCGTTCTGCCTTTTTCAAGGCTTCCAGTGAAGAAGCCTCATAATAGGATTTGCCGTCGACATAAAGGTCTCCCAGATGAAGTGGAGGAGACAGGGGAGAAACCACCCAGTCACCGAAAAGCTCTTCCTTGAAGGGGTTGAAGCTGCCGAAAAAGGAGTTGGGAAGGCTTATCTTCCAGACGGAGCCCTCCACCTGCTGCCAGTCGGTGACTTGCTCCGAGCCTTTTATAACTACTTTTTCGCCGGGGGCAGCCATGTAGGTTATGCGCTCCACCTTGCTGCGGCCACCGTGGAGGGGCTTCACCCACTCCCGGTATTCTCCCTCATGGACGATAACAGTGCTTCCTGCCTCTGCGACGGAAGCTGCTTTGGATATTGTAAGGAAGGGTCTTTCCTTTGACCCCTCGTTCATGTCATTACCAGTTTTTGATACGTGAAATTCTTTGTTCATATCTTGAAAACTCCTGAATGAAGTATAGAGGATGAGTGGACAATCCGCAACAAGGGAAAGTACCTATCCGCAAAAGCTCCGCAGCCCTGATTCTGCCACAAGTTCCGGGGAATGTCCGCAAAAGCTCCGCAGCTCAAATTCTGTCACGAGCCGCCCCATAAAGCGACCTTTACGATTTTTAAGACTGGAGCTATATTATACTGATGCATCTGTTCATACGTTTTATTCAAGTTACTATCGCTTCTGCTCTGATGGCTCTGAACCTGAACACCCTGGTTCATACAGCAGGTCTTCTGCCGGGAGGCTTCACCGGTATAACGTTGCTGCTTCAGGAGGTTTTCTCCACTTACCTGAATATAAATATCCCTTTCAGTCTTTTTTACTGGATTCTCAATATAATCCCCGCAGTCTTCTGCTTCAAGCATGTGGGTAAAAATTTCACTCTCCTCTCTATCTGGGCTATAATAGCCACAGGCTTTTTCACAGATCTCATCCCAGGACTCCAGGTTACCAATGACGTCCTGCTATGCGCAATTTTCGGCGGCATAATAAACGGCAGTCAGGTATGTCTATGTCTTTTCGCAGGGGCTACCACAGGGGGAACGGATTTCATCTCCATAATCATTTCTGAGAAAACAGGCAAAAGCACATGGAACCTGATTTTCGTCATGAACTGCTGCGTACTTGTTCTTTTCGGGTTCTTATTCGGATGGGACAGGGCCCTTTACTCCATCATCTTCCAATATGCCAGCACCCAAGTAGTAAACATCCTTGACCAAAGGCTCAGGAAATCCACTCTGCTCATAATATCAGAGAAAAAAGAAGAGATTGTAGAGCTTATAAAAGCCTCCACAAACCATGACGCCACACTTTTCAAGGGAGAGGGAGGCTACCAGGGGGCTCCCAGAGAGATGATATACTCAGTTGTCTCTAAAAATCAGGTTGAACCTCTTTACAGGGCAATAAAAAAGATTGATGAGCAAGCCTTTGTCAACGTGCTTGAGACCAAGCTGCTTAAGGGCCGTTTTTTCATGAAAAAGCACGACTGACACCCTTGAAAAAAAGATTACATGGAATATAATGCGCTTTATGGAAAACGCAGAGCTTGTTTTAGATAATATCATCTCCTGGATTCAGGATTTTTTTAAGACCACGGGTGGAAAAATCGCCGTCGTCGGGATAAGCGGAGGTAAGGATTCCTCCGTTGTGGCTGCCATGTGCGCAAGAGCCTTGGGAAAAGATAAGGTCATAGGCATCCTGATGCCCAACGGCACTCAAAGCGACATTGAGGACAGCAAGCGCCTTTGTTCTCATATCGGCATAAAATCTTACACTATAAACATTAAGGACGCTTACGAGGGGCTTTTGTCCGCGTTTCCCACCGACCTGCAGATAAGTCCCCAATTCAAGACAAACACACCTTCACGCCTGCGCATGGTATCGCTTTACGCAGTGGCCGCATGCCTTGACGGCGCAAGGGTTGCAAACACGGGCAACTACGATGAGGGCTTCGTGGGCTACACCACGATTTATGGAGACTGCGCCGGAGACTTCGCTCCCCTGCGCTGCCTGCACGTGTCTGAGGTGGTAGCTTTGGGAGACCTGCTGGGACTGCCCCATGACCTTACGCACAAAGCCCCTTCAGACGGCATGTGCGGAAAAACCGATGAGGACAATCTGGGCTTCACATATCACGATGTGGAGATTTTCTCACAAACAGGGGACTCGCCCAATGCGGCAAAAATATCCGCGAAGCATAAAGCCAACGCCTTCAAGAAGACTTTGATAAATCCTCCGACCCCCTATGAGAGGATAATCAAGCTTCTCTCAAAAAGGACTTGATATCATTCAGAGTAAATTTTTTCTGCGACTGAATGTAAATACTCTGAAAACTTTTTTGCTATGAAATCTTCTATCTCCTTCTCTATATCCTCATTCCCTGAGCTTGTTCTTGCAGTAGGAAGAAACAATTGATGCACATCTATGCCCAGTGCTTCTGAAATACGCGCCAGAGTATTGCCGCTTGGCCAGGACCTGGCCAGTTCGATACTTTTTATCGTATCTTCCGAAACTTGAGCCTTCTCAGCAAGCTCCGCTTGTGTCAGTTCTCTGTTTCTTCTTAGCTTTCGCAAATTCTCTCCTAATCGTTTCTGAATTTGTTCTGCCTTCATGTCTATATTTTCTCAGGTATAGGGAAATATTCCTAGGGTCCAAGGGTACATCATATTTTTTTTATGTATTACAGATACCGATAATATATTGGAGCTATCGGCAGTCCATTATTGAATTTCTTGTGCTTGATGGGATTGATTTACGCATACGAATCTTTCGTATCAGCCATAAAATCATATCCCATAAAATCATATCTATTTAAGCTTTTATTCATAATGGGTAGGATAATTCAAGCTCAGCTTTGTGAAAAAATCCTCCAGTACATAGCGTGAATCGATGTAAGTGTACTCCCTGACAAGGGGATTGTCAGCCTTGAAGACTGAGTCGGTATCATTGCTTATATGGGGCGCAGGGACAGTTATAAAGGTTCCGCATTCAGGGTTTATCGCGACAGCAACGGCAGGGGAATCGCCCAGGGTCCAGCTTTCACCCTGGGTCCAACCGGCTCTTTCAGAAAGATTATAAGAGACCATATTCTCGTAAAGGTGTCGTCCGATGTCTCCGCAGGGAGCAACCTTGCATTTGAGCTCAGCCAAGCCCACATTTATCATCTTGTATACATAAGAGGGTATAAGCCAGACTTTAGCACCACTTTCAAGAAGCTCATTGGCGGCAGCGATATCGTTACCGGCATTGTATTCCCTGTAGGGAGCGGGCTTGCCGGGGAAGCCCCCCATCTGAGAGGAAGCGCATTCCGGGGAGCAAGAGGCAAAGCCGTCAGTCGCGCTTGTGGAGCCAGCTGCGTCTGAAGTGCCGGCCCCGCTTGTGGAAGCAACCCCGCAGCAAGCCGAAGAAGTGGACCCCGTGGCGCAGGCAAAAGAGCCGGTGACACTTGCGCTGCTGGCAAAGGAAGCAGTTCCGTGGGTACCGATCCAAATTACGATTATCTTATCCTTTATGGCCGGGCACTGTCTGAGGGCCATAGCCACATTCGTTACCGCTCCCTGACACAGAATATAGAGAGGCTTTTCATCCCAAGGGGCAGGATTTGACTTTCGGCAGGCGGCAGCCTCAGTGGCAGAGTTTCCGGCACAAAATCCGGCAGAAGAAGGCGAACCGCTTTCATTTTCGGCAGGCTCGGGGCAGCTGCCACCCATAGCCTCCTCGATAATGAAGCTAGCAGCATCCGACACAGATTCGTCCTGGTCCAGCCGGCCATCCTGCCCCATAAGGACAGGGATATTCTCCTTTCCCATGGCACGGATGACTGTCAGAATCTCCTCATAACTCCGGGCTACAGACCCTTTTTCGTTGAAATGCTCCGCCAGTATCCCCTTGACTATAAGCTTGGGACTCAAGAGGGCTTGTACTATTGCGAAGGGATCATCAGCCTCACAAGCAGCATCAGTATCTATAATCACCCGGATTTTCTTATAATCAGGTATTTTTATCTCTTCCATCGATCTCACCTCTTATTTCAGCAGAATTTCCCACGAAGATTAAGCCATCCTATCAAGCCTGCGAAGGACGCCTCCGAGACTGGCAGGAAATCAGAAGCTTTCGGCAGGGAGCATGCCCTATGATAGCACATTCTCCGATAATTTGCATGAATCATGACCAAGAATATGAAAAATGCTATACTCCTCTTCAGGAGTATATAATGATCGCGAATTATCATACACACACAATCCGCTGTCACCATGCCAAGGGAACAGAGGAGGAATACATAGAAAGAGCCATAGAAAAGGGAATAAAGATCCTGGGCTTCTCGGACCACGTCCCCCAGCCCTACCCCGCAGGATATGTCTCAAACATAAGGATGAGGATGGACGAGCTTCCAGACTACACAGAGACGCTTCTATCCCTCAGGGAGAAATACAGGGGCAAAATAGACATTCTTATAGGCTTCGAGGTGGAGTATACGAAGGAATATTTTGACCCGCTGATCAAGGAGCTTCGTAAATACCCCGTAGATTATATTATTCAGGGCCAGCATTTTGTACCTGATGAAGTCCAGGGCTTTTATACAGGGGCAAAAACCGCTGATGAAGATAGGCTTAAATCCTATGTCGATTTCACCATAGAAGGAATGCGGACAGGCCTTTTCAGCTATCTTGCCCATCCTGACCTGATAAACTACACCGGTGATGACGCCACCTTCCGACATCACATGAGACGGCTTGTGGAAGAAGCAATAAAGCTTTCACTTCCTCTGGAGATAAACATGTACGGCTTCCTGGACAAACGCAACTACCCCTGTGACCGTTTTTTCAGTATGGCCTCAGAAATGGGAGCCAGCTTCGTCATAGGCTGCGATGCCCACTGGCCTGAAGTCATCCAGCAGCCTGCGGATCTGCCCGGGCTTACGGATTTCCTGCAAAGAAATCATATTGACGTAGGCGACAACATAGTGGAGCTGAAGCCGATAAAATAAAACAAATATCGGGGCAAATTAAGCAAAAAAACAGTAGTTTTTTAAAGTCAAATATGGCATCATCCAAAAATATATGAAAAACACAACTGTGAATATGACAGAGGGAAGCCCTGTCAAACTTTTGATTAATTTCTCAATTCCTATGCTGATAGGAAATATCTTCCAGCAGTTGTACAATCTGGCCGACTCCATCATAGTCGGTCAATTCCTGGGCTCAGACGCACTGGCGGCAATCGGCACCACAGGCTCAATCTCTTTCTTCTTCTTCGCTCTTTGCAACGGAATAGGGTCAGGCGGTGGCATAATAACATCCCAGTATTTCGGACAGGGAGATTCCCAGAAAGTCAGGAACTGCATGGTCAACACAGGCTACATCATGTTCATCTTCCCCCTGATAGTGGGTACCATAGCTTTTTTCATAGCAGAGCCCTTTCTTATCCTTCTGGGCACGCCTGAAAATATCATGGAGGACTCCGTCACCTATCTGAAAATCACCTGCATCGGGCTTCTCTTCGTATCAATATACAACTATATCTCATCCATGCTCCGGGCCTTGGGGGACTCAAAAACTCCCCTCTATTTTCTTGTTTTTTCCTGTATACTAAACGTAATCCTTGATATTATATGCGTTTACTCCTTTGGCTGGGGTGTTGCGGGAGCAGGTATAGCCACGATTTTCTCCCAGCTTGTATCGGGAGCTTTGTGCATGATTTTCGCACTTAAAAAAAATCCCTATTTCAAATTCCTTCATCCCGATTTCAATCTCAACCACATTATCATACTACGTACTATAAAATTGGGCGTCCCCCTGTCCCTGCAATTCTCCCTTATCGCCATATCCTGCATGGCCCTGCAAAGGGTAGTCAATTCCTATGGAGCCGTTGCGGTAGCGGCCTTCACCGCCACCAACAGAATAGAGCAGATTATCCATCAGCCCTATCAGACTCTGAGCGCAGCCTTAGCCACCTATTGCGGTCAGAATTACGGTGCCATGAAAAAAGACAGGATGATTCTTGGCTACAGGAAAAGTATGCTGCTCATGGCTACTTTTACGGCCATCATGGTCCCCTTGATTTTTATTTTCGGATCCCAAATCACCTCGATTTTTGTCAATGACCCGGAGGTAATAGAAATGGGAACAAGGGGCCTGAGGATAGGCAGCATTTTCTATATATTCCTCGGTATGATTTATATTGTCCGAGGAATACTTAATGGTGTGGGGGACGCTTTTTTCGCCCTTTTCAACGGAATTGTGGAGGTAATCGGACGATTTTCCGTTCCCTTCATACTTACCGCGATCCCGGCCATCGGGCTTTGGGGAATATGGTGGTCCGTGGGCATAGTCTGGTTCATGAGCGGATTCACAGCCTGGCTCAGGTATCTTTTCATAAAAAAGAAAGTACTGGATTTTCAGCCTGTAAAGAGGTCCAAGCCTGAAAGTCCGCTACCAGAGTCACCGCAAGAATAAGATAAAAGGGACGATAAAGGCAGCCGGAGGCCCCCCTGTACTGAAGTTGTCAAAATCAGCCTGTCCAGCCAGCCGGAGAAGTCAGCTTCGGCCGGCGAATTACAAATCCAGCCTATATAGGCACGCGAAAGGGAGGCAGTCTGCGAAGACAGATTGTCACACAAAGACAGGCACACACAGTCAGATTGTCACACAGGGGCAGGCACACACAGTCTGGCGAACACAGATTGTCGCTCACGGTCAGTCTGTCACACAGGGGCAGGCACACACAGTCTGGCGAACACAGCCTGGCGCTCACGGTCAGTCTGTCCCGGATTTTTCCTTTGAAAGCCTGTCCAGCTTCCTGAACATATGAATCAAATAAGGTACTGCCGTAAGGGCACTGAGGATATCGGCGGTGGATTGAGCTGTCTCCACTCCTCCCAGACCGAAAAGGCGGGGCAGAATAAGAATGGCAGGGATAAAATAAACTCCCTGCCTGTTCATGGAGAGGAAGGTGGCTGCCCTTATATGACGGGTAGACTGCATGAGCATGTTGGTCCCCACTATAAGCGGATGGAAGGGAAGAAAGGCTATCTGCCAGCGGAGGGCAACTACACCGACAGCAACGGCAGCCTCATCCTCAATGAAGCCACGAAGTATCTGAGGGGCAAAGGTAAATATTATGATCGAAAAGAAGGCCATGACGGAAAAGCCGCAGCCCAGCATAAAAAGATAGGCTTTCTTAACCCTGTCATAACGCTTGGCCCCGTAGTTGTAGCCGCTGACGGGAGAGAAGCCCTGCCCTATCCCTATCATTATACTGGCTACGAACATGACTATCTTCGTGGTGATGGACATGGCGGCCACAGCAGAATCCCCATACTCCACGGCAGTGGTATTCAAAAGAATGGTGGCTACGCTGGCAAGTCCCTGTCTTGCAAGGGAAGGAATGCCTGTCCAGATGGTTTTTCCCAGCACAGAGGGGCTTCCATTGAAGAGCCTTATGCTCATGTGGCATACAGCCTTGCCCCGCAGAAACCAGCTGAGCAGAATGGAAAAAGAAATAGTCTGGCTTACAAGAGTAGCTATGGCGGCTCCCTTTATTCCCAACCCCAGAAGATAAATGAAAATCGGATCCAGGATTATATTTATTATTCCGCCTGAGGTAAGGGCAATCATGGAGAAAAAGGCCTTTCCCTCAGAGCGCAGCACATTGTTGAGGACGAAGGAAGCACACATAAAGGGGGCTCCCCAGAAAATGAAGCGGGCATAATCCATGGCATAGGGCAGGACAGCCGGAGAAGCTCCCACAAAGCCCAGGAACTGACGGGCGAAGAGGTTGCCGAAAAGGGTGATGAGGGCACCTACGGCAAAGGCCGAGAAAAAGGCGGAGGAGGCAATGGTGCTGGCTTCCTTGTTACGCTTCTGCCCCAGCCTTACGGAGACCAGGCTTCCCGCTCCCATTCCCAGGGTGAAGCCGCAGGCCTGTATGATAGACATAACAGGAAAGACGATACCTACAGCCGCACTTGCCTCCGTATTTATATGGGACACAAAAAAGGTATCCGCCATGTTATAGATTGACGTGACAAGCATTGAAACGACAGTGGGGACGGCAAGTCCTGCGATCAGCTTGGAGACAGGCGTGTTCACCATTTTGTCGTATTGTTCTTCTGCAGTAAGATTCAAAGGCCTCAAAACAAATCCCCTTAGAGAAAAAAACTAGGAGCTGCCGGCATGATAATTTCTTTACCGACAGCTCCCTCTATTATAGCAAAAATCATTCCTCCCAGAAAAGGTCATTGAGAGTCACTCCCAAAGCCCGGCATATAGCTATGCAAAGGTTTATCGTAGGGTTGTAATCCCCCTTCTCAATGGCATTTATAGTCTGACGGCTCACGTTCACGGCCTTGGCCAGGTCTTCCTGGGACATATCCTTCAAGGCCCTGGCAGATTTCAATTTAAGATTCTTCATTGCCCACCGCCTTATTTCTCTTCATCAGAGTCCTTGTCGCAGGCCTTCTTGGAAATCAGGTTCTTTATGACAATGCTGAACATCACGATCAGCATAAAAATACCGAAAGAAAAATTAATGTACTTACCCCACAAGTCGTCAACCATAAAGCCACGAGCGGTGGTAAGAACAGCCAGGAGCAGCATAAGGATGCACCACTTCATTGAGAAGGGTTTTTCGGGAGAGAAATAAGCATCCTCAAAAATAGCTATCTCCAGCATAACCAGAAAGCCCAAAAGCATTATGATTATACTGACGAAGCCCGGTGCCACTACAACAAAGGGAGCATCAGTAATGGTCTCTGCCAGGAAAACGCAGAACTCACAAATCACAAAGGTGATGAAGCCGGCTTTGAAGGCTTTACCCCTTACTGCCACTTGACGCTCATCATATTTGCAGGCCTTGCCGAACTTTTGTCTGAAGAAGAGAACGATTGCAGCTATCAATAGTCCGACTCCAAATCCTATTGCCCAAAACATATTCATATAAATCTCCTTAAAACTCACCTCAAATATCAGACATAAAGACTGATCAGCAGGCTTCACAGAATTTCACAGGAATGTGCACCTTTCCTATCGATATACAGAATATAAAACAACTTTTTCTTTTTGTCAAATATATTTTACATTATGTTTAATATTTTCTTCTCTTTTTTCTTTTCCCCATTTTGTGCTAAAATAAAAATATGGATGAGAACGAACAAAAAAACATTGCCGTCTTGATAGACGCTGACAATACACCCTGCAAAAAGCTGGGAGCAATCCTGCAGGAAATAGCAGTACACGGTCATATAATAACGAAGAGAGCCTACGGAGATTTCTCCATAGCAACTCTGAAAAACTGGAAGAACGAGCTTAACGACAACGCCATAATACCGGTTCAGCAGTTTTCTTACACCCAGGGAAAAAACTCCAGTGACAGTGCCATGATAATAGATGCCATGGACCTGCTTTATACCGACAAATACGATGCCATAGCCCTGGTAACCAGCGACAGTGATTTCACAAAGCTAGCCACCCGCCTTAGGGAAAGTCAGATCTACGTATTCGGTGTGGGGCAGAAAAAAACTCCCCAATCCTTTATCAGTGCCTGCGATGATTTTATCTACATAGAGAATCTTGTCTCTGCGGAGGAAGAATCCCCGGAGGAAGACGCCTCCTTCGCAGCCCAGAAGCTGAAAATACACAAGGCCTCAAAGGTGAAGAAACCAAAGGGAGTAGTAAGGAGAAACGCCAACGGAGAGGTGGCCATGAGCGACCGTCAGTTCCGAAAGATATTCAAGCTGCTCAACACAGCCTATGACAAATATGCCGATGACAACGGCTGGGCTGATGTAAGTGCTGCAGGCTCCTTCTTCAAACGTCAGGACCCGGGCTTCGACACAGTTGATTACGGCTTCCGTAAGCTCACTGATTTGATAGAATACTTCGATGATGACTTTGAGATGATGAGGGTAGCTTCTCCCAACGGCAGGGGAAGGGCAAACTTTTATTACAGACCTGTGGAAAAATAAAGGAAAAATTCAATACTGCCTCAGTCGGTCTTTAACCTCAACGCCTGTGGGGCAGTCTTTCCATGGCTATGAAGCCCAGAAGAACCCCCACTGCGCAGACCACAGTTCCCGTAAGCAGCATGGGAAGAATCCCGAAATTATCCAGGATAGCACCGCATATGAAATTGGAGAAAACTCCTCCCAGTGTTATGGCGCTGGTGACGTAGGCCTGCCCCTTCACTTGGTCAGACTCCTTCATGGTCTGACTTACATAATAAGCCGCCGCAGGAATAAAGACCGCATAGGCAAAAAGCTGAAAGGACTGGCTCAGGTACATCATGGCCATATTAGAAGCGAATACAAGGATAAGGGGCTTCACAAAGAAAGCCAGTCCAGAAAAGACAAGAAGCCTGCGGGCTGATATTCTCTTAAGGACAAGCCCTATAAGAGCCATGACAGGAAGCTCCAGAATAGCCTGAAGGAAGTTGGAATAGCCCAGCTCCTTCTCTCCCCCGCCCAGGCTTCTGATAATCTGAATCATAAAGTCATTAATCATGTTGTGGGCGAAAAAGAAACAGACCGCAGCCAGCAGATAAAGCATAAAGGCAGGATAAGCCTTTGCAAAGCCGATAAAGCCGCCCCTGGCGGATAATGGTGAAAGAGAGGAATTTCCCTGGCTGAGGTTTTCTGAACCGGGGGCCGCCATAGCCTCGCCGGGAGCAGCATCAGCCAGCACACCGGCGACTGGCTCTTCGGCTGCGGACTCGCCGCAAATGGCAGAAGCCTGCTCCCCGGTGGCGGGCTCACAAACGTCATCAGCCAGCGCTCCGGCAGCTTTGGACGGCTTTTTGAAGCTTATAATTATCACTGCTGAAAGGAGCATAAGAACGATGGTCACTACCATCAGGATAGAAACACCATATTGCTCCACAGCGGCTCCGATAAAAGCCGAAGTCACTGCGAAGGAGGCTGAGCCCAAGCCCCGGGAAAGACCGTACTGGATATTACAGCCCGCCTTCTGATATTCAAAGCAAAGGGCTGTCATCACAGGCTGGTATGCGAACTGAACCATGTAAATGAGAGCATAGATTATAAATATCAGGGCTTTATTATTCTGTACGAATAAAAGAATTACCGCGCCGAAAAGGATTACAAGGACTGAAATCAGGATGAACCTGCGGTTGGTAAGAGCTCCCGGCTTATCGATTATTCCTGCTATGAAGGGTTGGAAAATGGCGGATACAATGTTAGCCACAGCAAGAAGAAGTCCCACCTGGGTATTCGTAAACCCATTGGCAAGCAGGAAAACTGCGGCACATGCATGAATGGTGCAGAATGCCGCAAAATAAGTCGCATTGAGAAGAGTATATCTTACGGTCCAAAAACCCTTTCCAGCGCTTTTTTTCATATTATTTCAGGAATCCGTTGACGATCTGCTCCTCGGCTTCCTCTTCCGTAAGGCCAAGAGTCATCAGCTTGATTATCTGGTCTCCTGCTATTTTTCCGATAGCGGCTTCGTGGACCAGGGCTGCATCCACATTGTTTGCCTCAAGGGCAGGAACGGCAAGAATGGTACCGCTGTCCATTATAATTGAGTCACATTCCGTGTGACCGTTACAAGCCGCATTACCCACAAGAGTGGCATCGAATTTCTGGTATGAGTTATTCTTAGCGACAGAGCGGGAAACCACATCGGCACTGCAACCGTCACCGTTCATATTTATCGTATAAGTACTGAGGGCATTCTGGTCGCCGTGGGTCATAAGACGCTCCCGGATCACAAGCTTGGCACCCTTGGCAACCTCTCCCTTAGTGACGCGGTCAGTGTCATCCACACCCTCTATCTGGACCATCTCCATCTCGGCAGAGCTGTCATCCTCCATGTAGATTTCAGTCACAGGATTCAGAATACGCTTACCAGCACCAGTACCGGAGCCATAATGCTTCTCCACGTATTTCACCTTGGCACCCTTACCCACGAAAAATCTATGGATACCATCGTGCTGGGAGTCCTGGGAACCACAGTTATGGATTCCACAGCCGGCTATTATAAAAACATCTGCGTTCTCGCCAATATAAAAATCGTTGTAAACGACTTCTTTCAGGCCTGTTTGAGAAATTATTACCGGTATATGAACGCTCTCGTTCTTGGTTCCCGGTTTTATCCTTATCTCGAGCCCCTGCCCGTCCTTTCTGGGCGAAATCTCTATATTCTCGGTGGAGGCACGTCCTACAGACTCCCCGTTTGACCTTATGTTGTAAGCTCCCGCAGGAACCTTATGAAGATCCGCGACCTCAGCAAGAAGACGCTTCTGTATCTCATCAAATTCTGGCATACAATAACCTCCCTTACGCCTTTGTCTTTCCGAACAGATTACCAAAATCGGGCGTTATGCAACCCACAGCATTCTGGGCACAGCCTGGAAGAGCAGATGTGGTTCCCATGAGAGAAGGAAGAACCTCATCCTTTGAGCCGTGATTGACCAGCTTTCCGTTCTTGAGGACGATAATCTCATCAGCTATATTAAGGATACGTTCCTGATGAGAAATGATAAGGATAGAGCTTCCACTGATATTCTCCCTCATTCCGCGGAAGACCTCTATAAGGTTCTGGAAGCTCCAAAGGTCAATTCCAGCCTCAGGCTCATCAAATACTGAAAGTTTCGGGGCCTTGGCAAGAACAGTGGCAATCTCTATTCTCTTAAGCTCACCACCAGAAAGGCTGCTGTTGACCTCCCTGTCGATATAATCCCTGGCGCAAAGGCCTACGGCAGAAAGATATTTACAGGCATCCACCACAGAGATATTTCCTCCAGTGGCCAGCTTTATAAGGTCAAATACCTGGATTCCTTTGAAACGTACAGGAGACTGGAAGGCAAAGCCTATTCCATTTCTGGCCCTGTCAGTGATGGACATATCCGTGATATCCTCTCCATCAAGGAATATACGACCTTCAGTAGGTTTCTCTATACCTGCGATAAGCCTTGCCAGAGTTGATTTTCCGCCT
>JAILBN010000114.1 GCA_024680915.1 Treponemataceae bacterium | reverse complement strand
CGGAAATATAATATGAATCATAAGCGTATGAGTCAGTATTTCCGGCAATTAAAATAGAATCGGGAATATCAGGATCCACAAATCTAACCGGAATCCGCACGAATTCATAATAAACTGCCACTCCGTCAACTATAGAAATCAATTTTCTTTTCATAAGTTTGCTAACCGCATTCCCAATTTCATACGTCATACATTGCGGAGCGACCAGGTTGCGTTCTCCAACTTTCCGAACAACGAAATCTTTTGATTCCTGATTCAAGAGAAATTCCAAAACACATGACGCATCAATTACTATATCATCCATAGTTCAATTGTACTATTGTACAATTGCTTTGTCAACTTTTTCTTAGCACAAAAAAAGCAGCCCGGAAGAGCTGCTTGATGATTCGGGCGTTCCCGCGCAGATTACCTGCGCGGTCGACGTACTCCGGGCTTGCTAGCGCGCGGTCCTTCGTTGCTCCGCAACTCGGACTTTTCTCCGAAAACCCTCCGTATGCCTAACGCAACATGGAAAGTGCATAATTGTTTTGTTGTGTTGCAACTGTATAACAAGCTGTTTGAATTTTACCATCAATTGTCGAAACTTCAGATAAATTACAATTACTATGTTGCACCAAATTTTGACCGGCCGTGCGTTGGTGTGCCGCACGTAAAGAGCCGGTAAATGCCCAAATGTTGTGCATTTCCACCATGGCGTTGGTTTCCACACCTTTCTTGTTGGCAATTTTACCTAACAGATTACGATAAAGTTGGGTAGTGCCCGCAAAGTTGTTGTTGGCATATTCTTGTTGTAAATTTACACCAGCATTAATGAAAATTGGGTTGTCTTCGGCAAACAGCATGGCGTAATTTTTTATGCCACTTTGGTTAATGTTATCACTTGATAGACTGTAATCATATTCATCCATTTGACTTTGACATGTGCGGTATTCACCCATGCCTTCTTTGTATGCTTCGCCGTATTGCACGTCCCAACATACTTGGTATGCACAGCGTTCATATGCATCATCCAAATTTTCCACACAATCATAAATATATGTTTCCGCCGCTTCAATAATTGTTGCCATCATGTCATCCAAACCGTGGGCAGGATCCCAGTAACCTTTGGTATATTGCATGGCCATAATTGCGTTATAAAAATTTTGGAAATATGCTTTCGATGCCGCATTCATGCCTTGATACCATTGTTGTGTGCGGTATTTAATGTAGGGAATGGCTTGGTCACCCAAGTAGTAGTCCAGTTTTTTCTTTGCCAGGCGCATGTTTTCTGCTTTAATGGCGTTCACTCGATCCCAACTACTAATTCCTGATGTCGACTGTCCCTCAAAATCAGTATTTTCGCCAAGGAAATTATGCACGTTGAAGCCATTACCCAAATCTGCATCATATGGTGCATCGCCATAAGTCGAGTTGTGCGCCGGAACAGCCGGATCTTCTGTTTCGGTCGGGGTTGTTTGTTCTGTTGGAGTGGTGGTGTTTCCACCGTTGGAAGGTTGTCCGCTTGCAGGCGTGTCTCCGCATGCGAAGAAGCAGAACATCATCAGAATTAAGGCAAGAATGGAAATCGCTTTTACGATTTTTTCAGTGACGAAGTACCCCCCCCCTTCAAATGTACAGTATACTTTTTATTCATAAAAAACCTCACCTTTTAAAGAATAAGCCAGAAACCGCATTCTGTCAAACAGCACACGCAAATTCCAAAAGCGCAGAGCCGTACCCTTTGTTCTGTTTTTCTGGAAGCACGTAAAGGTCTTCAATAAGGCTTTCTTTTACGGATACAATGCCGACCGGCTCTGCGTCCAAAAGCATATAAAGCTTGTAGCCGTTTTTAAGCTTACTCAAAAGATATTCGCGCTGGCGTTCAGGCGTGTGAAGCGCGACAAATTCTGCGTTGCAAAATGCGCGGTGAGACTCTTGCCACGAAAGGGAATAAACTTTCGCCGCGTCAAAAATGTTTGCTTCATCAACTTCCACAATCGGAAACCGGCGTACTTCTTGGGACATACCCGCGCGCGTCGCACTGCAGGAGTTTTCACGCCATTTTTCAGCTTCTTCTAGCAGTTTTGCTATGATTTCGCTTTTGCCGGCGGTGTATTTTTCCCGGTTATCGGGATACATGGCTTCCAGCTTTTCTTTTACAGCCTCGTATTCGCGCGCGGCACTCGGCATTGCGTTAAGATAATCCCTGAAATTCAGATAGTTCTTCCACTCTTTTGAAGTTTTCAATACGACATGAATGTGGTGAGTCCGTGTGTCTTTTTCAAAATTGCCTTTTACGTACAACAGTTCTTCGGGATGGTCGTCAAAACTCCAGGCTGCGGGAAAAATACACGCTTTCTTAAGCTTGTCGTTCCGCGCGAAAACAGACTCATAATCTGGAACTCCAACGGCTATGTCGATAATCGGCTTTGCTTTTATGGACTTTATTGAAGTGCTGCCGACGTGCTGAACATCAGTCACTATTCCGTCCAAAGCATTTTGTATGTCTATGATTGTTTCTTTCGCGCTGTCTTCCCACGCTTTTTGGTGGTCTTCAAGACAGACGGTTCCCCTTTTCAAGCCAATACTCATGATTTTTTCCTTATTTTAAAACGGCGCGCCTTGAACAACGCGCACTAGGCAGACATCGAGCCGCGTCCACAATGCGGGCAGGGTTTTGGAAGCACCCGGCTTGAACCAAGGCCAGAAACCCGGAAAGATAGGATGTCCGAAGGGAAGAAAACCACCGTTCAAGTTTGTTTCAAAAGAACGGGGGTTGTCGTCCCTTCGGCTTATTTCATATTATTAATTCGTTTCTATTCTTCGTAGAAGTAGATTTCTCCCTCTTCATCCACACCGAACAAGACATAATCCGTGTAATACTCATTTCCGTAGATATCCTTTATCTGGAAGCTGTAGTAGTAATCAGAGGCGGGCAGATAGCCGTCGTAGATAATATCATCACCATTGAAGACATATTCATCACCGTACATCATTCCTTCGTACTCACCGTCTCCGTTGTACACATAATATGCAGGAATAATAACATCATCACGCTTCAGGGGCTTGATTCTTCCAGAAGCGGCTCCGTTGGAAACACCACTACTCGTACCCAGCAGGTATGTTTCGTAGCCATCTTCACTATACTCCATCATAACACGGAGGTTGGTATCTTTTCCATTCACTTGGGCAGGAACTGAATAGAGGTCGTAATCCTCCCCTTCTTCTATAAGATACATGGCAAGAACCTGGCCGTCTCCCAAAAGGTACCAAAGACCATCGAAATTATCCGTAACGATGCCCTCATCCCAATCGACATCAACATAATTATCCAAGCCAAGATCGATGAAAGAGCCGTCCTCATCCGTAAGCATTATACAACAGTAGACGCCATCAAGATTATACATAGAATCCTCTGTAAGGATAAAACCATAGGTTCCATCCTCGGTCATCATAGGTTCTACGTCATACTCAATGGTACTTCGTCTTTGGAATCCATTTCCGTATATACCATGACCGTCTGACGAACTGTCTGAATATTCATCTTCATCGTCGTAGTAGTAATCCTCATCATCATAATAACCATAGTCATCATCGTCATAGTAGCCGTAGTCGTCATCGCCGTAATAACCGTACTCGTCATCGTAGTAGCCATAGTCATCATAGTCATCATACTCATCGTAATCGTCGTCGAAGAAACTACTCAAAAAGGCTAAACCAAAGTCATCTTCATCATCATAGTAACCCCAATAATCACTCTCGTAATCGTCATCAGACCACCAACTGCTATCATCACCCAACCAATATTCATCCGCATCATAATCCGACGTAGAACCCGTATTGGCGCCATAGGTAATTTTATCAACGAAAGTCATGTAATAGGGGCTGACACAAATTTTCTTGAACATCTCCAGCTCGCTGGAATCATATACAGAAAGAGGATAATAGGTAGAAAGACCTGTAGCTTCTTTTTCATTCTTTCCCAGCTTATTATAGACAATGGCATCGGAAAGAGCCTCCAAGGCCGCTTTCGAGGAAGGAACATAGCTTTCTACACTTTGAAGGATACAACCCAGGTCAACCATGTTTGTATAACCTTCAGTCCTGTTGTTTCCACCGAAATTCTTTGCGCTTGTTATGTTACGGACCATGATAGGAAGGGCTGAGGCGTCGGCAGAGGCCTCATACATCTCCCCAAGGGCGGTGTTAAGAGCAGAAATAAGGTTATCCAGCTTTGAAAGATCTGTTACGGAAAGGGTCGTCTCAGCTTCTGTCCCATATCCATCAACACAGGCGTTGTAGAAGGAATCTGCGATAGCCATACCCAGTTCTTTTCCATTACATTTTGGATTCTTGTTAAGATATTCACCAAAATTCAGATAGTTCCATCCACAGCCTGGCTCCAATTCTTCAGAAGCAATCATATAATTGGCATGAGGTACCAGCATGTTCGCAACTTCAATGGTACTCATAAGACAGGCATCAAAGCCTATAAACTCGAATTTTTCAGGAAGCTGATCATGCACACCGGTCAAGGCCTCATCTATCTCAATCAGGTCAAGGGAATCATCGTGTTTTTCATCAAAGCAGACTCCGCTTATACTACCTCCACCGTGATCCCAGAAGATAAGACCCATCTTTGAAGCACTGTAATTGCTGAGTCCCCAAAGGATAAAAGACTGGAGGGTGGTCTTATCACCCATATTACCATCATTTATCTCATCCACAAGAGTAATATTTCCGTCTGTTATTACATAGCGTTGTAATTTCTTGGAAGAAATATCATACTTCTGCCATTTGTTGGCACCTCCCGTCTGTACGACAAACTTTATATTGCTGTCAGTACAGGCATACAGCATCTCTTCCATATCAATGGATGCAGCTCCATCCTCAGACTCCAAATCCGCACCACAAAGGTAAACAAAGATCGTCCAAGTACCATCATCCCCAGTAGCACCTTTACTCTTTACAGGGGAACGGTTTATCACAACCTTCTTGTTTTCAAACGAAAGTGTCGTACTTCGTCCGAAAACAGCTTCGTCTACATCGTACTCATAAGAGGCTCCTGAAGTTCTAAGGGCATTTATTACTTCCGGATTTGCCGCTTTCTTCGTTTGATTTACGCCGTTAGACGTCCCAGATGCTGGTAAACCAGAAGTCTTCGGTGCATCATCACCACAAGAAACAATCACGCCCAGCATAAAAAAAACACAGAGCAAAGAGCAAAGTGTCATAAATAATTTGGATGATTTTTTCATTAACATATAATCCTTTATGAAAACCTCTAAAGAAATAGAGATAATCGCCTTTAAAATATATAAGACTTTTATTGAATCATTCTTAAGAAATTATTTTCTGCATACAAGAACCATGGTCCGGGCTTTCTCGTTATAAGGGGAAAAATCAAAATCTCCGTAAACTTCGCAGGAAGAAAAACCTGAAGCCAACAGAATACGCTTCAACTCCACAGCAGAATACAAGCGCTGAACAAAAACATGATCCGTACGTCCGCCCGTGGCATTATCAATAAGAATCCAGCGGGACCTCAACCCTTCCCAAGCTCCTTCTACACTGAATTCCGTCAGAACCGTCTTTCCTGCCCGCTCAAACCATTCGCCTTCCGTAAAATACTTGACAGCCATTTCCCTTGAGATGCATTCCAGTATGAACCAGCCCCCGTCCTTCAGGGCTGCAGCTATATGCTGTAGGATTTTTACATCATCCTCTATTGCATCACAATAGCCGAAAGAATTATACAAGTTCACCGCGGCGTCAAATTTTTCTGAAGTCTCAAAGGTACGAAGGTCAGCATTAACAAGATTCAAGCTTACACCCTCATCAGCGGCAGACTCAGCGGCCGCATCAAGGAGAGGCTGCATAAGATCAATCCCAGTGACATTAAGCTTACGAAGAGCCAGCTCTATACTTATCCGACCGACTCCGCATCCTGCATCAAGAACAGAGCTTCCTTCCGAAAGCCCCGCAATCTTGCAAACAGCCTCCGCTATACCTGGAGCCTCTGCCCAACGCATGGGGTCAAACATTATAGGACCATAGTTAAGCCAAAAATTCTCTTTTTCAAACCATTCTTTTCCGCTCACAACTAAACTCCTGTTATGTTAATCCTTTTTCATAAAACTATGCTTTTGTTGAAAACACTAGTTAACAATGGCTTCCAAAGGGAAGATTCTTGTTGTATTATTGTAGATTATATCATATGCAAGGAGTTTTTTCTATAAAGGATGCAGAACATATCACGCATAACAAAGCATCAAGTAACAGAAGCAGGATTATCTCTTCTCCGTTGCGAATTTTTTTTTACGACAAAGGACTCTAAGACACCTGCTTCCCCTCCTGCACCGGATTCTTCCCACAGAACCATAGACAGCATAAGTATAAACTCCTTAATTGAAGAAATACAGGGAAGCCCGGCCGATTCCTCTCTTTTCGATGATTCCTATGCCTTTTACAGAAATGGATGGGAGTCCTGGGACGCAGGCTGGGAAACCCAGGCAGATGAAAGCTGCCCCAAATACATATCCTTTTTAATCCCTGCCTTAAAAAGATATATTGAAGCACCAGAAACAAAATATAAGAGGAATATAGAGTATGGTCAGTTCATAATTTGGCTGCGCTGGAATAATCTTTATCTTGTGGCAGCCTCCACAGGCAAAGGACTGCCACCCCTTCAATATGAGCTGGACCGCAAAAACCGGACTATCACCTGTAATATATACAGCACAGGAAAAAGCTGGAAAAATGATGAGAAAACAGCTGAAATCTGCTTTTTTATTACCAAAAGTTATTTTGAGCTCAAGGATACCATTCACTTTTTATATCATGACTCCCGCTTTGAAAAACTATCCTTCCTGGGGAAAACCCCTGGGGGCTGGGAATCCTGGTACAACCACTATAATAAAATAGACGAATCCTTAATCCTTGAAGATTTGAACGCTCTCGACACTACAGATAACCTTTTAAAATGCATGTATTTAGACAGGGGCCAACCAGTAATCTTCCAGATTGATGACGGCTGGCAGCAGGGAACAGGCCAGTGGGAAATAAACCAGGCCCGCTTTCCCCAAGGATTAGCTGAATTGACAGGGAAAATCCGTAAGAAAGGCTATATCCCTGGACTTTGGATAGCTCCCTTTATTTTTGACTACCGAGTTCCTTTCATAAAAGAACACCCGGACTGGATTCTACGGGACCGGAAAGGCAAGCCCATTCCTGCAGGCTTCAACGCCCCTTGGGGAGCCGTTATAGGAAAAGAACAACCAGCCGGACCTTGCAATTATTTTGTTCTCGACCTTAGCCGCGACGATGTACTTCAGTACCTGGACCAGCTTGTGGACAAGACGATAAACACATGGGGCTTCCGTTATCTGAAGCTGGACTTTCTTTTTGCGGGAATGATATACGGCTGCTTCAAAAACGGAGGGGCAGCCTACCAGTGGTATGACAGGGCTATAAAGGTTCTTACCAAGCGTACAGAAGCCAATGACGGAGAAAAGGTCGCCTATCTTGGTTGCGGTATGCCCTTTGAAAGCTCTTATCTTGATTTTCCTCTTTCTCGTATAGGTGCAGATACAAAGGAAGACTGGGATTACCCCCTTCTAAAGGCACTACGTTATAACGGAAGACCCAGTGCATACGTAAACATGAAGGATACCCTGGGTCATGCCTTCTGGAATGATGCGGTCTACAAAAACGACCCGGATGTAGTTTTTTTCAGGAAGGAGAACTGCAGTCTCACCGACAATGAGAAGGAATTAATAGCTCTTGTTAACGGACTTTTCGCCGGACAAATAATGCATGCCGATGATCCCGCCCATTTCGACCAGCAGGCGGAAGCTCCCCTAACCCAGAAAAAACTTTCTCTTTACGATAAGCTTGCAGGAGCTTCCTTCGGCAATGTCCGCATTGAGCCCGACATTTATATCATCTTCTCCAAAGACAACAAATATACGGGAATTATCAATCTTAGTGACAGAGAATATTCACTTGAGGAGGAGAAAGTACAAGCAACCGCTTACCTACAAACATATGGAAAAAATCCAGAATCCGCAGAAATCAAGAAAAAAAAATACACACGGATAGCAGGCCAAGGAAAAACCGTCCATACAGACACCGGCCCCAAGCTTGTAATTCCAGCCCACAGCATTTACATAGAGGAAGGTATTATATGACATGCGAGAATAAAAAAAACATCTACATAATAGGACACAGAAACCCGGATACAGATTCAGTCGTTTCTGCTGCAGCCTATGCAAGACTCAAGGCCGAAGCCGGGGAAAGTGATTATATTGCCGCAAGGGCCGGTAAAATCACCCCGCAGACAGAATATATCTTCAACCGCTTCAAGGTTCCAGTTCCTGTCTATGTGCCAGATCTAATACCCAAAACCTCTTATTACATGAGCGGCGTATGCGATACCGTAAACGAGCATACATCCCTTTGGAGCGCCATCGCTAAAATGGAGAACTGCAACAAAAAGGCTCTGCCAGTAGTCGATGAAGACGGTAAATACAAGGCTCTGCTTCATTACAACTCCTTCGCCAGGAGTATTCTCCATCTTCTTGATCCCCAAAAGCAGACCTCGGTACTGACAAGCAGCTCCTTAATCCAATCCACCTTGAACGCTCAGCCCCTCATAGCTAAAGACTCCGATACACTTTTCAAAAGCAGCATACTGGTAGCAGCCTCTGATTTCCAATCCTTTAAAAAAATGCTGGACAGCCATAAAAGCGAAAACCTTATAGTAATTGCTGGTGACAGGGACGACGTTCATGAATACTGCATAGAATCCAAAATAAGAACACTGGTGATTACCTCAGGCTTCGTATTAAAAAAAGAGCTTAGAGAAAAAGCTGAGCAAGCAGGTATTTCAGTCCTGGCCAGTCCCTATGACACCTCTTCAACAGCAATGCTGATTGTATATTCAACTCCGGTGATAGCCACTGCCGACACCAATACCCTTCCAGTAAAAGCCACGGACCGCCTTGTGAAGGTACGCCCCCTTCTTGCCCAATCCCCCAGCCGCTGTCTTCCAGTGGTGGATGACTACAACAAAGTCATCGGACTTATCGAAGAGAATGATCTTGTCCACGAAGCTAACATAGAAGCCATCCTTGTAGACCATAATGAGCTTTCACAAGCAGTAGAAGGCATCGAGAACTACAAGATACGAGAGATAATCGACCACCACAGACTAGGCTCAATGACCACCAAACAGCCCATAACCTTCATAAACAAACCGGTGGGAGCCACCTGTACCTTAATCGCCAATCTCTATCGGGAAAAAAGGATTTCAATCCCCAGAGAAATTGCCTCCATCTTATTGTGCGGAATACTGGCAGACACACTGGGCCTGCAATCAATCACAACCACCGATATTGACCGCGAGACAGCGGAATATCTATCTGACATAACCGATCTTGAGATAACCCAGCTGGAAGCCGATATAACCGCTGCCTCCAGCCGTCTGGACAGCTTCACTGCAAGCGAAGTGATAAGGCAGGATATGAAGGAGTACAAAGAAGGAGATTTCACCTTCACTGTAAGTCAGATTGAGTCAGGAAACCCGGACAGACTGATAGCTCGCAAAAAGGATTTCACCGCCGAGCTTGAAATAGAAAGAAGAGCCCACAAGGCCGTTTTCAGCGCGCTTATGGTAACGGATATAACCCGTCTGACCAGCATACTTATAGCCGCAGTGGACCCCTCCTATTCACAGGTAATAGACTTTCCCAAGCAGGAAGAAAATGTCTATGTACTTGCGGATATCGTCTCCCGAAAAAAACAGCTGGTACCGCTGCTATCTGAACAGGTAGAGAAACTAGGCTGATTCTGGAACATTGTTAAGCTTCCTTTTATAACCTTGCGGAAAACTCACCAATTTCCAGCAGCCCACAAGAAATAATCAGCTCTGTTTATCTTCAATAAAGCGGAATGCGGCCTCTGCCATTTTATAACCGGCAGTTTTTTTGTCTTCAGGATGAAGGTCATTCCACTCACCGGCACCGTAAAACGATGCTAAGGCTGTATCCGGGATAACATCTGCCATCTCCTTCTGCATACGACGGAAGTAAGTCCAACAGTCTTCCCTACCGGAAAAAACATAATCATCAGACATCCCAAGCCACTTCCGGCATCTTTCAGAATCCGTCCCGTAATCCGGGGAAGCAGGCCTTATCCCGCACATAGGAAGCTCTGCTATAATAAAAGGAAGCCTCTTTCCATCCCTCAAGCTAGGACTGTTCTTAAACAAGGAGCGCCAAAGCTCAACCATATCTTTCAAGAGCCCCCTATATTCCTCTGAATTTCCCGCATTTGACTCCCCCTGGTACCATACAGCACCTCTGAAAGCTACCCTTCTAAGAGGATAAAGCATGGCATTATAAAGAGCCGTAGGCATCCAATCAAAGAATATATCTCTTTCACATGGCTCTGCTGTACAACCTGTCTCGTACTTCCACATTCCACTCAAATCTATGCAAACATAGTCTTTTTCAACTGCAGCTTTACGCTCTTCCTCACTATTACAAACAGAGGAATATAATGCTTGTCTCCAGGCACAAGACAATACATTCATTGAAAAAAGCATATAAGGCTTTTCTTCCTCAAATAAAAGAGGTCCGCTGTTTCCAGTAAGTGTAACACGAAGTGTCAAAGTATTTTTCCCTTCATGAAGCAGTCCTGCAGGAATCTCATATCTTCTAGGGGGATACATATAAGGTGTCCCACCTACTTTTTGCCCGTTAACAAAAGCTGTATCGGAATCCGTAATACGGCCAAGCCACAAGCAGGCTTTATTTTTTTCCAAAATGGATACTTCTTCTTTTGAAAGCTCTATCTCTTTATTAAACCAAAAATTACCTGCAACCGCCTCTTGATCGAGCTTTCCGGGAACCACAAAGGGCTTCCAGCTTTCAAAGGCAGAATCATCGGAATCCAACTCTGCCCAATTTCCCTTCAGTCCTTTATCCAATGATTCAAGATTATCATACCAAGCTTTTATTTTCCCTGATAACTCAGCTTTTGTATTCTCAACGTAAAGATTGTCCTTGCATTTTTCCAGCTGCTCGGCGTATACAGAATCTTTCGGAAAGCAGTCCTCTCTCATCCAAGCACTTATAGGGGATCCGCCTTGACTTGCATTTATAATACCCACAGGTACTCCTGTCATGGCGTTGAGCTTTTTCCCGAAGAAATATGAGACTCCAGACATATCCGCTATATTTGAGGGCTTTTCGGAAAGCCATTGACCTTCCTCAATATCATCCAAGGGAGTGAAAGAACCCTTCACAGGTACAGTAAAAACTCTTACGCAAGGATTTTCTTCAGCTGTGAATTCTTCGGGAAAGGAATAACGGATTCGGTTCATCTGAAGCTGCATATTCGACTGACCGGAACACAACCAGACTTCCCCCGTATAAACATCATCAAGCTCTATAGAAGAACCAGAATCTGATGTGACTGACAGAACATCAGGTCCACCTGCTTTTCCTGGATTGAACAAAAGTTCCCATGCTCCGGCTTCATCAGCCTTCGTGCTATATTTTCTATCTCTGAAAATAACTGAGACACCTTCACCAGGAGAAGCTTTCCCTGAAATACAATTGTTCCATTCTCTCTGTAAAACCATGCCGGATTTATATATACCGTGTAATGTCAATTCCATATCCCCGATTATAAAGAATCCTAAGTTAAGGAGCAACTGTATTATATCGTAATTTCATGAATATAAAAGAAACATCCTATGTTCCGTCACTACCTTTTTCAGTGTATAATCATAATCATGAAGATTGGTCTCTATGTTAACAAACTTGATGAAGATTATCAGCTTTCCATATATCGAAGTATAAAAAAACGCACAGGAGAATTGGGATTAAATCTTATCTGTATTCAGCAGGAACATGTAAACAGAGCTCTTGATTCCGATTCCTGTCTTTTCCCTTCCCGTCAATTTATAAATGCCGATGGGGTAATAATTCTTACTCCAGCAATAACAGAATATGTCCCTTCAGATGCTTTTAATAAACTCAGGACTTTATTTCCGAATATACCGGTAGTATCAATCGGTGATCATATCGAAGGCATCTGCTCAATAATCATAAAAAGCCGCTCCTCAATGGAACAGCTCATGGAACACCTGGTTCATCATCATAATTACAGACGTTTCCTTTATATAGGAGGACCGGAAAAGCATAGGGACAACATATTACGAGAAACAGTGTTCAGGACATATCTAAGTAAAATGAAAAACCAATATCCTGAAATTTACTTTGATATAACCCATGGATTCTATAATGAAAACACAGGAACTGCCGTAATGACCAAATACTATGAGCAGCACATAAATAATCCTCCGGACGTGGTCGTCGCTGCCAATGATGAAATGGCTATCGGTGCCCTGAAAGTTCTTAAAACAAGAACAGATATCCGCTGGCAGAACTGTGCCGTAACAGGATTTGATGATACCGAGCGCGCCCAAATTACCATTCCTCCCCTTACAACTATACGACAACCTTTTGAAGAGATGGGAACCACAGCGGTAGAAGCCATGTACACCATGTTAAAGCAAAGACCATCTCAGGAATTGCTGAAAGTAGATTGCCGGCTTCATATACGAAACTCCTGTGGTTGTTCTGAAATTCACGCACCCTATTCAGAAGCAGAAACCGAAAGAATGTTCGACAATGCAAGAGCAGAACTCACACGGATGCAATATCAGGCCATAAAAGTAACCAGATACATGAGGAATACAAGCCTCTTCGGAGAAGCCTTGAATACAGTATCATCAATTTCCGATATATCTGATAACCTTAAAGAATTCCTTAATTATCTCGAGGTTCAAGTTTTCTTCCTAATCCTTTTTGAGAAGCATTCTGCATCCATTCCCTTAAAGGGAAAACTAGTCTATAAGAAAACTCACTATGAAGAAATACCTCTTTTCAATACACCAGAACAAATCAAGCTTAAAACTTTCTTCTCCGATTACATAACACCAGAAAATACAGGAGCCGCCAACTTTGATATGAGGTACCTGCGTGCCGGTGATGATGTCTACGGACTTATCGTTTATACTTCGGATGACTCCGCCCATCAACATATGTGCAGTGCCTCTGTCTACATGGCAAATGCTTTACAAAGACTTAATATTCTTAACCTTGAGAAAAAACGTGCAGAACAACTTGAAAAGGAAGTCTCCAGACGTACGAAGGACCTTGTCTCTGCCAACAACAAACTTAAAAGAGAATCACAACGTCGTATAAAAGTTGAGGCAGAGGTTCTTAAAATCAGTGAGCTTGAAAGAATGAGATTCAGTCTTGATCTGCATGACGACATATGTCAGAGACTTGCCGGTATTTCTATGAAATGCAGGGGATTATCCTCTGGAAACCAGAAACTCCTTGAACTGTCTGACCAAATCGATGAGACACTAACAAGAACACGTCAGTATGCCCATGACTCCTTTCCTATGGACATAGATGTGCTGGGAATCAATCAGGCTATCGATAATTTATGCCATACCTTCCAAAAGCAGACAGGATGCAAATGTACATATAATTGGTCAGCTCCTGAACCTCTTCCTATCTCCAGAGCCGCACAGATAGCAATATTCCGGATAATACAGGAGGCCATGCATAACACAATAAAGCATGCAAAAGCAAATGAAGTAAAAGTGACCATAGAAAAAAAAGACAGCCTGCTTTGGGTCACTGTAAGTGACAACGGAAAGGGAATAAAGAATATTTCCTCCAAGAATATGCGAAAAGAAACTCATGGACTAGGCTTACGTTCAATGCAATATAGAGCTGACCAAATCGGGGCAGAGTATAAACTCACATCAACAGAAGAAAATGGAACCCGGATTCAACTAAAGCTTCATCTGCTCTCTTGAATGGCAAAGTTCGTAAAATCCGCATAGTTACAAGTATTTTTGCCAGAGCATAAATTCCCAAAATATTGGAATGATGGATTCACTAGGTAATATTTATCTCCAGCACGATATACAGACGGATCAGGATAGAATCCAGTTTTGAATTGGATTTTTAATCAGCATTTTGTCTCCCCTGCAAATTTCATGAAATATTCGAGGCACACATCTCGCCATTCCACTGCATCTTTTTTTTGAATCTCCAGTTTTTTAAGCACATCATTATATGTTTTTTCATCAAGCTCAGATTTTATTGATATCCATCTCTCACAAAGTTCTTGGACCTCTTCCACTCCTTTATTAAATCTGAAAGAAAGCTCTTGCTTCAAATTTCGGCCTGAAGAAAGAACATAATCCCAAGGTACATGATGAAACCATAATAAATATTTCTCTGGACAAGTATGTATATCATTAAAAATATCAGCAATATGTTTATCATATTGATCTACAGCTGCAGATCCATTTCTTGTCCTATCAAAACCTAAACCTATGGAATCAGCCCTATGGTAATACCTTGGTTTCCAATCTTCCCTAGTTCCTTCATCACATCCAGGATCAGGACCATAATGGTGATGGTAGCGCATTATGTGATGTAAGCCCAAAGGAGCCATGTAGTCAAGGCAAGCCTGCCAAGAGTTCATTAATATGAACAAAACCGCATCCAAAACTTTCTTATTATTCCCAAAGGTACATTCGGCCCATTCCTTTGCAATTTCCTCAACAGAAAGATTATAATCCCAACATAATCTCCCGAATGCGTACCAATTTGCTTGATGAAAAATTGTGCTACACCAATTCGAATCAGAACCTATATTGGATACACCAGAAATACCTGTCAAAAGCTTTTTATCATTAATTTTCGATAGACAAGAACCAACATCACTACCAGAACCATCAGAATATGTATCAAATGCAAGTATCTCTTTCCACATAGGTGCAAGAAAAACTAAATGGTTCCCTTGTCCCAAATATTCCTGCGTTATTTGAAATTCCATGAAAACATTAGTCCTTTTCATCGCACCAAATAGAGGATGAACAGGCTCTCTTGGTTGAAAATCAATGGGGCCATTTTTTACTTGTATACACACATTCGATAAAAATTGCCCATCAAGGGGTTTAAAATCTGAATAGGCTTTTTTTGCCCTATCACTTTCTCCTTGTCCATAGACAAAGGCACGCCAAATTACTATTCCACCATATGGAGCTAGTACCCTCCCGAGCATATTCGCCCCATCTGCATGATTTCTTCCATACATATAGGGTCCTGGCTGTCCTTCTGAGTCTGCCTTCACAAGAAAGCCACCGAAATCAGGAATTAATGCATATATACAAGCTATTTTTTCTTTCCACCAACGAATGACACTTTTATCCATAGGATCTGCAGTTCCAAGTCCTCCCAATAAGACAGGAGAAGAAAAATTAACTGAAAGAAAAATCCTTATTCCATAATGACGAAGCACAGAAGCGATGGCGCTTGCTTTCTCTATATATTCTTGAGATAGTATGTATACCTGTGTATTAACATTATTAAGGACAGCTCCATTTATACCTATCGAAGCACATGCTCTTGCATAATCCTTATACCGAGAATCAATGGTATAAGGAAGCTCACTCCACTTCCAAATACTTTTTCCTGCATATCCCCGTTCAATAGACCCATCCAGATTATCCCAGTGATTCAGTATTCTGAATTTCACGTTGGGCGAAGTGGTTATAGAAATTTTATCAATGCTTTTTCCAGTTTGAAGTAAGCGTATAAAATGAAAGCATCCGTATAAAACACCTTTCTCTGTGAGACCTGTTATCAGAATAGAATTTTGGATTTCCAATATTGAAAATCCATCACCCGTCGGTACTTTATCCAACGAAAGCATTTCACATATATCTTCATCAAGATGATCAAAGGGAGCAATCAATAAACTATAAGGGTGGAATTTTACTATAGAACTTTTCTCTAGAAAAAAATATCCATCAAATAAGCATGAAAAAACCTGTTCAATCTCATCTGAGACTGCATCCATTATCTCACTACCGTATGAGGAATACACACTTTTTATTTTATCATGATATTTATCAGATGAACTTTTATCATATGGAGCATACGACAACCACAATTCATAACCGCTCTTGCTCGTCATATTATAAAGTATAACTTCGGATTACGTGAATTATGAATAAGATGTTTTACCTACCGACTAACCCATTCTATGGCTAATTGCCTTAATTCCTGGGAAGTATTGCAGTGAAGCTTTAATTTTAAATGTTCTTTATGGGTATCTATAGTTTTTGTGCTTAAATTAAGCTTTTGACTTATTTCAAGGGTACCAAGACCTTTTCCTATAAGGGTGAAAATCTGCAGCTGCCTGTTTGACAAGGTATTTATATTTGCAAAACTATCATTACCAGAAACTATTCCTTTTCCAGAACCAGTAAGGCAATCATTCAATCTAAGCCTTTCATTATCACTTAACCATACTTTTCCAGCCATTACTGTTTTTATGGCTTCAAGTACTTTTGTGCCAGCTTCCTCTTTCATGATATATCCGTTTGCACCTGCTTTTAAAGCACGTTCTGAATAAAAACGCTCATCATGCATAGATAAAACAAGAATAAAAATATTTTGATATTTATTTCTAATTAATTTTATAAGCTCAAGTCCATCTTCATCACCAAGATTTAAATCAACAATGACTAGATTTATCAGAGTGTTATCAAGAAATGACATAGCATCATTTATGTTGGTCACATTTCCTGAAACTTCATATTGAGGCATTGTTTCTATCAACTGTGCTAATCCTTCACTAAATAAAGGATGATCTTCTACAATTAATACTTTATACATGGATTTATTTTAACAGATTTTTTGGTATTTATCTACTTTTTTATAAAAAAGTGTTTAAAAATAAAAAAGCCTGGCAGCTACCTACTTTCCCGCGAAAAGCAGTATCATCGGCGCAAGAGAGCTTGACTTCCGTGTTCGGGATGGGAACGGGTATTACCTCTCCGCTATGGCCACCAGGCAA
>JAILBN010000112.1 GCA_024680915.1 Treponemataceae bacterium | reverse complement strand
GTAATGAGAACGACACTTACTACATCACCGACTTTCGGTAATTCCGAAAACTCCGATGTCGGGATTTTTCCCTCTGACTTGTAGCCAACATCTACAAACACCTGATCTGGTGTAACCTGAATAACAGTACCGTCTACAAGCTGACCTTCCTCGAGGGACTCAAGACTCTTGAGATACTCTTCCTGTAATTGTGTCTGAATGTTCTCTTTGGAGTTCTGAGACTCATCCGTTACCACTTCCATCTTATCCATAGTAAACCCTTATACGTGAATTTTATTGATTATTATCGCACAAACCTGGTCAATGGTCAAGAGCGATGTGTCTATATACATTGCGTCAGGAGCTATCTTCAGGGAGCCCTCTGCTTTATTTTTGTCAATCTCATCCCGCTTACGTATAGACTCTTTTATTTCCTCAAGGGAGAGCTTGCTCACTCCCTGCCGGAAGCGTCTTTCCGCCTGCACCTCAAGGGAAGCATCCAGATAGAATTTATAATCCGCATCAGGGAAGACGACAGTCGTAATATCCCGGCCCTCACATACCACACTGAGCTTCTCCGTTATTTTCCTGAGCTTCTCGTTCACGATATGACGGAGAGGAACGATGGCAGAAACCTGGGCCGCATGAGCGTCCACAGCATCGGAATGGAGATACTGCTCCACATCCTCCCCGTTCAGGATCAGATGGGAATCAACATAATCCAGGTCAAGGGCGGAGGCTACCTCCACAACCGCAGACTCATCGTCATAAGGAATAGAATTCCTTATCAGATAAAGTGTCACGGCCCTGTAGAAAGAACCGGAATTAAGGAATGTTATATTTAATTTTTCCGCTATAATCCTTGCAACTGTACTCTTTCCTGTTCCCGCAGGGCCATCAATTGCCACTATCATTCATGTGCCTCCATATTCCGCCTTATATTTCTGCGGTCATTACTCTTGTTCCTTCTTGCCAGCTCCAAGAGTGAAGAGACCTCTGAGGAAGTCAGCTCCCTGAACTGACCTGCCTGAAGCCCCCCGTTCTCCACCGAGCCTATGCGGATTCTTGTAAGTCTTTTTATCGCGGCATCAAAATACTCAAAGACATGACGAATCTCCCGGTTTTTCCCTTCGATAAGCACCACCCTTACCCGGCAGGCTCCTAGCTGCTCCGCTGACGAACACTTATAAAAAACGCCATCGACCCTGACTCCGTGGGTGAATTTCTCCACAAGTCCACGGGGAACAGGCAGGCTTGTCTCTACGATATACTCTTTTTCTATTTCAGCCGAGGGATGGGAAATCTCCGCGGCAAACTGACCGTCATTGGTAAAAATGATAAGACCGGATGAATACATATCAAGACGCCCCACATTATAAAGGCGCTCGCTATACTTCTCCCTGAGAATATCCGCTGCCACAGCCCTGCCCTTCTCATCAGAAAGGGAACAGACATAGCCCGCCGGCTTATGAAGCAATATATAGCGTTTTGTCTCCTCTTCCGACACGGCTTTACCGTCAACGCAAACCCTATCTCCGGGAGAAACCTTGCTTCCTGGCTCAGTGACAAGCACCCCGTTCACCGTAACGCGGCCGTCAGCGATATACTGCTCCGAAGCCCGTCTGCTGGCTACTCCTGCATGGGCAAGGAAGACCTGCAGACGCATTTTCCCAGCACCATCCCTTTCGCCTTCTTTCTTATCATCCCTATTATTATCTTGCGAGTTCAAAACGTTCATTCTCTGTCTCATCCAATTTCGGCAAGTCCGCTATACTCTGGAGCCTGAAAAATTTCAAGAATTCTTTAGTCGTCCCATACTGGACGGGCTTGCCGGGAACATCCTTCTTACCTACTTCTTTTATAAGGCTTCGATCCAGCAGGAGACGGACCATATTATCCGCAGAAACACCCCGAATCGCCTCTATCTCTGCTTTCGTAACAGGCTGCTGATAGGCTATTATAGACAAAGTCTCCATTGCAGACCGGGAAAGCTTACCCTCGTTCTTTTTACCGTACCGTTCCTTCAGGTATCCCCACAAATCCTTTTTCGGAACCAGAACCCAGCCCCCCAGCATCTGAGCGAGCTCAAAACCACATCCCTCGCCCTCATAGCGTTCCTTCAAATTATCCAGGGCTATCTCCACCACATCTTTCGAAAGCTTAGTTACCTCCACAAGAGCATCGACGCTCAAGGGCTCGCTCTCCAAGAAGAGGACCGCCTCCACAAGCGCAGTTTCCTTTTCCAAAGCACACTCCATTTAAGCCGCCGTATAGGGCCTGATTTTTATATCTCCGAACATACGGTTCTGATATATACTGGCCATTTTGAATTTCACGGCTTCTAATATCGCCATAAAGGCGCATACGATATCCATAAGGTTGTCTTTCCTAACGATAAGATCCGTAAAGAAACATTCCCCCCTATCCTCAAGGAATTCATTCATAAGCGTTATTTTCTCACTGACGGATATTTCCTCGTACATAGAAAGGATCTGCTCCTGGGAATAGGCGGAAATAAGCTTCGAGAAAGTCTTCATAAGACCCCATGTATCCACCTGCTCCCACAGTTCTTCCTCCTCAAAGGGAAGGAAACGCTGTATCTTCTTTCTCTCCACCGACCATTCGTTGTCATCCTCCCTTTCCTCCATAAGGAGAGAGAGCTTTTTATATTTCTGATATTCGATGAGTTTGTCAACAAGTTCCTGACGGGGATCCTCAAGCTCTTCGTCATCGAAGACAGTCTCAACAGGAAGCAGCATCCTGGATTTTATATAGAGAAGGTCCGCGGCCATAGCGTAGAATTCCGTAAGGCTGTCAAGATCGGTGGTCACTGCATAATCCAAATATTCCAGGAACTGCTCCGTAACCTCCGCAATAGGAATGTCATATATATTTATTTCATTTTTTTTAATCAAGAACAAAAGGAGATCAAGAGGACCTTCGAACTCACCCAGTTTGAAATTCCTGTTACCCGTATCATCTGTCTTTGCCGTAGATTCTGCCATAATACCTAACCCCCTGATCAGGAAGATTTTCCTGCGCGTTTTTAAAAACCGCAACATCTGATTTATCGGCAGATTTGTCAAGAATCTCAAGCAATGGCACAAGAACAAAAGAACGTTCAAGAAGCCGGGGGTGAGGAATCACAAGGTCCGGACTTGTAAGGGCGGAATTACCGAAAAGCTCTATATCAATATCAAGTGTACGGGGACCATTCCTTATCTCACGGCTCCGGTCCCGCCCCAACTCTGCCTCTATAGCCTGAGTTTCAGAAAGAAGCTCCTCCGGGGTCCCTTTCCAAAAACCCCTTACCACCATGTTATAGAAATCACACTGATCCTCCACATACATGGGCCGGCTTATATATACAGAAGAAAAAACTGCCTCGCGAAGAAGAATATCAAGCTTCGCGCAGGCAGCCTTCAGTATTTCGACCGGGGACAAGACAGCAGCCCCCGTCAGGAACTGTCGATTGGAACCTAAACCAAGAACGACCCTCTCCATCCCTAGAACAAGCCTTCGTCAGGATTAGCGGGGCCGCTGCTACGGGGAGCTGAAGAGACAGGAGCATTGGCAACGGTCTTTTTAGCTGCAGGCTTCTTATCCTTCTCATTGGCGGCATCCAAAACCTGTCCGGGGAACATTTTCTCACGGAGCTTACGCTCAAGCTCTGCCGTATAGTCCTTATTCTGCAGAAGGAAGTTTATGGCGTTCTCCCTACCCTGACCGATTTTATCATCGCCAGCAGTGAACCAAGCTCCACGCTTATCAATAAAACCATGCTTTACAGCCGCATCAAGAAGACTGGCTACAGAAGAGATACCCTTCCCGAACATTATGTCAAGCTCGACCTTTCTGAAAGGCGGAGCAACCTTGTTCTTCACGATCTTAACCCTGACTCGGTTACCGACGGCATCCTCCTCTCCCTTTGCGTCGATGGACTCTATACGACGGACCTCCATACGTACTGAGGAATAGAATTTAAGGGCATTACCACCTGTGGTGGTCTCAGGATTACCGAACATAACACCGATTTTCATACGGATCTGGTTTATGAAAACAAGAAGACACTTGGACTTACCGATTATCGCAGTGAGCTTTCGCAAGGCCTGGCTCATAAGACGAGCCTGAAGTCCCATATGGGAATCTCCCATATCGCCTTCGATTTCAGCCTGCGGGGTAAGAGCCGCGACAGAGTCGACGACAATAATATCCACAGCACCAGATCGGACAAGATTCTCAGCAATAGCCAGAGCCTGCTCTCCCGTATCCGGCTGGGAAACCCACAGCTCATCTATGTTCACGCCAAGGTTCTTGGCATAGACAGGATCAAGGGCATGCTCGGCATCTATAAAAGCGGCGATACCTCCCTGCTTCTGGGATTCAGCTATGGCATGAAGGGCCAGTGTGGTTTTTCCTGACGACTCAGGACCATAGACCTCTATTATCCTTCCCTTAGGGTAACCACCAATTCCAAGAGCCTCGTCAAGAAGAATGGAACCGGAAGGAATAACGTCCATTCCGCTCGCATCCGCGTGGGTTCCCAGCTTCATTATGGAACCCTTGCCAAAATCCTTTTCTATCTGGAGCCGTGCGGCCTCCAAAGCCTTAAGCTTCTCAGACATCTCTGCCTGTTCTTCAAGTTCATTCGTCACTTTTGCCACCTTTCTCCTCCCACATATTTATTAGGCAGCGCCGCTTCTTTTTTTTATCTTTTATAATGGAATTATCAAAAAAAACGATGCTTATACATAGTATTCACTACACATATTTACAGTGTATCTGATGATTATCCGGCTGTCAACTACAGGCCCTTCACCAACATAAGACATTTAAGAGATCAGGACTATAAAAGAGAGGAACCATCCACAGGCTGATATACAGTTTTGCCACGGAGTATAAGCTGACCATCAGAAACGGTGATACGGCAAAGAATCTTAAGAGCTTTCTCCGCGTCTATGGAAACCGGCTGCTCCATGACAAGGGTCACACTGCCATCAATTCTATCAAGGTTCTCATAACCCACAAGCAGGACGCATTTCAGGAATTTCTCATCCACCTCCACGTTAGAGACCCTGCCTGACCATACCACCCAGCAATCATTGTACAGATAAATATCCTCCAGGACCTGCCTGACGGAATAATTATCAGTGACTGTATCAAACCTAGGCTCCTCAAGGTGTTCCGCGAGCTGCTCCGCACGAAGCTTAACAGCTGAATCGGCATTTGACAGAAGCAGTTTGTTTATACACCTGCGGGCTTCATTGTCGCGATGCTGCTGAAAAAAACGCTTGGCATCATTGTAACAGGTGACCACCTCTTCTTTCGTGAGTATGTATCGGAAAGATTCACTGCTTAGATCGGCAGAGACAGGATTAGACTTCTCATCGGCGGAAAGCTCAAGATAAGACAAATCAGCCCTGGCCCCGTTAAGGCCGAGCAGGCTTCTGTAATTCATAGCAAAGAAGGTGCAGCCGGCAGCCAGCACCAAAAAAGCGGCACACAAGGGAAGCACAGCAGGATGAAGCCCCCGCTTGGGATAAAACTTCTTCAAAGCTCCGCTGCGTATTTTCTGCTCCATTTTCTCGGGATCAGAATTACGCCGGATGAATTCCAGGGCATCAGAAGCCACAGCATCCCCAGGCAAAGCATCCAGGACTCCAAGATAAAGCTCCAGAGCACGGGATATATCACCAAGACGCAGGTACAGAACCCCCTGAGCCCTCATAACATCAGGATTTCCTACTCTTATCCTTCTTGCCGTCTTGTAATAAGCCTCTGCCCCGCCTATATCCTCCACATAGAGGCAAGCGGTCCCTAGCAAAAAGAAAAAGTCGAAGGATTCTCTATATTCCAAGACCAGAGGCTCCAGAAGAGAAATGACCTTCGGATACTTTCCCGCATTGAAGTACTTACGAGCCTTCTGCAGGGGAGACTTGGAAGCCATCAGTCCTCACCTTCCCCCAGCTTCAGCAGGATAGCATCCAGCTCCCCGTTAAGCCTCTGAATCTCATCATAATAGGTTGAAGACTCGCTTTCATCGCCCAGCTCCTGTATCCGCTGCAACAAACGGGCTATATAGTCAGGATTGAGCTGTTCATCAGACAGCTCACCCACAGTGAATTTAGCACCTCGAGAATCCGTATATACAGGCTCGGTATAGATATTCAACGAGGCCAGCTCCTCAGAGAGATTACCGCATACAGTTTTGACATCTGGAGGAACCATCCCTGCCGTCGCCGTCGTCAGATAAAAGGTAAAATTACTCTTAGCCTTGGCCTTCAATATAACGTCGTACCAGTACAGCCCCAAAGCGGAGTTACCAGTTATCCAGACAGAATCGAAATAACGTCCGTCAGTGACGACCGGAAGCCACTCATTAGAGAGAAGAAGGTCACGGTTGGCAACTGCCACGTACTGAGGAGAGGAGACGTCACCCCCCTGAAGGAGGAACTGCAACGACTCATTGCCATCAGAAGACTTTATCCACTTATCATCCTTGATTGATTGGAACATATATTCTGTATTGATAGAAGGAGAAAGATAGGTAGAGAAATGACTCTCGGCATTCTCTCCCAAGCAGGTATCAAAGACAGCCTTGATCGCGAATGTCTCTGAATACTTATCAATATTCTCAACAGAAACATCAACACGGACACAATCCGCCACATCTTTGTTCACAGCGGAGAGAATAGTGTATCTCACGACGACAGTGGCAATACCACTTAAATTATAAGTAACCTCCGCACCAGATTCCACTTCTTTCACGCTTACGTCTATGCCTGCACTTCTGGTCAGCTTCCTGGAAACCTTTCCATATTTCAGGTAAATTCCTGAAGTGTAAGCCTCGTTGGTGGAAACAAACAGAGGACAGAACTCCTCTGTTTTCGAGCTGCGTAAATAAAGGCTCATCGCTCCCGAATAATCGTACACCACAAGCCGGAGAGGTTCCTTGTCCACCACAAGACTCTCTGCGGAAAGCGATATAACCATAAGGGAAAAAACTAAAATTATAAGGACTGTCCTAAATCTGCTGCTTTTCATATCATTCCCCTCTCTTATTTTCCTATATTTCTGGCATCCAGGATATTCTGAAGCCGCTGAGCCTTCTCTTTAAGTTTATTAAGTTCTTCATCTGCATCCGGTGTCTTGGGCGCAGTCTGCTGCACCGGAGTATTCTCAACAACAGGAGCCGGTGCCTGCACAGGCACAGAGACATCTTCCTCAACAGGAGTCTGTGTCGCCGCCGGCTCTGAAGCCTGCTCCGAAGATTGCTGCTCGGAAGGAAGATTCTGATATATCACAAGAGGACGAGTCTCCGCCGCTTTAATAGCAGCATCTGCCGCAGCGTTAGCAGCCGCAGCCTGTGCATTAGCAGCTGCTGCCTCGGCATCCGCCTGCGCCCTGGCGGCATTAGCAGCCTTGATCTCAGCCTCCGCCTGCTCCACAGCAAGAGCAGATTTCTCAGCAGCCCGGGCAGATTCCTCCGCTACGGACTGAAGCTGTTCATACTGACTGATCATATCCAGCAGTCTGGATGAAAGCTGGGCACTTTTTTTCTTCTCGTCTTCAAGCTGGATCTCCAGCTCCTCCACCTGAGAATTCAACTCACGTATGTTCTTGCGGAGAGTAGCGGCTTCCTCAGACTGATACTGCTTTATAAGCTTTTCGTATTCCTCTTTCGCGGCGAGATATTCCTCTCCTGTCACCCGAAGAAGGTAAAGGAGCTTCTCCTCTCTTTCCCTCTGTCCCAGAAGATCAAGCCTGAAAGCAGCCTCTATGACCTTCGGGGAGGAAGGGAATTCCGTCACTATACGCTCAAATATAGTTGAAGCCTGCTCAAAATTAAAGGTTTGATACAAGGACTCAGCCATCCAGAAAAGACCCGAGGACAAAAGAGAGCTGTCGCTATATTTCGAGCAGAAGGCCCCGAAGGAGTCAATGGCCTTCTGATACTCCCCCCTGTTGAACCAAGCCCTGGCCATCTGATACTCCACATTGATCATATAAGGACTGTTGGGGAACATCTTCAAGAAATAGGCTCCGTCAGTCTCCACAGACTCGTAGTCACCAGCAAAAATCTCGGACATTATGAGAACATACCAAGTTTCCGCGTTCAAATTTTCCGGCAATGTAGAAGCTTTCCGCAGAAAGAAAAGAGCCGTAGACCAATCCTCCTGACGGTACGCCTCCAAGCCCTGCACAAGCAGGCTATTGTCAGCGCTGAGCCTGAAGGGGGCCAAGCCCAAAACGAAAAGCAAAATAACCGTAAAAAAAGACTTATTCTTCATATTATCCTCTCAGATTTTTTCCAGAGATTCACCATCCAACCTGCCAGAAAAAAAAGCGCTGCCGGAAACAAGGATATCGGAACCAGCGTCCACCGCATCCCTGAACGTACTTTCGTTTATACCACCGTCAACAGAGATAAGGTAATTATACCCCATTTTTTTCCTGATATCATCCAGCTCTCTCACTTTTGTCAGACATTCTGGAATAAGCACCTGTCCCCCGAAACCCGGGTTCACCGTCATGACTAGAACAAGGTCCACAAAGGGAAGAAGTTCTTTCAACACACTTACGGGAGTAGACGGAACGATACTGATCCCCGCTTTTTTTCCAGCGGCATGAATCTGCTGCACCACCCTGTGATGATGAACGCAGGCTTCATAATGGAACGTTATCATGTCTGCCCCAGCCTCGACGAAAGAATCGATCTGCGACTCAGGATGCAGAACCATAAGATGGACGTCGAAAGGCAGCTCGGAATGTCTTCGTAAAGACGCGACGACAGGTTGCCCTATTGTTATATTCGGCACAAAACTTCCGTCCATTACATCTATATGAACTATTTTTCCACCCCTCTTCTCAATTTCAGCCACGGCGGCTCCAAGAGCTGAAAAATCAGAAGACAGAAGGGACGGTGCGAGAAGAGTTTTTTTCATATCAATAATAGTAGCAAAGCCCTTACATTGTGTCCAGATATAGAGCAAGTCAAAAAAATCAGAAAAAAGGATTTTGAAAAAAAATAAAAAAATTTTAAAAAACAGGGGGGTACAAGACTTGACACACAACATAAAAATGTAATATAAGTACTATCCTTTTTTTCCTATTTTTTTGTTTTTTATTGACTAAAAACCTCAAATCTGCAATAATATAAAATACGATATGAACACGCAATCTGATTCTGGATTACTTCAGGCAAGGGAGCTTCTGAAAAAAGGAGACGCGGTCTCAGCTCGGCAAAAGCTGGAAGAAGCTCTTTCAGGCGACCTTGAGAACAGTGAGATAATTTACACTCTACGGTGCGCCAATTACTGGGCAGAACGGCTTGCGAACATTATATCGTTGCCCACGCCCTTCGAAAGAGGAGAGGCTCTTGTAGAACAATGGAAGCACTTCGCGGACTTCATAGGAACAGGCTGCGAACAAAGCCTCTATGCAGTGAAATGCGGCATCTTCAATCTGGCGTTGGAAAACTACAGTACTCTGCTGAACGACAGCAGCTCTGTTCAGTATGCAGAAATTCTTAGGAAAACTGGGCTTTGTCACAAAAAACTCGGAGATTACGACACTGCTCTAAAATTTCTTAACGATGCCAACGCCCGCGTCCCGCAGTCGGCATCAATCATAGCAGAAATGGCTGACTGTTATGCACTTTGCGGAGAGGAAAAAGTCGCAAAGCTGCTGTTCCGGGAAGCATTCTTCATTGATGCGCAGAAAGTGGATATCACCTTTCTTGAGTCAGAGCTGGTCACTCAGCTGATAACCCAAGTAGAGGCAGCCGGATATTCAGGGAATGTGCTGAATGAGTGGATTCCCGTCTATGGTGTGCTTTATGGAGTGTTCAACATAAAAAGAGAGCTTCGGGTACTTGAAGCCTGCAAGCTCAAGCAGAACGTTTTTGCCTTAGAAAACGAACTTAAGGAAGCCGGATGTGAGCCTTCTCTGCTCATCCCCCGTCTTATCAATCATTATTTCTGGCTCGTTGATTATTACGTCAATACAAATGATGACAGGATGCGTATCAACGAAATCTTATTGAAAATCAAATTACTGGATCCTTCTGTACACGAGAAATATATAGTATAGAAATCCGGAGAAATTAGGAGTTATTCATATGTCTGAAGAATTGGTAAAATCGGTTCAGGACATGCTGAACGAGGAGAAGTGGACCCGTGCAGCAATCAGCAACTATTCAAAAAACCATTTTATCGAACTTGCAGGCGTCGTAACAGACGCGCAGAAGAACAATTGTATTGATGACATCAAGGCTATTTGTGACGAGCATCTCTCGCATACGAAAAACAGCATCATCGGACTTTACCTTTCCGGTATGCTGGGGCTCAAGAAGAGGACTCTGGACAACTCTCCTCTTGTCACCCTTGTGAATATTTTCATTGACAACAAAAAAATGAACATAGTCACATACCTTTGCGAAAGTATTCTTGCAGAGGATGAGAGCAATAAGTTCGCCCTCCACACTCTCGCCGAATGCTACAGGGAGGAAGGCAACGAGAAGGTATGGGAAATCTACGAGACAATAGTAAAACTGGACTATGAAGAGGCAGACATAGCGAAAATCCTCGCAGAAAAAGCTGAGAGCGAAAGTCTTATGGAGGATGCCGTAGACTATTACAAGAAAGCTTTGACCCGCTATGTGAACAAAAAACAGGTCAACCAGGTCAAAGAAATATGGTCTAAACTTGTTTCCCTCGTACCGGAAGAAATTGACTATTTCTATATGGTCCAGCGAAAAATCGCAAAGAACATAAGCGAGGAGAAAAGCTCCAGCATGATGCAGGAGCTCTACAACTACTACAAGGATAACAAAAAATGGGATACGGCGATTGATATCCTTAAGCTTATCCTCAGCATAGACGAGAAAGATTCCTGGGCCCGCAAGGAGATTACTGACTGTTTCCGCGGAAAATATGCAGGACACAGCCAGCTTGATGATTACATAAGGATCTCAAATCTGAGCCAGGGCTGGAGGAACGTATTCGAGGCAATAGCCGACTTCGAGAAGCATATCGCCTTCGATGCGAAGAACTTCGTCTTCCACCGCTCATGGGGCGTAGGTGTCATCCGCAAGGTTGAGGGCGAGAAAATAACAATAAACTTCGGAAAGAAGAACGGTCTGCGCGACATGACCCTCAAAATGGCGATAAGCGCGCTCCAGCCGCTTTCCAAGGATCATATCTGGGTCCTCAAGGCGACGAAGAAAAAAGATGAGCTCGTCAAGCTCGTAAAAGAAGATAAGCTTAACACACTGAAAATCATCATAAAGAGCTTCGGCAACTGCTGCGACTTCAAACGGGTAAAGGCTGAGTTGGTTCCTTCAATACTCACGCCAGCAGAGTGGACAGGCTGGAGCACAACAGCAAGGAAACTTCTTGAGAGCGACTCTTCTTTCGGAGTATCCCCGGATGATATCTCAATGTACACAGTCCGCGACAGGGCAATCTCTCAGGAAGAGAAACTTGCAAATGAGTTCAAAGCTCAGAAAAACTTCTTCGCAAAAATCGACATCCTCATGAAATTCACAGAGATGGATACAGAATCAGACCTGTTCGCCGATATGTTCTCATATTTCACGAACTATCTGAAATCGACCACCAGCGTCACGGAACAGACTCTTGCCTCATATCTCGTGGTGCGCCGCATAGTCCAGCAGTATCCTCACCTGAACCCTGGAATAGACATGGGTATTTTCTCACAGATGTATGCAGAAATCGAGAACCCGAATGAGATGTACACTTCTCTCAAAGATTCAAAGAACACATCTTTACGCAAGGATTTCCTTTCCTGCATCAAAATGCTTCCGGACTGGCCGGATATCTTCATCCAGCTTTTCCCTACAGTCCTTCAGTCCGATATGCTCACGACCCTCATATCATCAGGACATGTGGACAAGGTCAAGAAGCTTGTCATAAGCGCCTTCGACCGGTACCGTGATTACAGGGAAGCTGCCATCTACTTCTTCAAGGAAGCAAGGGACGAGGACTGGTTCAAAGAGACGGAAATCTCCTTCGAGAAGCAGATGATAGTCCTTATCCATATCATGGAGATTGCCTTCCGTGAGATAGCCAACCACTGCAACACCACGGAGAACAGGAAAATCATCCGTCAGATACAGGTCCTTCTTTTCAAGGACGACACTCTTCTCAAATACATCATAGAACATGACGAGGACACAATAACCAAGCTCTATACACTGGTAGATGACATACACGATCTTGACCCGACGATAAAGATGAACATGAGGAACAGGATTCTTGAGAAACATCCGGATTTCAAATTCCCAGGAACAGAAGAAAAATCAGTCACGCCAAAGGGACTTATCGTTACTTCAAAGATGTACGACATCAAAAAGGCGCAGCTTGACCAGATTCTTAAAGTCGATATTCCTCAGAACTCAAAAGAAATCGGAGACGCGCTTGCTCTTGGTGACCTTAGGGAGAACGCAGAGTACAAGGCCGCGAAAGAAAGACAGCATCAGCTCAACGTCACGGCAGCCCGTCTCACAGACGAAATCGGCAGGGCTCAGATTTTCGACCCGACCACAGTCACGACTGTCAGAGTTTCTTTCGGAACCACAGTCACTATGCTCAATCTTATTGATAACAAGACAGAAGTGTATACAATACTCGGTCCATGGGAATCTGATCCTGACAACAACATAATCTCTTACATGTCACCGCTTGGGAATGCCATTCTCAACAGCAAGGCTGGAGAAAAGCTTGATTTTGTGATCAATGACATAAAGAGGTCATACGAGGTCAAAGAAATAAACATAGCAAAATAAAATATAAGGGAGAAGACAAAAGCTGCCTGAAAAGCAAGTTTTTTCTTCTCCCTCTATTTTTCCCTTCCAGCCTTTGCCCAAGGGCTAACTTGCAAAAGCAAAAAAGAAATCACTCAACGAAAAGCCTGTCAGAATCCTTTTATTCTTCCTCTTTCTTTTCGTCTTTTTCCAAAACAAGAGCCGCTTTTCTCTTAAGACCGGAGTTCTTATTCTCCAGGAAACCCTCCACCACAGACTTTAATGCCGGATACTTGTTCTTTGCCCATATATCCATACCGATTCCAATAGTAGAGGCGTCTTTGTTCTCCAGGAACTTTTTGCAAATATCTTCAAAAAGAGGTGTCTCATGAAGAGCAAGCTCCTTACCGATAGCATAACGAAGTGCGGTTTTCTTAGTATCCTCGAGGGTCTTTTCCGTAACCTCGAGTACTGCCTGAATCGATGCCACATCTTCCGTATTAAGGATCACTACGGCAGCCTTTGCTCTGGCTGTATCCCCTTTCTTTTCATTCTGGACGACGGAAACAAGGAATTCCATCCCCTCCTTCGAGCAGATAGCACCTATCGCCTGATAGCAGGCATAGACAACGGCAGACTCTGAATCATTCTTAGCCCTGTAAAGCAGGTTCGGCATAGCCTCCTGGAACTTGTTAGTCTCAGCATAGGCTGCCGACTCAAGACGGACTTTGTAATAATTATCACGGAAGCCCTCCAGCAAAACCGATTCAGCTTCCTCGTTCCCGGGGAAATAGGAAAGGCCCTTAAGAACATAGGTCCTGAGGTTAGAATCGGCGCTCTCAAAAAGACCTGCGAGCACAGGAACAGAGTCCTCGACACCCATGGCCCCTATAGCCTCCGCGGCATACATACGCACATAGGAGTTCTCGTCCTCATTCTCGGCTATCTCAACAAGCTTATCCCAGGTCTCAACTGCTTTTATTTTTCCCAGGGATTTCATCAAAGACTGGCGACGCCCCAAAGTAAGATCCTTATCCAGAAGGCCCGCAAGGAAAACCGCCTCGTCAGAACCACCCACATCACCAATGGAGGCCAGGCAGGCATCATAATAATCCTCGTTCTCGCTCTCAAGCAGGACAGCCATAGAAGGAGCTGCCTCGGTAAAAGAGCAGGCAGCCGCATACTTTATCAGAAGAACTGCAGTAGAGACCTTTATATCATAGGGATCCTCTATTATCTCAATAGTGTAATCCTTCAGGGATGGATTCTTCATAATCGTAAAAAAAGAGATTATTTTCTCACGGATCGTCACGTTTTTTGTTTTGAAGAATATTTTCGTAAGCTCCTCAGAAAGAGAGTCATCCTTTTCTTTCTGCAGCGTGTTTATAAGGTCTGAGATTTCAGACTCAAGGCCGAATTCAAGTATATCCATCCGTTGCTGAAGCAGGGACTCCTCATCTTCCTCCTCCTCAGCATAAAGCGGAAAAAGAGCCAAGCCCATCCCGACAAAGAAGAGCAATAATATTTTAGTAAATATCTGAGAACGGCTTTTCGTCATATAGTCACACCCCCGGTTCTAGTTTTTCTACAAGCCTATACTTTCTTATCGGCTTATAAAGGCTTTGAGTCAAGGATTTGAGGGAGAAGCCGGGCTTAATCAGAGGCCGGACAGCCCTTGTATCGTCTCATGAAGGAATCCTTGAATTCAGAGAAACGATCCTCTTCTATAGCCTTTCTTATGTCCTTAACGAGAGAATTGAGAAAATAGAGATTATGATAAGAAGCCAGCATAGAACTCAGGATCTCATCGTTCTTATAGAGATGGCGGAGATAAGCACGGGAATATTGACGGCATACCTTGCAGTCACATTCGCTGTCGATAGGAGAGAAATCCTCTTTATAGCATTCTTTCTTTATGGAAAGAGGTCCATCATGGGTGAAATAAGAGCCGTTCCTTGCGTTTCTGGTGGGAAGCACACAGTCGAACATATCCACTCCGGCAGATACTGATTCCAGTATGAAATCCGGGGTTCCTATGCCCATGACATAAAGAGGCTTCGTCTTAGGCAGCAAAGGAGCCGTATATTCCAAAAACTCACAGTAGGTCTCAAAGTCCTCACCCACAGAAAGTCCTCCGATAGCTATACCCGGAAGATCGAGGGAAGAAACAAAATCAGCACTCTTCTCCCTAAGATCCTTGAAGAAATTCCCCTGTACTATGGGGAAAAGCATCCCCTGGTAGCCTTCATCCCTTCTCCTCAACCATTCAGCCTTCGCCCTGGAAGCCCATTTTGACGTTATATCCAGAGCCTTCACAGCCTGCTTATATTCAGTACCGAAGCCGGTACAAACATCAAGCTGCATCTGAATATCGCTGTTGAACTTAGTCTGGGTATTCACTACGGATTCCGGTGTAAAAAGATGGCGGGAACCATCTATATGACTTTGGAATTTTACCCCTTCCTCCGTTATTTTCCGAAGCTGAGCAAGGGAGAAAACCTGAAAACCGCCCGAATCTGTAAGAAAATTACGCTTCCAAGCAGAAAAACCATGCAGGCCCCCGGCTTTCTCCATGAGCTCGGGTCCCGGCCGGAGATAAAGATGATAAGTGTTCGCAAGTATTATCTCAAAGCCTATCTCCTCAAGAGAATCCTTTGAGACCGCCTTTACGGTGGCGTTGGTCCCTACAGGCATGAAAACAGGAGTCTGCACCCTTCCATGAGGCAATTCAAGGATTCCTGTACGGGCTGAGGAATGGGCGTCTTTATGACATACAGTAAATATTTCTTTCATTTTTTTCCTTTTTTCTACGAGTTTTATGTACGGGCTGACCTGAAGCAAAAGATACTTATCACCAGGAACAAGAATACAGGTCCCCAAGCTCCCATAATCGGAGAAAGATAACCGAATTTCGCCATAGACATAGTAACCATCTGCAGAACATAGAATGCCACAGCAGAACCTACACAAAGAATAAGACTTACGAGCAGCACATTCTTACGGGTACGTCCTGTAAGTCCGATGGACAAGAAGGCAACCAGGAAAATGACAGCAGGGAAAGCGAATTTTTTATAGTAGACAGAAAGAGGCTCACCATAAGGGAGGCCGATGCGTTTAAGTGTCTCTATATAAGCACGGGCATCACTTGCATTAACCTCCTCCACATTCATCGTGAAATTACGGAAGGTTTCAGGCGGTTCATCCAAGCTGGAAAGGACTCCCGACGTAATATCCCTGTCAACTTTAAGCTTTCCATCTATGTAGCGGTATATGATACCATCCTCTATCTTCCAGTAGCCCAGCTCCGGACTCCATTGGGCAGCGGATCCATATATTATGGAATTCAAAGACTTGTCCTCGTTTCTCCTTACGACAAAAAGCCCAAAAAGCCTTTGGTTCAAATCATCATAATAATCGGCCTTGTATACCGTAAGTCCCCCGTTGGAAATAATGACTGCATTGTCGTTATCCTTGGAAACAGTGATATGCCTGAGCACCCGCTGATACTCAAGCTTCTGCTTGTAATAGGGAACCACGATGTTATTCTCGAAGAAAAAGAAGCCCACACTAAGCATAAGAGAGAAAACAAGGAGAGGCAGAGTAAATTTGAAGAGGGATACACCGGATGCGAAAATGACCGTAAGCTCATTGTTCGCGTACATCATACTCAGGGTAAAGGCCACGGCGAAGAGCACAGAAAGAGGAGCCGCATACCATAAGGTCTTGGGTAAATACAAAAGCATCAGATTCATAAGCTTCCCGACCGGGACCGAATACTGGATATACTCCCACAGGTACATGAAAAGATCCACAAGGCAAAGAACGATCGAGAAAAAAAGCATTGCCACAAAAAAGGCCGGAATAAATTTTTTAAAAAGATATTTTAATAAGGTCATCTTCTGTGTATCCTCAAAAAAAACACGATTCCCATAAATCCTATGACAAAATTCGGAATCCATATAGCCCAGAAGGCGTCAATACCATTCCTGAGCCCCAAAGTCTGTCCCACTATCTGCATAGCCCAATAAAGGACACAGATGAGCACACCCACGATAAGACCTACCGTCTGCCCGTTTTTTTTACCAAAGATAATAGCAAGAGGAATTGCCAAAACTGCGAAGAAAATAGCTCCGAAGGGCATGGCGAATTTTTTGTATAATTCCAACTTCCAAACGTTCAACCGGTATTCTGTATGAGTCCCTTCTTTTATCATCTCATCAAGCCTGTTTTTCAGATCGACGAAAGTCATCTCCCTGGGACTTTCAGAGCTTGAGGAGGAAAAGAATCCTGAAGCAAAGATGTTCATAACGGAAGTCTGAGAAGTAAGACAATCTACGTCTGTATTGTTCTCTCCACCTATGAATACTACTGTCGCCGCATCCATATCAAGTTCCATAAAAACAGCAGGGTCAGAAGGCTCCGCAATAACCGTGGAACCGGAAACGATTACACGCTGATTCCCGTTGCTGTCATAGTTGAATAGCAATAAATCCGAAATATTGAGCCCATCCACCTCACCGATGACAAGAACAGAATCATTGGATCTTTTCACGGAATTAGATTCCAGCTCAATCGAGGGGTCTGCATAAAGAATCTTTTGATACAGCCTGTTATAAGAAACCGTTCCTAAGGGAAGAAGGTAATCGTTCACAAAAAAGGAAAGGAGGGAGATAATTATGCCTAGAATTATGGCTGGACGTATAATTATACTGTAATTCCATCCCACTGCACGAAAAATAAGGACTTCGTTGTCAGACATAAGCCTTCCCAGGCACATAAGGAATCCAACCATAGTGGCGAAGGGCGCCGATTGAGCGACTACGAAAGGAAGGGAAAAGGTAATAAGGCGAATGACATCCATTATCTGGACATGCTTTTTTAAAAGCTGTTCCGCCATGAGCAGAATCTGATTGACGAAGAAAACAAAGAAAAAGAAGATGAAAGAAATTGAAAAATAAAGAAGGAGCTCTTTTACGATATAACGCGTCATTACATTCTTTTTTATACGGGGAAAACGTTTCTTAATAGTAGAACCGGAACCACAATGCTTGAGTTTTTTTTCTTTATCAGACGTCTTGAACCGCATAAACACTCATTTCCCTGTGGAACCGAAGCCTCCGGCGCCCCTTTCTGTATCAGAAAGCGCTGCAACCTTCTCGAAGACACCAGCAGTAACAGGAGCGACGACGATCTGTGCTATCCTGTCACCGTTATTGACAGTGAAAGACTCTTTACCAGCATTATACAGAATGACCTTTACCTCTCCCCTGTAATCTGCATCTATGGTTCCCGGGGCGTTAAGGCAGGTGATTCCATTTTTTATGGCCAGGCCTGACCTGGGTCTCACCTGAACCTCATAGCCAGAGGGTATCTCAAAGGAAAGACCAGTGGGAACAAGACTTCTTTCCCCAGGCTCTATAATCAGAGGAGATGTCAGGAAGGCCCGGATATCCGCACCTGCGCTGTCCCTAGTCTGATATTGGGGAAGAAGGGCACCTTCCTTTGCTAAGCATTTTATTTTTATTCTTTCCATATTCGTAAAGATTCCTCAAGCTTCTGACGCTGCTTTTCTGTCAGTGACGGACCGTATATTACAAAGGACAGCCCCTCCGCATCAAACAAAGAAGCTGCCGCAGCAGCCAAGGCTTTTTCGTCCACCAGCCGGAGCTTATCCACTGTCTGCTCCCAATCCGACTGGCTGAAGCCATATGAAAAATTTCGGAACAGACGCTTCATGCGGTTCTCTATATCTTCTGAAAAGATAATCTCTTCCCCACAAAGATGTTCCCGGGCAGCCTCTATCTCACTGAGAGAAACTCCGTCAGTCAGTATACACCGGAGCTGCAGGCTTATCTCCATACAAACCGAAGGAAGCTTTTTTTTCGGGACGGAGGCATAGGCACACCAAAAACCGCAGTCAGTACATACAGTGAAAAAGCTATATACATTATAGCAATACCCCTTGTTTTCACGCAAGCACTGAAAAAGGCGGGAACTCATGGTATCCCCGGTAAGGGCATTAAGTACAGCCATGGAGTAGTATGAGGATTCATCGGGAGTCTCTTTCAGAGGGAAAAGCACCATTATCTGTTCCTGTTGAAAATCTGCCTTCACATAATGAAAGCCAGGCTTCCACACAGGACTGCCACCGAAGGCAAGGCTCCGGCTTTCGTTCCGGCAGCCACTCTGGGTATTCTTTTTCTTCACGGAGCAGCGCTGCAGAAGACCCGCTATTTTATCCACATCAAAATTTCCAGCTATACAAACCGCAAGCTCTCCGCCGGAGATGAACTTACTGTACCAGGCCTTCAGCTTCGCAGAGTCTATAGTGCGCACAGACTCCACAGAACCGCAGATATTCCAAGAGACAGGATTATCCGGCAGAACCGCTTCCATGACAGCGTCCATAGCGGCTTCTTCAGGGTCATCAAGGGAGGAGATTATCTCGTTCTCTATAACCAGACGTTCTCTGTCCACATCATCTTCGTCAAAAAGACCATTCTCCGTCATATCGCAGAGTATGGAAAGGGCATATTCCGCATAATTACAGGGAACTACGCACTGAAGGCATATCTGCTCCCGCTCCGTGAAGGCATTTATGTTTCCTCCGATTCGGTCGAAGGCAGATGCTATGTCGTATGCAGATCGGTTTTTTGTTCCCTTGAAGATCATATGCTCGGTAAAATGAGCGATTCCCCTCTCATCTGCCTTTTCATAACGGGAACCAGCAGAAAACCAAAAACCGATTGCAACGGTTTTCACAGTTGCAATCGGTTCCGCAATGAGAACTATATTATTTGACAGCTCATTTACATTGACCGCCAATTATTTTGCCTGAGCCTCGATAGCATCAATATAAGAAAGATTGAGACGTCCCATCTTATCAATTTCGATAAGCTTGACAGGAATCTGCTGTCCTTCTTTTACTACATCACTGACTGCACCGATCTTCTTTCTGGAGAATTTAGAGATATGACAAAGTCCCTCTTTTCCAGGAAGAATCTCGACGAAGGCGCCGAACTCCATGATACGTTTGACAGTACCATTGTAGATGGTTCCAACCTCCGGGTCCTCAACGATACCTTTGACAGCAGCCTTTGCTCCATCTGTGGACTTAGTGTTCTTTCCATAGATGGTAACTGTACCGTCATCATCTGTATTGATTGTAACTCCATACTGGGCAGAAATAGCTTTTACAGTCTTTCCACCAGGACCGATGAGAGCACCGATCTTATCGATGGCAATCTTCATTGTCTCAATCTTAGGAGCGTATTCGCTGATCTTTTCTGCAGGCTTAGCGATTGTCTGCTTCATGATACCAAGAATATGCATACGGCCACGTTTTGCCTGATCAAGAGCCTTCTGCATAATTTCGCTTGTAACACCGGCAATCTTGATATCCATCTGGAAACCAGTGATACCGTCTTCTGTTCCTGCAACCTTGAAGTCCATATCCCCAAGGTGATCCTCCTCACCAAGGATATCAGAAAGAATAGCGTATTTCTCGTAGTGGTCGCCTTCTGTGATAAGACCCATGGCAATACCAGCGACAGGTTTCTTCATAGGAACACCGGCAGCCAGCATACAAAGAGTACCTCCACATACAGAGGCCATTGAAGAAGAACCGTTGGATTCCATAATCTCTGAAACAACGCGGATTGTGTAAGGGAACTCCTCACGGGATGGAACCATAGGCTCAAGAGAACGGCGGGCCAGGTTTCCGTGACCGATTTCGCGGCGGCCTGTGCCAAGACGTCCTACCTCACCTACTGAATAGGGAGGGAAGTTATAGTGAAGGATGAAGTGCTCGCGGCGGTCTCCATCAATATCATCATAAACCTGCTCGTCAAGGGCTGTACCAAGAGTGGCAACAGCAAGAGACTGGGTCTCACCACGGGTGAAGATAGCTGATCCGTGGGGGCGGGGAAGAACATTGACCTCACAAGTAATCGGGCGGATATCCTCAAGACCGCGGCCGTCAACACGCTGACCGCGCTCAAGAATACCTGTACGGAGAATCTTGTACTGAAGGTCATCGAAAAGGGCATTGAAAAGCTTGAGCTGGATAGGATCCTCAAGCTGCTCCTTGTATTTCTCGGCTATGTCCTTCTGCACTTTTGCTATGGCATCATGACGGCCGAACTTTGATTTCTCGTAGCAGGCCACCTGAAGAAGAGGCATAGCCTCCTTCTCGATTTCCTCTTTGTTGGCAAGCTCAACATTCAAAGGAGCCAGAGGGAGTTTTTCTTTTCCGGCAAGAGCCTTGAGTTTTTCCTGAAGGATACACATCTCACGGATGAATTCCTCGGCCTTTGCAAGAGCGCCCAGCATAAGCTCCTCAGAAACTTCGTTGGCACCACCCTCAACCATAGTGAAGCCGTCTTTTGTTCCTGCAACGACAATCTCAAGGTCTCCCTTCTCAATCTGCTCGTAAGTCGGATTAAGGACATACTCACCGTCCACATATCCAACGCGGACAGCAGCGATAGGTCCATTGAAGGGGATATCAGAGATGGTAACAGCTGCAGAAGAAGCTATAACAGCAAGGATATCCGGTGGGTTGATCTGGTCTGAAGAAATACAGGTAGGAACTATCTGAATCTCACGACCAAAGGCAACGTCGAAAAGAGGACGCATAGGGCGGTCGATAAGGCGGGAAACAAGAATCTCCTTGTC
>JAILBN010000093.1 GCA_024680915.1 Treponemataceae bacterium | reverse complement strand
TGTGTGTGGATTAATCAGAGGTTCGTGCGCGTATCGCGTGGTAAGCGGTATAGCAGTACGGTACATTGTTTAGCTAAGTTGTTTCGCCAGCTCGCGGATTTGTTCAATTGGAAGTTTCTCGCATTTTGCTATTATTTCGGGAGAAATGTTTTTTTTTCTGGCTGACGTTCTTCAAAACTGTGAATGCCATTATGATTCCCTGCTGTCCTTGTTCTGATTATACAACTTCAGAGATTGTAAAACATCTTCTACAGAAACACCCATATCAGCGGAAGCTGTTTCTGGTGCCACCTTGTATTTTTTTATAAGAGTGATGGCATCTTCCACGGCTTTTTTATGCTCGCCTTCGGCAATTCCTTCAGCGCGCCCCTCACGTCTGGCAGCGTTCTTCATGGTAAGCTCATCGGAGACATGCATCCAGTAGCGCGTCTCGTGATACCAGTTCAGCTCGTCCTGGCTGACGTTCTTCAAAACTGTGAATGCCATCTTAATGCCTCCGTTCTCTTCTGTGAGTTTCTGTACGTAATTCTGCTTTTCGGCGTCAGATGCGTACAAGAAAAATTTACCCCACATCTGAGTTTTCGTCAACCTTGCAATGTCATCATCCAGCTTTTTAATCTTCGGCAGCTCCATGAAAATCACATTGAGCGTGTCCGAAATCGTCCGACCATCCTTGTTACGCAAAACATAGTGGTTTATAGATTTCTCTGCATCCGCATCAAAAATGAAGTTAAGAACTGAAATCTGGAAAACCTGGGGGATTTTATCCCAGTCCATTCCTTTCGGCGTGTAATGGTTCAGGACGTGCGCCGCATGATATTCTGCCCGCTTCCCGTATGATTGCTTGTCGTTCTCGCCCTGCATCTCCACATTGGCGATTTTGCCGTCTATCTTGCAGTTTATGTCGAACTCGCTCTGTTTGTCAGAGTCAGATTCGCCCGAAAGCTCGTTGGGCTGCAGGACAACATCGGTGACGGTTTTTCCCAGAATGTCGGAGAGAAAGCAGGTGAGCGCCTGATGAGCCTCATCCGACTCATCTGTGAAAAGGATTTTGAAAATCGGGTCGGCGCAGGGGTTAAGAAGCGCGCCGGGGTACGGACGAAATGATTTTTGAAGCATGAGGTACATCCTTGAAAAAGTTTTGGAAGCAGTCCGCGAAGCCTGCAATATGAGCAGGACATAATTTAAAAACTGCCTGTATAGTTCTTATACGAAAGCAGAAGGCTCTTTTTTCATTTTTTAAGGAATTATGATAAACAATAGCGTAATTTTGTGCTAAAAATAGTAATAAAATACGGTTGTACTGTCTGTTGATTGTGAGCACATAAGCGTAAGGGGGTGTAGCGCCTTTAGTTCCGGCGGTGGCGAAGCTGCCGACGGAATGGAGCGCGGTTAGCGCGGAAGCGCGAAACACCCGACCGCGACGGCGGTTCAGCCGGAGCGGGTACGCCCGTAACTCTCTATCTTAGTCGCTCTGTATATTGCCCTACGAGCACAGCTACTTATGTTCAGATTTTGGGATATTTTGCCTGAAATCGTGCATTGCGGTATGAAAATTCCAGATTTATACTTCTAATATAACCCGAAAAACGGGTAGGAAACGCCGATTACGGGGTTTCGGAAAAATCAGGAGGAACTGAATTGAAGAAAATTTTAAGTGTTCTGCTCTGCCTTCTTTTGGTTGCCGCTTTGTTCGCAGGCGGAAGAAAAGAAGCTAAAGAAGATGCCGGTGAACTTGTTGTTTACGGATCATGTGAAGAAGAATATCTTTCTGCTGTATGCGCTAAATTCGAAGAGCAGACAGGTATAAAGACAACATACCAGCGCCTTTCCACAGGCGAGGTTCTTACAAAGATCGAGGAAGAGAATGGTAATCCTTCCGCTGACGTATGGTTCGGTGGTACAACAGACCCATACAATGAGGCAGCAGGAAAAGGACTTCTCCTTCCTTATGCAGCTAAGAATGCTTCCCACCTTGTCGGACAGCAGTTCAAAGATGCAGATAACAACTGGTACGGAATCTATCGTGGTATCCTTGGTTTCTTCTGGAACACAGAAGAGCTTGCACGCCTTGGCCTGCAGCCGCCGAAAGACTGGGATGACCTTACTAAACCTGAGTACAAAGGGCTTGTTTCTTTCGCCAATCCTAACACGGCAGGAACAGGAAAGCTCATCGTAAACACAATGGTTCAGATGAAGGGAGAGGCTGCCGCAATGGAGTTCTTCAAGGCTGTGGATAAGAACATCTGTCAGTACACGAAATCTGGTTCAGGTCCTTCTAAGCTTGTTCCTACAGGCGAGATCGTAATCGGTGTCGGTTTCCTTCACGACGTTGTATATCAGATTGTTGACAATGGCTACGATAACCTGGGTATGTGTGCTCCTGCTTCTGGAACATCATACGAGATCGGTGCCACAGCAATCTTCAAGGGCTGCAAAAACCTTGAGAACGCAAAGAAGTTCATCGAGTTCGCTCTTTCTCCGGACTGCGTCAACATCGCTCAGGACAATGGTTCATACCAGTTCCTGGTAATCGACAACGCAAAGCCTGTCGAGGCTGCTGTAAAGGCTGGTCTTGATAAGATTGAGACAATCGTTTACGACTTTAACGATGCTAAGGTTAACGGACCTAAGTATTATGCAGAATTCTTCGAAGTCATCTCTAATGATGACCGTGTAAAGACAAAGTAATTCTGTTCCGTTGAAAAAAAAGCGTCCGCAATCATATTCAGGTTCGGACGCTATTTTTTTTGACAAGCGGTTTTTTCACCGCCTATATGGAGTAAAAAAATGGCTAATGCTCAAAGTAAATCTCTGGACAGAAAGAAGCTTTTCGCCGACCCGATCCTTATAACGGCCATAATCGGTATATTTCTCTTTCTTCTGCTTTTTATAGTCTATCCTCTTGCTATCCTGCTCACTGACAGTGCTGTAGTGGAGACAACTACGGGGGATGTGACAACCCAGACTATCGGTTTCGGAAACTTCATACGCATTTTCAAAATGACAACCTTCCGGAATGCTATCTCTAACACCTTGTGGCTGGGTTTTATCACTGGAATAGGTGCCACCTTGCTGGGCTTTTTGTTCGCCTACGTGGATTCCTATGTGGATGTAGGCTCTAAAATCGTAAGGAAGCTTTTCGGAATGGTTTCCGTCCTTCCTGTCGTATCTCCGCCCTTCGTCCTTTCTCTATCAGCTATCCTGCTTTTCGGACGTACCGGCGTCATAACAAGAAACTTGCTGGGACTAAGCTCCACCAATCTTTATGGTTGGCGCGGTATAGCCCTGGTTCAGATACTGACCTTCTTCCCCGTATGCTATCTTATGCTTAAGGGGCTTCTTAAGAATATTGATCCCTCTCTGGAGGAGGCTGCCCGCAATATGGGAGCTTCCCGCTGGAAGGTTTTCACAACTGTTACCCTGCCTCTGCTTCTGCCCGGACTTGGAAACGCTTTCCTTGTTTCTTTCATCGAGTCTGTGGCTGACTTTGCCAACCCTATGATAATAGGTGGAAACTTCGACACTCTTGCTACATCAATCTATCTGCAGCTCACTGGCGCTTACGACAAGAGCGGAGCCACGGCCATGGCTGTCGTCCTGCTTTGTGTCTCCATGGGGCTTTTCATCCTTGAGAAATACTGGCTGGAGCGCAAGTCTGTGGCGACCCTTACCGGTAAGGCTTCCCGGGGACGTGCCCTTATGACGGACAAGAGTGTCCGTATTCCTCTTGTCTCTATTTGTACTCTTGTGACTATCTTCGTCCTTGTCATGTATGCCTTGGTTCCTCTGGGATCTCTTTTCAAGCTTTGGGGCAGGGACTACAGCCTCTCCTTCAAGTGGTACGAGTATGTTTTCAAGAACAAGGGATACCGGGTATTCACGGACTCTATCCTGCTTTCTGTCATTGCTGCCCCGATAACTGCCCTGCTTTCTATGATAATAGCCTATCTTGTGGTAAAGCGGAAATTCTACGGAAAGGGCTTTATGGAGTTCGCCGCTATGCTGGCCATGGCAGTGCCAGGAACTGTTCTTGGTGTAGGCTTTATCCGCGGTTACAATTCCGGTATTTTCCATTCAGGCTTTATGCAGGGACTCTACGGAACCGGTGCAATCCTGGTCATAGTCTTCATAGTCCGTTCCTTGCCTATAGGTACCAGAAGCGGTATAGCCGCCCTGCGGCAGATTGACAAGTCCATTGAGGAAGCTGCCTACGATATGGGTGCGGACAGTGGAAAGGTCTTTATGACCGTTACCTTGCCCCTTATAAAGGAATCTTTCTTCTCGGGTCTTGTGACGACCTTCGTCCGCTCAATAACGGCAATATCCGCCATTATCCTGCTGGTTACGCCAAAGTTCCTGCTTATCACTGTCCGTATCAATGAACATGCGGAGAAAGGAAACTACGGAATTGCCTGTGCCTATGCGACGATTCTTATAATCATAACCTATGCGGCTATAACATTGATGAACGCCCTGCTGAAGCGCTTCGGCACAAGCCGGCCGGCCAGAATTGAGGAAGAATAGTAAAAATACAGGAGCGTGTTTTTACAGGCAGCTTTAGCCCCTTGCAAAGCTGTGATTTGGTACATACGTGCTCATGAAGAATACATGTGCCGTCGTTTTAAGGAGTTTTTATGGAAAATAACAAAGCGCCTAAGGGCGTCAGACTTGAGAATATAACAAAGATTTATCAGGATCCTAAGACAAAGAAGGATTTCGCCGCTGTGGATGATGTGACACTGGACATTAAGCCTGGAAGCTTCGTAACTCTGCTGGGGCCCTCGGGTTGCGGAAAAACCACGACCCTCCGTATGATAGCAGGCTTTGAAAGTCCTGATAGGGGTGAGATTTACCTGGGGGATGAGGCTATAAACGAGCTTACTCCCAATAAGCGTGATACAGCTATGGTTTTCCAGAGCTATGCTCTTCTTCCTCACTACAACGTCTTCGACAATGTGGCTTACGGACTTAAGCTCCGGAAGCTGTCCAAAGGGGAGATAAAAGAAAAGGTCATGAACATGCTGGACCTTGTTGAGCTTAATGGAATGGAGGAGCGCATGACCAACCAGCTTTCCGGTGGTCAGCAGCAGCGTGTCGCCTTAGCCCGTGCCCTTGTGATGCAGCCGGGTGTGCTGCTTTTCGATGAGCCCTTGTCAAACCTTGATGCCAAGCTGCGTGTGACCATGCGTACTGAAATTCGAAAAATCCAGCAGAGGCTGGGCATCACTGCAATTTACGTCACCCACGATCAGGCAGAGGCCATGAGCCTTTCTGACGAGATTATCCTTA
>JAILBN010000041.1 GCA_024680915.1 Treponemataceae bacterium | reverse complement strand
AAAAAACAAAGAGGTTTTCGTGATAGGAGTCCTAATGCCCCCCCTTGATACAGTGTGCAACTATTACTGTTCCCTATACACTGGTATGGAAAACGCAGTCAACGAGCTTAGTCCCTTCAGGACTGAGCTTATACTGGAGGCCTTCGACAGGACGATTGATCACGATGCTTTCGAGAAAGGTAAAAATCTTATTTCGAAAGGAATAGATGCCCTGATAACTACACCTGTCGTCCCTCAAGATTTCATAGATTTAATCCCACATCTTGATAATATCCCTTATGTATTTATAGATACCCAGATAGGACTTACCCAACCCTTTCTTTCTATTTCCCAAAACCCTTACAAGGGGGGCTACTGCGCAGGAAGAATGATGCAAATGCTCAAAGGAAGCGGAACCTTTGCCTGCATACGTATGTTCCAGGCTGCTTACAATTTAAGGGAAAGAGTAAGAGGCTTTACAGACTTCTTCAAGAAAGACTCCAATTCCACTGTGTTGGATATGGTCTGCACAGATTTTACAGACGCAGGACTCTACAAGTTCATGGATACACTTTTCAAGGAGCATCAGGACATCAAAGGGATTTTCGTTCCCCATGCGGAAGTAAGCCTAGCCACCTATTACCTTATAGACAACGGTTTGAAGGACAAAGTGACAGTAATCGGCTATGACCTTAACGAAAGGAACAAAGATGGAATTCAAGGAGGGCTTATAGACTGTCTGATAGGCCAAAGACCAGAGCAGCAGGGCTTCGACGCCGTCAACAAGCTCTACCAGTCCTGTATGCTCCACCAACAGATACCAGACCATATAGAAGTTCCCATAGATATTTATTTCAAGGAGAATATTCTGTAAAAAAAACTCCAGTAGAAAGAAGTACTTTTCCACCGGGGTCTGCTTCACAAGCTCTTATTTCTCTTTGGCGCTTCTTAGGAATTCCTCAAGCTTCTTAATCTGCTCTTCCACACGAAGCTCCGCGGGACCGCCAGTTGTCAGCCTTGCGTTCACACAGGCCTCCGGTGGCAGAATATCATATACATCGCTGTCTATAAGCTCAGAAAGCTTTTTGTATTCCTCCAAGGGCATATCCTCAAGGTTGCAGCCGTGCTCAATACAATACCTTACGGCGGAGGCAGAGACCCCATGGGCAGTCCGGAAGGGCATTCCTTTGCGGACAAGATAATCCGCAAGGTCTGTGGCATTTGCATGACCACCGAAGCAAGAAGCCTTCATACGGTCAATATTCCAGCCCGCGGTCTCTATCATGGAGGTGAATATGGAAACACAGGAAAAAGCCGTGTCATAGGCGTCAAAAAGACTTCTCCTATCCTCCTGCAGGTCCCTGTTATAGGTAAGAGGAAGGCCTTTCATAAGGGTGAGAAGCGCCATCAAGTCGCCATAGACCCTGCCCGTCTTACCACGGATAAGCTCAGCGAAATCAGGATTCTTTTTCTGAGGCATTATGCTGGAACCTGTGGACCATTTCTCAGAGAGCTCTATGAACTTGAATTCCTCAGTGGACCAGATAACCACTTCCTCACAAAAGCGGGAAAGATGCATCATCAGGATAGAAAGACAAGAGGCTATCTCAATGCAGTAATCCCGGTCGGCCACGCTGTCAAGGGAGTTGTCTGTAGCCCCGTCGAAATCAAGCTCCTCAGCGACGAAGGCTCTGTCCAGGGGAAGCCCACTACCGGCAAGGGCTCCTGCCCCCAAAGGGGAAAGGTTTATCCGGCTCAGGGCATCCTGAATGCGGCTATAATCCCTTTTCAGCATCTGGGCCCAGGCAAGAAGATGATGGGCAAGAGTAACAGGCTGCGCCCTCTGCATATGAGTGTAACCGCTCATCAAGTCCTTTGTATGGGAAGCAGCTAATTTAGCGAGGGTCTCAATAAGGAAAAGAAGTCTTTCATTAAGCTCAGGCAAAGCGTGGCGCAGATAAAGACGCTCATCCAATGCTATCTGATCGTTACGGCTCCTGCCGGTATGAAGCTTACGGCCTGTATCGCCCAACCTGTCAGTGAGGACTCCTTCCACAAAGGAATGGATATCCTCGGCAGATGTATCAATCTGTAAAGAACCGTCCTTAATCTCTGCCGCTATCTTTCCAAGCTCCTCAGCTATTTTTTCCGCTTCCTCTCCAGGGATAATTCCCTGTTTTCCAAGCATTTTGACATGAGCCCGGCTTCCCCTTATATCATCTCCGGCCAGCCTCATATCCTCATAAATCGAAGTCTCAAAGGCTACAGCCTCTGCATCGGGACCTTCCTTAAAGCGTCCATGCCAGAGTGCGGCATGATTTCCGCCATTTATTATTTTATTATCCGAACTCATATAAACCCCCTTTTTTACTGACTCTGCACTATTTTCAAATTCCCCAGATGGAGCAGACTGCTGTAATGAGGCACCAGACTGGAATCACGACCTACAGAAACCGCATAAAGATTTATATACCATATTCCACTATTCTGAGATGAATCACTTATGCTTGTATCCTGATCTCCTGGAAGAGGATGATAATTCGAAGTAAACTGAAAACTCATATTTCCACTGGAAGAACTTCCAGTTCCCTTCCTATAGGGGATAGAAATATTGTTTTCATTAGTCTTATCATATATCTCAGCAGGATATTGAGTCTCTGTACAAAGCCTTATCCTTATTGTGCGATTAGATGTCATTTTTTTTATGACCGGAGTATCTCCTGTCGAAGACCAAAGAGCCTGATAATTCAAATCATTTATTCTTGAGAAACCGTTCTCTGAGTATTCCGAATTACTGCTGCTGATACTGCTGATATCAGAATTCATCTTGTCCAAGGAATCATAGATACGATAATACACATCTGTACCGGACAAGTAAAAATCACTGTTTTCGCTTGAGGAAGAATAAGGGCATATAAACTGAAAAAATTTTTGAGACGCATCGTCTGTTTCGTAGGTAGGTATCCTATCAGCCTGAGGAGGTTCAATTACATAATAGACAGGAATACCACATCTAAAAAAAAACAGACAGAAGATACCTGCAAAAACCGAAAAAACAATCCGCTTTTGTATAGTCTTCCGTCTGTTTCTCATTGTTTATTCAAAAACCTCTACTCATGCAATATTCATACATACCTACATGATAACAGAAGCATTATTACTACTGAATAAGACCTTCTGTCTCGAACATAATGAGACGGCTTTTTGCAACCTGTCCTAAGGTCTGATCACCATACTCATCGCTCAATCTTGTATAATACTCAGCAGCTTTAGCGTAATCCTCACGCTGATCCTCAATACGACCAAGAGAATAAAGAGCGCGGGCCTTCATACTGAAGTCCTTTCTCTCAAGAGCCTTAAGGAGAAGCTCAACAGCTCCGTCCACATCACCAAGATTCTCACAGCATACAGAGGCGTTAAACCAGCATAGAGGTGTTGTATAAGCTTTTTCGTTTGCAGAAACAGCTTTCAGCCAAGAATCCTTCGCAGCGGCATAATCGCCTGTTCCGTATTCAATCTCGGCCTCAAACATATAAGAGCGTGATCCCACAGGATTTCCTGAATTTTCATCAGCAAGATTCTTAACCTGTATAAGAATCTCCTGTACTTTGGCTTTCTGCTCATCTGTCTCTTCAGCAGGATTTGTCTCGTTCTTAAGGTTCACATATTGATACTGCAAATCATCAAGTGCGTTGAAGCCTGTCTTTTTATTATTGTTGTCAACCATATAAATAACAGCAAAAACAACAGAAGCCACAATCAGAAGTCCTATGACACAGAGAAGTATAAAGCGATATTTTGTAAGCCAAGCATTAAGCCTGCTTGATATTGTTTTTTTCTCTTCTTTTTCCATGATTAAATAAATCCTCCTGGTTTAAATCTTAGGAATTCTGAATGACACAAGATGTATCTCTCAGTATATTCCGAACATTTCCATAACTTCGTCGCCAAACAAGCGGCTATATAAAGAACAGCAGCAGCTTACCTTATACCAAGCTCATTCATGAGCCGGGAAACATAAGTCCGCTGTATTCCAAGAATCTTACCAGCTTCGGTCTGATTCCAGTTTGTTTCTTCAAGAATCTTATTCACATAAGATCTTTTGAATTTCGTAATCATTGCCTTCAAAGTCCGGTCACCATCATCCTGAATGACAGCGACTTCACTGACCCGTGGCTCATCTCCCACGACTTTTGAATTAAGACGGAGATCCGCAGCATGTATATAGGGTGGCTTGCCTAGGACACAAGCTCTTTCAACCGTATTTTCAAGTTCACGTATATTTCCGGGCCAATAATATGAAAACAACAACTCCAAAGCGTCCTGAGAAAAACCAACGAAGTTTTTCTTTGTCTCTGCACTAAAACGACTGCAGAAGAAATGCGCCAAGGGTTCTATATCCTCTTTTCTCTGCCTTAAGGGCGGAACAGTTATGGGCAGTACATTCAGTCTGTAATATAAATCACTTCTGAAGGTACCTTCCTGTACCATTTTCTCTATATCCCTGTTTGTGGCAGCAACGATACGGACATCCACAGAGATAGTGCGACTGGAGCCGACTTTTTCAAAAGCACGGGACTGAATTACCCTAAGAAGCTTTACTTGGAGATCCAAGGGAAGCTCTCCTATCTCATCGAGAAAGATAGTTCCTCCGTCAGCAGCCTCAAACCTTCCCTTTCTATTAGAAACAGCATCCGTGAAAGCTCCTTTCACGTGTCCGAATAGTTCACTTTCAAGAAGCAGAGGCGACAAAGCAGCACAGTTCACGCGGACGAAAGGCTTTTTCGCCCTGGCACTCTTCAGATGAATCTGCTCCGCGAACAATTCTTTTCCGACTCCGCTCTCACCAAGGACCAGCACGGAAGAGTTAGTCTTTGCCACTTGATCGACTACAGAAAGCAGATCAATCATAGCAGGACTTTTTGCTATAAAGGAATGGAATTCAGTTCCGTGTTTTATAGTACTCTGGAGGACATTGATCTCACTGCGGGCCTGTCGGTAAGTATCTGCATTAGAATAAGCTATACTCGCCTGAATAGAAAGCTGCTCTATTATATCAAGATCTTGTTTTGTAAAATCCTTTCCATCCGCTTTGTTCAAAAGCTCTATAACGCCTACACAGACGTTACGGATACGCATAGGAACCGCTATCATATTCTTGGTTACATAACCAGTCTTATCTTGTACGGTTGATGAGAAACGTTCATCAAGAGCGACATCGTTTACGATGACACTCTGGCAATGCTCATAAACCCATCCAGCGATACTTCCCTTTGTTTTTACAGGAATGGACTTCGCCTCAGCACCTTTCGGGCCTAAAGCCACCTCGAAATGAAGCGTATTATCTGCCTTATTAACAAGAAGAATTGACGAAGACTCGCATCTAACGAGACGCATTGCTGATTCAAGAATATAAATCAGCAATGCATTCACATCAGAGTAACTGGAATTAATAAGAGCATTAATTTCGATGAGCGTACTCAGTTTTTCTGCATCAATTGATGTTGGCGTCATTTTATTTTACACTCACCGGAACTAAAATCAGCTGTTCTTTGTTCTAAGCATATCACCAAGAGTGAATGCATCATCACCAGTATCATTGTTTGAAGACATATACTGGGAAATCTCATCCCTCTGAAGCTTCTTCTTGAACTCTTTCACAGAGAAAGCTGCTTTCTGCTTATCAGGATTAATATCAACGACATAAACATTAATTTTATCGCCGACATTATATTTCTTAACAGCCTCTTCATAAGGCTCTTCACGATTGTCACTAAGATTTGATTTGTTCACAAGACCCTCGATTCCACAAGGAGCCTTGACGAACACACCATGCTCTGTGATAGAGACAATCTCACCCTCAAGGGTTGAACCAGGCTTATATGTGCTGGAGAACTGAACCCAAGGATCTTCTGTAAGCTGTTTTACGCCAAGGCGGATACGATGGTTCTCAGCATCACACTCAATAACCACTGTCTCCAGCTCCTGACCAACCTCGAGCTCACTTCCAGGATGCTTAACTTTCTTAGTCCATGAAAGATCCGCTACGCTAAGGAAGCCGTCAATACCTTCCTCAATCTCAACGAAAGCACCGGCATTCGTAAGCTTTACGACCTTTCCGTTAATATGTGTGCCTACAGGATATTTATCTGCGATAGAATCCCAAGGATTCTCCGTAACCTGCTTAAGACCGAGAGAAACACGACCGGCCTGGATATCATACCCCAGAACCATACATTCGACTTCATCACCAATCTTGACGACATCACCAGGCTTGCTGATTTTCTTTGTCCAAGAGAATTCGCTGATATGAGCAAGACCTTCGATACCCTCTTCCAATTCAATGAAAGCACCGAAATCAGTAAGCTTTGTCACATGACCTTTCACAATGTCATTGACATGATATTTATCCTCGAAATGGAGCCAGGGATCCTCTGAGAAATGCTTGAGAGAAAGATTTATTCTCTTTTCTGCAGGATCAAGACGGATAACCTTAAGCTCAATCTCCTGACCTTTCTTTACGAAATCCTTAGGACGTGTCACATGACCCCAGCTCATATCATTGATATGGAGGAGTCCATCGAATCCACCCAGGTCAATGAAGGCACCGAAGCTTGTGAAACTCTTTACCGTACCTTTTACGCTGTCCCCGATTTGTTTTGTATTGAAGAAATCATCACGGTTTTTAGTAATCGTTTCCTCAAGATATTTTCTACGATTGACTACGACGTTAGCCTTGTTGTCTGAATAAAGACGCTCAACATAGAATTTAGCCTTAAGACCGATCAGCTTCTCTGGCTTCTCTACTTTCTGACTGTCAGACTGACTTATAGGCAGGAATGCGTGGATATCGCTTCCAAGAGCAACATCAAAACCGCCCTTAACAGTTTTTACGATAGTTCCATCAACAGGGGTCTTATCCTGAAATGCCTGTCTGAGATTCTTCCAAAGCTGCTTAAGATCAGCCTTCTGCTTTGAAACAATCACCTCTCCATTCTTGTTCTCTTTTGTAATGAGAACGACACTTACTACATCACCGACTTTCGGTAATTCCGAAAACTCCGATGTCGGGATTTTTCCCTCTGACTTGTAGCCAACATCTACAAACACCTGATCTGGTGTAACCTGAATAACAGTACCGTCTACAAGC
>JAILBN010000025.1 GCA_024680915.1 Treponemataceae bacterium | reverse complement strand
CATATAGAACTCAAGAAGCTTTGGAACACCGCTGAGCTGAGAGACCTCCACGGGAACAAGCTTTATATCGGAGCCTATGAACTGGCCGAACTCCTTGGGGCTTATCTCACCAAGTCCCTTGAAGCGGGTCACTTCCGCACCAGCTCCTATTTTTTTAATGGCCTTATCCCTCTCACTCTCGCTGTAGCAGTAAAGGGTCTCTTTTTTATTGCGGACACGGAAAAGCGGTGTCTCAAGGATGAAGACCTTGCCGCTAGTGATAAGCTCCTCAAAATAACCAAGGAAAAAGGTCATTACCAGGTTCCTTATATGGAAGCCGTCATTATCGGCATCGGTGGCTATAACGATTTTGCTGTAGCGGAGGTTGGCCAGATCCTGCTCTATGCCCAAGGCCATCATCAGGTTGTAAAGCTCCGCATTCTTATATATGTCAGCTCTCTTACGGCCGAACATATTCTCTGGCTTGCCCCTCAGACTGAAAAGAGCCTGAGTGTTGGCATCACGGCAGCCCACCATGGCACCTGTAGCAGAGTCTCCCTCAGTGATGAAGATCATGCTGTCTTCGCCCTTCTCTCCGTCCTCCACATGATACTTGCAGTCTTTCAGCTTGGGAATTTTCAGGGAGATTTTACGGGCTGCCTCCCTGGCTTCTTTTTTCACGGAGTTGAGCTCAGTGCGGAGCTTCTCGTTGGCCTCTATCTTGGTCTCAAGGGCCTTGGCAGTATCCGCATTTCTGTGGAGGAAATCCACCACCGCGGACTTGGTCTCCGTAAGAATCCAGCTTCTTACCTCTGTGTTGCCCAGCTTGTTCTTTGTCTGGCTCTCAAAGACCGGGGACTGAACCTTAACAGCCACGGCAGCCGTCATTCCTTCCCGGACATCCTCGCTCTTATAGGACTTGCGGTAGAACTCCTGCACGCCCTTGAGAAAACCTTCCTTGAAGGCGGCAAGATGGGTTCCTCCATCCGAGGTATACTGACCGTTCACGAAAGAGAAATAATTCTCGCCATAGGCATTGGAATGGGTGAAGGAGAACTCAAGCTGCTTACCCTTGTAGTAGCCGGTGGGATAGAGGGCATCACCCTCAATCTCCTTGTTGAGAAGATCAAGAAGCCCCTTCTCGCTTATATATTTGTTCCCATTGTAGACAAGGGTAAGGCCGGTATTGAGGTAAGCATAATTCCATATACGCTTCTCCACGAACTCCTGATTAAAGTTGTATGAGCCGAAAACTTCCTCGTCAGGAATGAACTCCACGTATGTTCCGTTCTTCACTCCCGGCTTGGCATCAATATTTTTCAGGCTTTTTTTCTTTCCCCGCTCAAAGACAGCCTCCGCGCACTTACCTTCACGGATAGAAATAACGCGGAAATAGGAGCTTAGAGCATTAACCGCCTTTGTACCAACACCATTAAGGCCCACGGAGAACTGGAAAACCTCATCGTCGTATTTTGCACCGGTATTTATGACAGAGACACACTCCACCACCTTGCCCAGAGGAATACCACGGCCATAATCACGGACCCGGACCCGGTTATCCTTAACCTCCACGTCTATGCGGCGGCCGTTCCCCATTATGAACTCATCCACTGCATTATCGATTACTTCTTTCAGCAGGATATAGATACCATCATTCTGATTGGAGCCGTCCCCCAGACGGCCTATGTACATACCAGTTCTGAGCCTTATATGCTCAAGGGGGCTCAGGGTCTTTATCTTGGATTCATCGTAAACTGCTTTTTTCTTTTCTGACATTTCCCACCACACATATTATAAAATTATTTTTTTTGACTCCACCGAAGCAAGCCTCCGGTCATATGGAAAAGGCACTGCCCATCCCCTACCTTGGGCAAGGCCTTTATAAGAGTCTTTATTCTGCTTTTTCCTCAGGCTGGGCCTCGGCCGCCGCCTTTGTCTTTTCAGACTTTGTCTTTTCAGACTTTGTCTTTGTTGCCGTAGTCTTTGGCTTTCCTGACTTGGAAGAGCTTTTTTTTGTTTTTGTCACCCCGGGAGATGTTTCCTTTTTCTCACCGGAGCTGCTTTCAGCCGTCTTCGAGCTTTTTTTCGGAGTCTTAGAAGTCTTTTTCTCCTTTGCATCCTTCGGAGCCTTTGCTTCCTTTGGAGTCTCCTCAGGAGAAGCTGTCACAAGCTCCGGCTCCTGGACCAGGGACGAAGCTTCGGCAGCTGTCTCAGCCTCAACAGGCTGTGGCCCTTTCTTCTCAGGAGCAGCTTGCTGGGGCACATCCTCCACATGCTCTTGCACGACCTCTGCTTGATCGGATTCTCTTTTTTCCGCTGAAGAAATACTTTCCTCGTTTACCCCCAGAAGTCTGCTCACGGAAACTCCTTCCTCCACTTCCAAAGCTATTTTTCTTTGTTTAATCACATCTGCCGCCGCCGCAGTGGCCTCAATCCGTTCTGCCAGCTCCTCGCTGCGCTTCGTAAGCCTCTCGATATCAGCAAGAACAAGGTCTTTTTCTTTGCTCAAGGCAGCGATACTCGATGCAGCACTTTCAATCCGCTCTGAACAGAGAAGCATTTCCTTTCGGCGGGCAATGGAAGCAAGCTCAAGCTTGGTCTCAACGGCATTCTTAAGAATGCTGCCGTAGCTTTCAGGAAAAGTTCCGGTGATTTTACCGTCAGACGAGACATAATTTCCTATAAATTTAGCACCAGCGCGCTCCGCAAGCTTATCAAGCTCGCCCGCCTTGTCTGCGGCGGCGGCAAGCAGCTCGCTCTTCTTATCTGTCTCTTTGAGCTTATCTGAAATTTTAGCCAGCTCTGCCGTCATATCATCAAGCTTTGAGCTCAAAGAGTCTATCTCTTCCTGAAGTATACGGCAGGAGCTGTAGGCCGTACCTCCGTTCTCTGCAGTAACCGAGCCTGCCTTAAAGGCTTTCTCCCCACCTTCTGCAAGCAGATCTTCTATTTTTCGTTCCCGTGAAGACAATTGAGCCTTCAAAGATGACTGCCTCACATAAAAAACAAGCTTGGAGAAGAAATCCTTATTCTCAAGCTGCTCCTCTATATCAGCAAGCTTTCCCGCTATGATATGGGTCGCTTTTTTCTCCTCGCTCACAAGCTGGTATACAGAGCCGAAGGAAGCAGCGAAATGCTGGGTATAAGTCTCGAAAATATAAGCTCCAAGCTCAGAATATCTTTTTTTCTTATCCGGACCATAACTCTGTATTTTTTTCTTAAGGTCGACGGAAGCTTTCTCCAGTTCAGACTTACGCCGCTCATTCGCCGTGATCTCACGGCACTGATCGTTTATGGAGCTGATTTCAGCGGCAATCAGCTCGTAAGGACGGTTGTACTCATTATCACTAAAATCCGTTTTGCCTGAAAGTAAAAGATGCCCTGCCTGGAGATTGAATGCGACGAGGTCAGAATTAAGCTCCTTTATCCTTCTTTCATAATTGTCAATCAGACGGTTATAAGATGCCATAGTATACCTCCATAAACTGTTTCTAAACGAGAATCAACTCCGATTATATCACATATTCCTACAAGTTTCAAAACAAGCTCATATCCTTAAGGTAACATCCTAAAATATATTTATCTTCTGATTATACGGAAATTAAAAACTTGACAATTCTTCTTATGTGAAATTATCATAAAGGATAGAACAAAACAGGGAGAACTAATCAATAATACATTTTTCTTATGTTTTTTGTTTATTCACCCTTAAAAAACCGCTGAATAAAAAGGAGTATTGTATGGATTTTTCGACTACACAGATAAGAAACGTGGCAATTGCTGGTCATGGGCAGACTGGCAAGACAACCTTTATGGAACAGCTTCTCCTAACAGGCGGAGTAATCTCAAAAGCAGAGACGACAGCTTCCGGCAAAACAGTAAGTGATTCTGCCCCGGAAGAAATCGAAAGAAAGATTTCAGTATATGCTTCTCTTTCTCACATAACCTGGAAAGACACGAATATAAATTTTTGGGATACTCCTGGATCGGCAGACTTCACGGGAGAAGTCATCTCGGCTTTCAGATCAAGTGAAATAGCTTCCCTGCTCATCGACGGGCGCAACGGAGTCCAGATAGAGACAGTCAAGCTCTGGAGGGACCTTGACAGACGGAACAAAAGCCGTTTGGTATTCATCAACAGAGGTGAGGAAGAACGTACTGACGATTCAGTCATAGCCAAAGATATCCACGACAAATTCAATGTGGAAGTCTGTCGTATAACGATACCTATGAAAAAAAGCGGAAAGTGGGAGGGTGTGATCGACGTTCTTAACGGGCGTGCCTATCCAGTTCCTGCAGCAGGAGAGAAAGAAAAAGACGCTGACATTCCTGCCGAATACATGGATGAATATAACACGGCTCTAAGCATCCTGGCGGGTGCCGCAGCGGAAGGTGACGATGACCTTCTTATCAAGTTCATAGATGAGGGAGAGCTTACTCCTGAGGAAATCGCACAGGGCTTGAAAGAAGCAGTAAAAAACAACCGCATAGTCCCAAGCTTCATCGGCTCTGTGACTATGAACTCAGGTCTTGTTCCTTACCTCAACTTTATAGCAGACATAGCCCCCTCTCCGGAAGATGCCATAGAGACAGCTAAAACATCAGAAGATGAGACTTCTACAGTCAAAATCGGTGACGGTCCTATGTCCGCCCTGGTCGTAAAAACTTCAAGCGACCAATTCTCAGGAAAACTCTCCTACATAAAGGTTGTCACAGGTTCTTTCTCATCAGAGACAGAATACTGGAATATCTCCGAAGGACGAAAAGAGAAAATCGGAAAGATTTTCCGCTCAATCGGTAAAAAGCTTGAGGAGATAAAAGTGGCGAACGCCGGAGACATCATAATCGCGACGAAGCTGCCGCTGGCAAAGACAAGCGACACTCTTGCCGGCAACCAGGACTGTCTGCCATTCGTACGCCTGCGCCATCCATATCCTATATACTCAATGGCAGTATCTGCGGACAACAAGAAAGACGAGGACAAGATGAGCGAGCTTCTTGCCCATGCGGCAGAAGAAGACAGGACACTCTCATACAAATTCAACCCTGAAACAAAACAGAATGTTCTTTCAGGCATGGGAGAGCTTCATATCACGATTCTTCTGGACAAGCTCAAGAACCAGAACAAGCTGCAGATAAACACGACCATTCCGCGTATAGCCTACCGGGAGACCATACAACGCAAGGCCCAGGCAGAGTACACCCACAAGAAGCAGTCCGGCGGTCATGGTCAGTATGGACGTGTCGTACTCGCAATAGAACCTATGGAAAGAGGAGAGGACTATAAGTTCACCAACGCAGTTTTCGGTGGTGCCATCTCTAAGAGCTATATCCCAGGTGTAGAGAAGGGTGTCAAGGAAGCTATGCTGAACGGTGTTCTCGCAGGTTATCCTGTAGTAGACGTAGCAACCACAGTTCTTGATGGTAAGGAGCATCCTGTAGACTCTTCGGAACTGGCCTTCAAGATTGCGGCAAGAAATGCCTTCCGCGATGCCATGAGACAGGCGGGGCCTATCCTTCTTGAGCCTATCATGAACATAACGGTTTGGGTAGAGTCCAAATACCTTGGTGATATCATGTCCGACTTCTCCGGACGTCGCGGACGCATTCTTGGTCAGAGCGACATTGAGGGAGGCATAGAAGAAATCCGCGCCCAGGTTCCACAATCTGAGCTTCTCCGCTATGCCATCGACCTTCGCTCAATAACCAGCGGTACAGGAAGCTTCGAGACAGCCTTCGATCACTACGATCCTATCTCCGGTAAGATTGCTGATGACGTTATCGCAGCAGCGAAAGAGTTCATTACGATCCAGAACCTGGAGGAATAGCATAAAAAAAACAGCCCACAGAAATGTGGGCTTGGCGTTAGCAAGGATAGAACCTGTGGGCTTTACAGCACTCAGGTTCTATTTTTTTTGCGTGACACATTTTTTTGCGTGACACATTTTGTGCCGCGCATCTATGCAGGAAAGGTTATTTTCATGTAGGTAAGGCTTTGTCCGGCCGCGGGACTTACGCTGACACTTTCGTCCGCTGACAAAATGACCGTGTCCTCTTTCTTTACAGAAAGCTCAGTTCCCTTGCTTGAAGAAAGCCTGCCCTCGCCTTCAATGATAAAAAGTATTGCGGAGGCTTCCTTCCTTTTTCCGGGCAGCTGGACCACAGGCTCTTCCCTGCTTACCACGCATTTCTCAAGTCTGAAATACTTACAGCTGAAGACTCCCGAAAAATGCTTCACTGGCTCCGGTGCGCTACACTTCGTGACCTCAAGGCCCTTCTCCACATGGATTTCCCGCGGCCGGCCCCAGTCATAAAGCCTGTAGGTAATGTCGCTGGGCTCCTGAACCTCAAGCAGCCTCAAGCCGCCCTGTATGGCATGGACTGTACCCGCCGGAATAAAGACAAAATCTCCCTTCTCCACGGGAACATAATTCAGGCAATCAGAAAGAGTGCCATTTTTAAGGGCGGCCTCAAGCTCCGCCCTTGTGAATTCCTTGTTGAGACCGCAGACAAGAGTGGCTCCCGGAACTGCATCCAGTATGTACCAGCACTCTGTCTTGCCGTAGGTATTCTCCACCCGACGGGCATAATCATCATCAGGATGGACCTGTACGGAAAGAGTGTCATTGGCCTGGATAAGCTTGACAAGCAGAGGGAAGTCTCCCCCGGTTATCTCGCCCAGGGACTTCCCCGCATACTCAGGGGAAGACGCCTTGTCGGCCACAGAATTTCCCACAGCATGGGCAGAGGCTATCCAACGCTCGTAGCCCCAGACTTTCTCAGAGATATATGGAATTGAAAGAAACATTTTATTTCTCCCACAGCTTTTCTGGATAATATCCGTTTTTAATCTTGGCAGCTATCTCATCTATTACGTTCTGACGGTCCTCCGGATATGTCATACCGAACCATTTCTCTTTGGAGGAACAGAACTTTATCCTTCCCTGGCCAGAAGTCACTATGCGGCTGGCAGCCTCCGGAAGATAGGCTTCGCTTTTTAGTGCCGAAATGTTTTTTCCGACGAAATCATCCCAGTATTCATGGAAAGGCTTGAAGGCAGAAGGAGAGAAACCGAAGAAGTTCATGGAGACCCATTCATCCCCGGTGAACTCATGCTTACCGTCCTCCCTCTCGGAGATAACCTTGCCCTCCTCAAAATAAATCTTGGTGTTCTCATGGATGGATTCCAGATAACCGTCTTTTACGCTGCAAACGCCCCTGGAAACGGAGCCGGAAAGGCTCATGGTATTCTTCAGGATATATCCAACCATAGCGTGCTCGGTAGAATCCGGAGTCAAGGATCCTAAATATTCGCCCATAGTGGCGAAAGCCTCCCTGCCATAATAATCGTCTGCATTTATGACAGCAAAGGGAGCCTTTATATTCTTCTCGGCACAAAGAACCGCATGTATAGTACCCCAGGGTTTGGTGCGCTCAGCAGGAATAAGCTTTTTCTGCTCTTCGGTAAAAAGAGCATCCTGCGTCTGGAAGACATATTCTGCATCAAAATTTGCCGCGACCCGATCAAAAAGACGTTCACGGAAGTCTTTCTCAATATCCTTCCTTATGATATATACGACTTTCTCAAAACCGCTTCTTTTGGCATCGAAAGTTGAAAAATCAAGAAGGCATTCGCCATGAAGACCGACAGAGTCTATCTGCTTGACACCGCCATAACGGCTGCCCATACCAGCCGCCAGCACGAGTAACGTAGGTTTCATAAACACTCCAAAAAAGAGGAACTGAAAGGAACCAGTTCCTGAAAAAATCTAAATATCGACCGTGCGGCCTGCACGACTGATATTTAATTAGAACACATAAAGTCTGTAATAGTTGCACTTCGACGAGTTTTAATCAACGGAAGTCACTGTATCCAAGGCAACCTCCACCATCTGGGAGAAGGATGTCTGCCTTTCTTCAGCGGAGGTTTCCTGATGCTTGACTATATGATCTGAGACGGTAAGGACAGCCAAGGCCTTTCTATTGAATTTCTTAGCCAGGGTGAAAAGCTCGGCGGCCTCCATCTCTATGGCGAGGGCGCCGTATTTTGCCCAAAGCTTCCAGTTCTCGTTCTCGTCATAGAACAAATCGCTGGAAACCACCGTACCCACATGAGGATTGAAGCCCTTTGCCTCCGCTACATCCACGGCCTTCCTAAGAAGAGACCAATCAGGGGTAGGCGCAAAATGCAAGTCTCCGAAACGCTGGTTCATAAGGCTGGAATCGGTGCAGGCACCAAGAGCTATGACCAAGTCGCGGACGTTTATGTCCTCCTTGACAGCCCCGCAGGTTCCTATACGTACAGCCTTCTGCACATTGTAGAACTGGAAAAGCTCGTTGACATAAATGGAAAGGGAGGGCTGTCCCATTCCTGTTCCCTGAACGGAAACTCTTTTTCCCTTGTAGCTTCCAGTATAGCCGAACATGTTGCGGACAGTGTTATAGCACTCCGCACCTTCAAGAAAATTCTCAGCAATATATTTCGCACGGAGAGGATCTCCCGGCAAAAGAACTGAATCAGCAATCTGCCCTTCCTTGGCAGCGATATGTGTACTCATAGTATTATCTCCTTTATAAGAAAGGCCCCGCCCGGAAAAAGCGAGCGGAAGCCGGTAATTGAAGCTTATTTGCCGCTTTTACCGATATCAGAAATCGCGGTGACAACGCCTGCAAGATTCTGGATATCAGAGGGGATGATAATCTTTGTGGACTGACCGTCAGCCACCTTCTCGAAGGTCTCAAGGCTGCGGAGCTTGATAACGCTGGCATCGGCCTGGGCGTTCTTGATCATCTCGATACCGGCGGCGGTAGCTTTCTGTACGGAAAGGATGGCCTGAGCCTCACCCTCTGCCTTGCGGATAGCAGCTTCCTTGGCAGCGTCAGCCTCAAGGATGCGGGCTTCTTTGCTGGCCTCGGCCTCAAGGATAAGGGCAGCTTTCTTTCCCTCTGCCTCAAGGATGGCTGACTGCTTGTGACCCTCAGAAATAAGGATAGCCTCACGGCGCTCACGCTCGGCGCGCATCTGCTTTTCCATGGCTTCCTGAATGCTTTCAGGCGGAATGATGTTCTTTACCTCCACACGGTTGACCTTGATTCCCCAAGGATCCGTCGCCTCATCAAGGATGGAGCGCATACGGGTATTGATAACGTCGCGGCTGGTAAGGGTTCCGTCCAGCTCCAGCTCTCCGATTATGTTACGGAGAGTGGTGGCGGAGAGGTTCTCTATGGCGTTCATAGGATTCTCCACACCATAGGTATAAAGCTTAGGATCAGTAATCTGGAAATAGATGACCGTATCAATCATCATGGTGACGTTATCCTTGGTGATTACAGGCTGGGGCTTGAAATCAAGAACCCTTTCCTTCAAGGAGACCTTGTTCACCACCCGGTCGATAAAAGGCATCTTGACGTGAAGACCCACCTGCCAGGTTGTAAGATATCCGCCCAACCTTTCCAGGATATAAGCCTGAGACTGGGGAACTATACGGATGTTCTTAATTACTATAAGAACGATAAACACGATAAGGACACTGATAAGAATCCACAATTCCATTATTTTACTCCTCCATAGGATTAAATCATATAAAAGCAGGCATAAAGCCCATCATCTTCATTCAGCCGGAGCTTCCACAGGCTTTTCTTTGCCCACGACAGCAGTAGCACCTTCTATACGGAGAAGGAAGCACTCATCCCCTGCCTTGAGCGGAGCGTCATCATCAGAACGGGCTGACCAGACGACACCATTAACCTTCACTTCACCCTTCTCGAATTTCGAGATGTCCTTTAACACCAGTACACTTTTACCGATAAGAGCATCTACATTCGTCTTCTCTTTGTTAGCTTTAAGCTTCTTCATGGCGAAAGGCCTTGTGAAAACAAGGAGAACAACGGAAATAACAAGACAGATAACAACCTGAATCACAAAAGGAATAGGAAGAAGTGATAAAGGAATCATCACAAGAGAACCAAGGGCAAACCAAATTGTAGTCAATCCCGGAAGAATAAGCTCAAGAACGGACATCAAAATGGCCATTGCAAGCCAGAACCAAGGCAGATGCGCCATCAAATATTCTATCATGCCTAAAATTATAGCCCAACATTCTGCCGTTGTCTACGGAATGACTTTTGCAGGTTCCATTGCAAGATTAGATAAATAGGATATAATGTAGGAGATATCCTTCTTCAGAATCTCCGGGATATCTTCAGAGGAGTCATAGTCCCCTGAACACGTTGACGGATCATGAGTTTTAAATTACAAAGCGCCAATTCCAGGCTGTTCGCATATTTCATATTTCTTGCCATAACGGGAACCTTCCTCTTCCTCTGCCCTTTCTCCTATAAAGGCGGTCAGTGGGCAGCTCCTGAGGACGCCCTTTTCATGGCTGTCTCCGCCATTTGTGTGACAGGTCTTTCAGTCCTGGACATGGCAGTCTTCTCCCGGGCCGGGATGATTGTCCTTATGCTGCTGGTGGAAGCCGGAGGCCTGGGACTGGTGACCTTCTTCAGCATATACCTGGCCATGCCATCGAAAAAGGTCTCTTATGTGGACAAAAAGCTTATCCGGGAATTCTTCACAGATGAATCCAAAATAAACATCCACCGGCTTCTCTTCAGGATTGTGGGCACGACCCTTATAATCCAGACAGTGGGAGCCATCCTGCTTTCCGTCTTTCTTTACCGGACAGGTGAGCAGAACAATATTTTCTACGGGGTTTTTCTTTCCATAACCTCCTTCTGCAACGCAGGCTTCGCTCCCTATTCCGACAACCTTCAGCAGTTCTCAGTCAACGTCCCTGTCTGCCTGACCATTTGCTTCCTTATAGTTGCAGGCGGAATAGGCTTCACTGTAATGGCTGACACAGCAGGGACAATAAAGTCAAAAATGACAGGATCACAGGGAAAAGGCCGTAAAAAGAAAAAAGAGGAAGGTCAAAGCAGAAAAAAAAGGCTCAGCCTGCACAGCCGGGTTGTCCTGCTTATGACGGGCATTCTGGTGGGGGGAGGCTGTACTTTTTTCCTTATAACAGAATGGAATAACGCTTTCTCCGGGCTTCCCGCCGGCAAAAAAATAGTAAACGCCCTGCTGCAGTCCATAACCTTACGTACAGCAGGCTTCGAGACAGTGGCCCAGAGCGACTTCACTCCTGCATCCTACGTCATCTCCCTTCTTTTCATGCTGACAGGCGGAAACCCCGGCTCCATGGCGGGAGGAATAAAAACCACCACCCTTTTCCTGGTGATCTGCTACAGCTTCCGCAGCTCAGAGGACAAGGGAGAGATGTCCCTTATGGGAAGGGATATATCCCAAAGCTCCGTGGACAAGGCTATAGGAATACTGGTAAAAGCCATGAGTCTGCTGCTTATAGCGACTATAGCCCTATGCTTCTCTGAAAGAGCAGCCTTGAGAGCAGGAGCCTTCTCCATATCAGACTTGATATTCGAGACAGTCTCTGCCTTCACTACCACAGGCCTTTCCAGGGGTATAACATCTGAGCTCACAGCCTTAAGCAAAATCATACTGTCGGCCGCCATGTTCGCAGGCCGCACAGGAATAACGGCGATGGTGCTTCGCCCAGGAAAAGCACGTAAAATAGAATCTCTTTCAGAATTCCCGCACGAGGATATTCTTGTAGGATAAACAGGGGGTATATTATGGTTACTATAGCAATAGTTGGAATGGGCACCTTCGGCTGCCGCGTGGTGAACGAGCTGGAGGATGCCGACGCAGATGTGGTCATAATAGACAAGGACAGAGACATTGTGGAAGCCTACAAGGGAAAGGTGAAGGACGCTTATATAACGGATGCCCTCAATGACTCCGTCCTCAAGAAAACCCTTCCCGACGATGTGGACACTGCGGTGGTGGATTTGGGTCAGCAGCTGGAGACTTCAATCCTGGTCACCAATACCCTCCACAAGATGGGCATCAAGAAAATAATAGTCAAAGCCCGTTCAGACGAGCATGGAGACATCCTCAGGCTGGTGGGAGCAACAGATATCGTTTTCCCGGATTTAGAGGCGGCTCTCCATATTGTGCCTATGATAGTGACCCCTTCTCTATACAACTACATGCAGGTTTCTGAGAAATTCGCCCTGGCAGAAGTCGCCGTCAGGTCGGATCTGCAGGGAAAGACCCTTGCGGAATGCGGACTGAGGCAGAATTACAAGCTGAATCTGGTCGCCGTCAGAAGCTCCTCGGAGGATGAATACCAGCTTGCCAACAACCCCACCATGGTACTGAAGAACGATCTGCTCCTCCTTGTGGCAGGAACCACGGAGGACCTTCACAAATACGTGGAAGAGGAGAAACAGCAGTTCACTATCAAGAAATCATCCTTCGCAAGGATGTTCAAGAAAAGACCTCCGAATGTCACGAACCTGGTGAAAAAACTACAGAAAAATGACTCCGGCGATACCGCAAAGAAGGATTAGCAGGATAGGAGACAGCTTCTTCCAGGCAAAGACAAGAATCATACTGACCGCGAAAATCACGGCTCTTACGGGAGAGAAAACCTTTACCACGGAAATGTTGAGGACATTCCAAGCGGCAACGGCGATAAGCCCTGCGGAAACTGGACGTATACAGGAGAAGGTGGTCTTCACCAGGGGCTTGTCCTGATACTTGTCAAAGAATTTCGCTATCACCAGAATTATTATGAAGGAAGGAAGAACCGTGGCAAAGGTGACGGCCACTCCCCCGAACACTCCGAAAAGCTCACAGCCTATATAGGTGGCCATGTTGATGCCTATAGGCCCCGGTGTGGACTCAGAGACTGCGACCATGTTATAGAACTGGTCGGCGGAAAGGAGTCCTCCCTCCACCACAGGCTGATACATGAGGGTTATGGCGACCTGGCCGCCCCCTATGGTGAAAAGTCCTATATAAAAGAAGGTCCACATTAACTGAAGAAGGCTCATTTTTCACCTCCTTCAGACTCTGGCTTTTTGAGTCCGGTAAAGTGCAGGATGAGGCCACAGACGATGGATACAGCCACTACAATAATCGTGCTGACATGAAAGAAGGCAACTGCCACGAAGGACAAGACAAAAAGAATAGCGGCCAGGACAGATGCGGTCACATTCTTTCGGAACTTCCACACAGCCTTGAACAAAAGGGCCGCGACCCCGATGTTTATACCCGCCAGGGCTTTTTTTACCCAGGCTATGTCATCAAAGCCAGAAAGAAAAAGGGCTATGACCGTTATTATGATGAGGGAGGGAGTGATAACCCCCAGGGTAGCAAGAAGGCTTCCCAAGAAGCCAGCCCTGGTATTACCCAGGAAGGTGGCCACATTGACGGCTATAATACCTGGAGTTGACTGGCCTATGGCAAAATAATCCAGGAGCCTTTCCTTTGTGACCCAGCCTCTTTTCTCAGCAAGCTCCTGTTCCAGAATAGGCAGCATGGCAAGACCGCCACCGAAGGTGACAGCCCCAATCTTAAAAAAAACAAGGAAGAGCTCCAAAAGAACAGAAAGCTTGTTTTTCGATGATTTTCTGTCACCATAAGCTCCGCCCTGACTTTGGGGCGCCCCTTCATTCCCGCGAGTATCTTTCATACCCTGATTCTAGCGTAAAAGCAAAGAAGTGTGTAGGGCATGAAAGATGAGGAGATGGGGGGCTAAGCTTTTTTAATGAGCAGTGCGGACTACACGGAATCCTAAGGTTTCATAGCTACTGTTCGGGCTAAAAGATGACCTGGAATTAACAGTACAGGAATCAGGATTGTCATTATTCACGTTGTCGGAATAACCAGCCCCACGATGAACACGCTCAGTTCCAGATGTTGCACCAGTCGCAGCCGTGTCGGCCTCTATAGTTCCGGACCAGTCCCAGCAGTACTCCCATACCTTTCCTGTCATGTCATATATACCAACAGTGTTCTCCTGTTTCTTTTTCACTTCATGCATCTTGCCATCACCATTTCCAGACAACCACGCCACATCTTCTCTTGTGTCGCTGCCGCTGTAGCTTGTCTGTGTTGAAGGAATTCCTCTATTTCCACCTCGCGCAACATATTCCCACTCAGCTTCAGTGGGGAGACTGTAGCCGTTCTTAGAGAAATCACAATTTACAGAATTCCAAGTGTCATTGCTGATTGTCGGCACAGTTTCTCCCCAGTCTGACGGGTCTGTACTGCCTCCTATTGTGTAACAAGGTTCAAGTGACTCATTAATACAACGTTTATTACAATATACAATGGCAGCGTACCAACTTCTGGCATTCCTGTTATTGAACCTACAGCACTACTTGCCGTCATGGCCCAAGAAGTTTTCCTTCTGAATCGAGAGTCCAAATTGTTATATCCGTAGTATCATTGTCCTTTACCGCAAACTTTCCGCTTTCGTTGGCCAGGGTCACCTCAGTCTCTGCAACAAGCAGGGCATCCGTTCTTTCATAGCTATGGGGAGTTATCGTTGCCACTATTCCGTTTGCCGCAGCCGGAGGATTAAGGGCACCTGAAATAGTGATGTATTTTCCTTCCTCAAGATACAGGTTGTTGTCACTTGCTATGTAGGCATTCCCGCTGATTTTGAAGTTACCTGCCACATGAATTCCCGTAATATTGCGGCCTCCTAATCCATCCGTTACTTCATTTCCGGAAATGACACCTCCGTTCATTTCAAAGGTATCTGTTTGAGTATTAACTTTCACCCCTGCGCTATCTAATATTGTGGAATTGTCATTTATAGAGGCTGTACCGCTCATAACGAATTTACTGTAGTTGTCAAGAAAGACTCCTCCTGCGGCCGGAGCCCATAATGAATCATTGTTTGTAGTTTTGTTGTCAGAAATGCTACCAGCACTCATAGTGAATACAGAAGCATTGTCGCCTTCACCATTGAAGAAGACCCCTCCACCAGAGAAGCCCAGGGAGACTTTTCCAACTCCGTCAGAAATAGGTTTCAAGACAAAATCATGGGTAAGAATCGGATTTTCAGCTGTAATGGCCTCTGACATCTCGTAGGTGTCGGTAAGGATTGCCACCTCAGTGCCGTTGATGTTGGCTTTCATGGTGGCGATAATTCTCCACTTATAACCCACAGCAAGGGGAATGGAGAAGGCTCCATCAACAACGGAACCATCAGCATTTTGTCCGGAAGGAACAGTTTCTGCCGTCACCTCATAAGTCACGGTTTCTGGCAGGCTTGGTCTGGCGGACCGGGAAGCCGAATTTCCGTCAGCCCCGGAAGAAGGGGCAGTAGCAAGACCTGCATACAAGGATGGCAGGGCTCCACCCTCCGCCATAGGAGACTGGAGATTTCCTGTCAGCGTTACGCAGACCGAAACTCCGTCTGTATCAGCCTTGCCGCTGGAAGCCGCAGAAGCTTCTGCTTACATCATCAAAAAGATTACTGCAAGAGAAAAATAATAAAGAAAGGGAAAGCAACCCTAGCATCAAATGAACAAGCTTTCTGTACAAAAAACAACCATTTTTAGCCATACCTTTATTATAGCACAAATATGAGGAACAACAAAAAAATCAATTTTTCTGGGACTCCCATGTCCTAGCGTAAATAATAAAAACTTGCTATAAAGGTGGACATGAAAACTGGCGCATACCGCTTAAGAACACTTATTCATTCCTCAACAGCCATAACAGAGGGTGTAATATGGCAGCAGCTTTTGCTTTTCTTTTTCCCCATACTTTTCGGAACCTTCTTCCAGCAGCTCTACAACACTGCTGATGCCATAATCGTAGGCCGCTTTCTTGGAAAGGAAGCCTTGTCGGCAGTAGGGGGAGGCACTGGTACTGTCGTCAATCTGCTCATAGGCTTTTTCACAGGACTCTCCTCCGGTGGAACGGTAATAATATCCCAATTCTATGGAGCTAAGAACAAGAGGGACGTAAGCCGGGCCGTGCATACCACCATAGCCCTCTCAATCGCCGGTGGCGCGGTGATAACTGTACTGGGTGTATTCTACGCTCCCTGGATGCTGAAGCTTCTGGGCACACCGGAGGAGATACTTACCCTGGCAGTCTCCTACACACGGATTTTTTTCCTGGGAATCCTGCCCACCATCATATACAACATGGGCGCTGGCATACTACGCGCCATAGGAGATTCCCGCAGGCCTTTATATTTCCTTATAGTGGGAACGGTCCTGAATATCCTGCTGGACTTCCTTTTCATAGCTGTCTTCAAGTGGGGCGTGGAGGGAGCCGCCTTCGCCACCATAGGCTCCCAGTTCATCACCATGATACTGGTATGCCGCTGCCTTATGAAAAGCCATGAGAGCTACAGGCTCATCATCAAAGAGATAAGGTTCGATCCGGCTATCCTTAAGCGCATAATACAGATAGGATTTCCTGCCGGCCTGCAGTCCATAATGTACACGGTCTCCAACCTGATAATACAGGCCAACGTAAACGCCTTCGGCACCAACACCATAGCGGCCTGGGCGGCATGGGGAAAGATAGACTCCATATTCTGGATGACGATAAACTCCTTCGGTATAGCCGTCACCACCTTCGCGGGACAGAACTTCGGTGCCCAGAAGCTGGACCGGGTCAGGAAGGGAGTGGTCCAATGCTTTCTGATGGCAGGAATCGGAACAGGACTTCTTCTTGTATTGTTCAAGCTATTCGGTAATTTTTTCTACAGGCTTTTCACCACTGACGAGGCTGTAATTGAGGAGGGGCTTAAAATCCTTAATTTCATAGCTCCCACCTTCATAACCTACATAGGGATAGAGATATTCTCAGGTACTATAAGGGGCTGCGGAAAATCCCTGGTCCCCACGCTTTTGACCTGCGGAGGAGTCTGCGTGCTTCGCATTGTATGGCTGTCCGTGGCTGTGCCACTGAAGCCGGTTTTCACCACTGTCTGCGCAGCCTACCCCATCAGCTGGATACTGACCACACTGCTTTTCTTCGTTTACTATCTGATTCTTTCCAAAAGGGATTTCAGGAGCAGACAAAAGCGCCCATAGTAGTTCTCGCACGAGCCCCGAAGGAAAAATCAGTTCATATAGGTGAAGTCGGGGCCGTCCGGGCCGCAGAAAACCTTCACTGTGCAGGACTCCATGCAGACTTCTCCCGCAAAAAGGCGCAGGTCCTGGGCATAGGGAGAAAAAAGGTCATCAGGGATATAGGAAAGGTCCAGTATGGATTCTATTCCTTCTGCCCCCGCTCTGGAGAAGGCTCCGTGAAGACGTATCATATCCTCAGCCGCGGGATACACGTAGGGAAGCTTTTTTTCCTCATACTTAAGCTTTACAAAGCTCAATATCATCTTTTCTATTTCTGTATGGGGGGCATTCTCAGCCGAGAAAGAGGAGCCTAGGCCACAGTTGTTGCAGCGCTGCCACTCGGCAAAATCCCCAAGGAAAACCGAGGGTCTAAGGCGCAGGGGCTCCACTACTGTAAGGAACCAGGGAACAGCCCTGCCGTAGGTGTAGAAGGTCTCGGTGGCATAGAAAAAGGCGCGCAGGGTCTTTATATCCTGGGTGGAAAGCACTGCTGAGGGACGTAAGCCCTCCCATTCAAGCTGCAAATGGTTAGGATACTGCTCTATCAAAAAATCGATAAGGGAACGGATATGCTTTATTGAAAGGGGAATTTTTTTCTGGGCTTGGGCGGCGTCAAAGACAAAGCCGAAGACCAGCCCGGTCTCATTGAGCAGGGAGCATTTCCTTACGAAAGCCTTGTTCTTATGGAAATCTGTTTCACAGCAAAGCTCATCAGTCACAAGAATATCAAGGGAAGCATAAATCCCGGAGAGAGCCTTTACAGTATCTTTATCGATAAGGGTTGAGGAAAGCTCGATTTCATAAAGGATTTCTTCATTTTTCTGAGAAATGTCTTTGATATATTCAAGGAGGGCACCCTTACTGGAAGAATGGGATGCCGCAACGCGCAATGTCTCCATAAGTAATGTAACCTCGCACACAAAAAAACACAGCCGATGCAAGAAGGCATCATTCGCAACTTACGCAAGATGGCAGCCTCTCCCAAAGGGATAAGGCATCACGCGCAACATCCACAAAGCTAGAGTATGTGGATTCCCTTCTTATCACACTGCTCTATCATATCCTCAGGCCAGGTGCTTACCTGAATCTCGCCGATATGGGCTTTTCTGAGGAAGTACATGCAGAGCCTTGACTGGCCGATACCACCACCGATGGAAGGCTTAAGCTTTCCTTCCAGGAGCCGGCTGTGGAAATAAAGCTTGCTTCTCTCAGGGCAACCCCTTTCCTCCAGCTGGGCTTTCAGGGACTCTGGAGAGACACGGATACCCATGGAAGAAAGCTCCAGAGCGCTTTCAAGAACAGGATTCCAGACGAGCAGATCCCCGTTAAGTCCCCTGTGACCGTCCCCAGTCTCCGTAATCCAGTCATCGTAATCAGGTGCACGACCGTCATGAAGGGAACCGTCTGCCAGCTTTCCACCTATTCCTATGATAAAAACAGCACCGTATTGTTTTGTAACTATATTCTCCCTCTCTTTAGGAGTATTGTTGGGGAAACGGCGCTGAAGCTCATCCGCATACAGGAAGGTAATGTTCTCAGGAAGAATCGGTGTGATGGCAGGATATCTGTCATATATGTAAAACTCTGTGTGCTTAAGGCAACTGTAGATTTTCCTTACAGTCTCTTTAAGATAGGCAACCGTGCGGTCGGTATCATGGATAACCTTCTCCCAGTCCCACTGGTCCACATAGAGAGAATGGATGTTATCCAGCTCCTCGTCTGCACGAATGGCGTTCATATCAGTATATATACCAAAATCTGGAGCAAGCTCCATATCAGAAATCTTTACACGCTTCCATTTTGCAAGAGAATGAACTATCTCCATTTTCTTGTCGCCCATATCTTTTACAGCGAAGGAAACAGCCCTCTCAACTCCGTTCAGGTCATCGTTAAGACCTATTCCGCTCTCCACAAAAAGAGGTGCCGTCACCCTTGTCAGATTAAGTGCGGTCGAAAGCTCCAGCTGGAAAAAATCCTTAATCATAACAATAGCATGTTCAGTCTCTTTAATCGAAAGAAGATTCTTATAATTTTTCGGTATAGTCGTAACAGGCATGTTTCACTCCAATAAACCATAAAGGCAACAGTGTTGAGAGAAGGCAGACAATCACAGATTTTATTCTGCCTTCTTTAAATACCGTTTAGTTATAACATTATGATTAAACAGTGTCAAAGCATATACACAGAAAGACAGTCCGGCCCCACGAAGAAAATGTTTTTTGATTAAAAAACCTTTCTCTGATAAAATAAAAAGCAGAGGGGATTTCAATGGCGAAAAAAAATAAGCAGTTCCTTGTAGACAAAAAAACAATCAAAGAGGCTGGCCAGAAATTGGCGCAAAAAAGCCGGAAAAAGAACTTCGGAAAACGATTTCTGATCTGCGCCTCAATTCTGCTATGCCTTTGTGGTCTTATATTCGGTCTTTCAAGGGCAGGTATCATTCCTTTAACCATAACCTACCTTGAGGACAAGGGGCTCCTCATAGAATTTATTACAGAAAAAGAAGCTGCCGCGGACGACCCGGAGACAGAAGTGCCCACCGCGGAAGAAGCTCCTCCGGCCGCAGGACAAAGCCCGTCCCAAGCCCAGCAGGCAACCACAGAGCCAAGTTCCGCAGGGCAGGGTCCGTCGCAAGCGGCACCGGAGGCTGCTCCAACCCAGGCGCAGGCTTCTGGCGGCCAGCAGACCACAGGCTCCGACAGCGGACAGCCCCAATTTTCTGATGCGCAGCCGTCAGCACCAGTCCCCAGCGGCGGTCTTACAAGCGGTGTCGGGCTGGCAGGCGGGAGCCAGGCAAACGGCGGTCTGGCAAGCAGCGGCGGTCTGGCAGGCGGGAGCCAGGCAAACGGCGGTCTGGCAAGCAGTGGCGATCAGACCAGAGATGGCGTCCTCCGTCTTCCCGACGGTCTGGAAATCCCCCTTTGCCCCGATGGCAGCCATGACCATGAAAGGCGGGTTTTCAGCGGCTTCACAGCCTGCTACAGGGAAGACTACGAGCAGCCGGAATGGGTGGCTTATACAATTACCCCTGAAAAGCTAATAAAAGAAGCAGAAAGATCGAACAGCTTCAAAGCTGACCCCCAGATTTCCACAGGTTCGGCCACACCTGACGACTACAAGGGCTCAGGCTATGACAGAGGCCATCTGGCTCCAGCCGCAGACATGGCCTACAGCGAAATTACCATGAAAGAATCCTTTTTTATGAGCAACATGAGTCCTCAGGCCCCTTCCTTCAACAGGGGGATTTGGAACAATCTGGAAAACGACGTTCGCTCCATCGCGGCAGACTGTGACTGCCTCTACGTGATTACAGGTCCGGTCCTTGAAAAGCCCGCTTCAGAATACCCCAGCATAGGAGAGAACAAGGTCAGCATCCCTGAATTCTACTACAAGGTACTACTGGCTGTAGAAGAGGACGAAGAAGGAGAGCCCGCCTCTGTCACCTCATACGCCTATCTTGTCCCCAACGGCAAGACAGATGAGGAACCGGAAAGCTTTATGTGCGCGATTGACGACATAGAAGCCCGCACTGGAATCGATTTTTTCAGTCTTTTAGAAGACGGTCTTGAGAAAAGGCTGGAAGAGGAAATAGGGGCAACAATTGGCTTGAGATAAGGCAGGGCTGCTTGCGTTTTGGCGCACAGCCCGACGCAAAAAAATCCGCATCTAACAACTCTCGCGTACCACCCCGCACCCTTTCACGCTGATGCGCTTATTCCTGCAAAATTCCCTTCAGAACCTCAAGTCCTGTATCCATCTCCTCTTTGGTGATAACGAGAGGAGGCAGGAAACGAAGGGTATTGGGACCAGCTGTCGATATACAAAGTCCTGTGGGGGCTGCCGCAAGACAAGCCTTCTGAACTTCTCCTGACACTTGAGTCACGTCAATTCCAATCATAAGGCCACGGCCCCGGACATCCTTAACACAAGGCAGATTCCAGCCCCGTACAGTCTTACGGATATAATCCCCTTTTTCCGCCACAGCCTGCAAGAAGCCAGAGGATGTGAGAGTCTTAAGGACTGCAAGCCCTGCCGCACAGGCTATGGGGTTTCCTCCGAAGGTGGACTGATGGTCCCCGGGAACAAAAACATCGCTCAGGATGCCGCCGTAAAGACAGGCTCCCATGGGAATGCCTCCCGCAATGCCTTTTGCCAGGGTAACAGCCTCAGGCTTGAAGCCCAGCTGCTCACATGCAAGAAGGGTACCAGTGCGGCCCATTCCAGTCTGGACCTCGTCTGCGATGACGATAGCACCAGCCTTGCGGGCAGCATCGCAGGCAGCCACAGCCCATTCCGGCTCGATCAAGTTCACTCCGCCCTCACCCTGGACGCATTCCAGCATGAAAGCGCATACAGAATCATCAAAAGCTGTCGCCAGAACTTCATAGTCATTGGCTTTTATAGTTCGGAAGCCTGCCGGATAAGGAGCGAAGCAATCCGGATGAAACCTGTCCTGACCCGTGGCTGAAAGAGTGGCAACAGTACGGCCATGAAAGGATTTCTCCAGGGTGACTATAACGTTGCGGGCTTTGGTCGAAGCCGCACAACAAGCAGGGCCGGACGTGCAGCTTGCGCCATTGTCCGAAGCCGAAGCCCCCGAATTTTCGGGAACCTTCCGGCCGGCGGTGTCAGCTATCTGTCCAGTAGTAACAAGCCAGCCATACTTACGGGCAAGCTTTATGGCAGCCTCGTTGGCCTCGGCTCCGCTGTTGCCGAAAAAGACACGGGAATAGCCGGTTTTCGCCAGGAGCAGCTCAGAAAAGGCCAAGCCCTTATCAGAATTATAATAGTTTGATATATGAATCTGCTTTGAGGCCTGCTCCTGAATAGCCTTTACCAGCTCAGGATGATTGTGGCCCAGGCAGTTCACTCCGATTCCTGAAACAAAATCTATGTAATTTTTTCCGTCTACGTCAGTCAGGACGCAGCCCTGACCCTTCTCAAAAACAACCGGCAGACTACCGAAATTATTGGCTATCACTCCAGCCATGTTATCCTCCTATCACCGGCGCACCGCATATCATTGCTTTTGCGCTCGCCGAACCGATGCACCACTCTTCAACACTCCGTAGTACGTCGCTATTATTCATTCATCAGCATGGTACCGATACCACGGTCAGAGAACATCTCTATCAAAAGACTGTGGGGCACACGACCGTCGATTATATGAGTCCTGGGGACTCCTCCGTTCAGTGCAGTAAGGCAGCACTCTATCTTGGGAATCATACCCGATGAAATGACGCCTGTGGCAATCATGGAAGGAATGGCTTCCTTGGCGATTCTCTTTATAAGGGATGAGGGGTCATCCACATTCCTCAGCACACCGGGAACATTGGTAAGCTGGACGAATTTCTCTGCCTTAAGGGCTACTGCGATTTTGGCGGCGGCCGTATCCGCATTGATGTTGTAGCGGTTCATATCTCCGTCCTCACCTAGAGCCACTGTGGAGATTACAGGAATAAAGCCCTGGTCCAGAAGAGACATGACGATATCAGGATTAACCTCCGTGACATCCCCCACAAGGCCAAGATCCACCCCGTCCTTGTCTCTCTTCTTTGCCCGTATAAGCCCGGAATCAACGCCACTCAGGCCCACGGCCTTGCCTCCCTCCTGCAGGAGGATTCCCACGATATCCTTGTTCAGCTTGCCGGTAAGCACCATCTGAACGATCTCCATGGTCTCGGCATCAGTATAGCGGAGTCCGTTTATGAACTTAGACTCCTTGCCAACCCGCTCCAGCATGGAATTTATCTCAGGACCGCCACCATGCACCAGTACCACATGAATACCGATAGTGTTCAGAAGGACTATATCCTCCATGACAGCCTTTTTCAGCTCCTCATTGAGCATGGCGTTTCCGCCGTACTTGACCACGACGATTTTACCCACCCAACGCTTCATATAAGGCAGAGCTTGAACGAGGACCTCAGACCAGGTAGCACTGTCAAGCTTATTCTCATCATCTTTCATATCCAAATCCTTGTAATATAATATTATGGAGCAGCATATTCCCCAAACCGGCTTGCTCCAGGCTTGGTACCAGCCGCTCCGCGCCCGGCACCGGTAGTTCGAAACTGCGCACTTCGTGCTTGTTACGAACATACCGCCTTCCGCATCCGGGCTAGGCATCCTCGCCAATCAAATGCTAGGTGCGGTAATCACCGTTTATCTTGACGTACTCATAGGTAAGGTCACAGCCCCAGGCAGTACCTACCGCGTCTCCGTCCTCAAGCTCCACAAGGATTTTGACCTCATGCTCGGACATTATTATCACAGCCTTTTCCTCGTCAAAAGCAACGGGAACTCCGTGGTCACAAACCTTTATAAAGCCCTCCGGCTCCTTGTCGCAGGCAGCCGCTTTCTTAGCCGCACAGAGAGGACAGCCTGCCTCCTCTGCAAAAGCTGCCGTCATAAAGTAAAGAGATGTCTTCTCAGGGGTAAAAATCTCACCGGAATACCCCAGGGCACAGAGGATACGTCCCCAGTTGGCATCCTTACCGAAGAAAGCCGCCTTTACCAGGCTTGAGGAGATTACAGATTTTGCCAGCTTCCTTGCGGATTCCACACTTTTGGCGCCCTTCACCGTGCATTCCAAAAGATGGCTGGCTCCCTCTCCATCACCGGCGATTTTTCTTGCCATCTGCCGGTTCAGGGCATCAAGAGCCTCAAGGAAAAGCTTATAATCTTCGTTCTTCTCAGTTATCTCTTTGTTCCCGGCAAGCCCATTGGCCATAAGGATCAGGGTGTCGTTGGTGCTGGTGTCACCATCCACGGAGACACAGTTGTAGGTTCCCTGAATACTCTCTTTCAGGGCGGCCTCCAGCATCTCCCCGGAAATGGCGCAGTCTGTGGTGATGAAGCCCAGCATGGTTCCCAGGTTTATGTGTATCATGCCGGAGCCCTTGGCCATGGTTCCCAGGGTAACTGTCTTTCCGCCTATCTGGGTCTGAAGGGCACATTCCTTATATTTAGTGTCCGTGGTCATAATGGCGACACGGGCCTTCTCATGTCCTTCCTTGGAAAGCCCCTTCACCAGCTCATCCATATGAGCCTCTATTTTCTCCACAGGAACCTGCTGGCCTATGATTCCGGTGGAACAGACCAAAACATCATCCTCGTCTATTTTTCCCCAAGGGGCGTCATCTGCCTGAGAAAGTCCCAGAGCAGCCGCCCTGGCTGTCCTTACGGCATTGCAGGCCCCCTGCTCTCCTGTTCCGGCATTGGCGTAACCAGTGTTCACGATAACGGCTTGAGCTCGACGGCGACTCAAACGTAAACGGTCAAGCTTTACAGGCTCTGCCTGGGCAAGATTTTTTGTAAAAACCCCGGCAGCAGCACAGGGTTTCTCTGAAACGAAAAGTGCTGTGTCCTCTTTTGTCCTGCCGGCTTTAATACCAGCAAGGACTCCGTTGGCAAGGAAGCCCTTAGGAGCAGTCACTCCGCCGTCGATAAATTGCATAATAATACACTCCGTGTAAATAAATATGCAAGTATTATACTGAAATCCTTGTATATATGCAATATTATGCAGGAAAAGCGGTCAGTTTTCCGCGACATTTTCCCGCAGGCTTCCTGTGTGCATTCAAGCTTCCGCGACATTTCTCCGCAGGCATCCTGTGTGCCAATGCGAGTTCCTTACAGCGTATTGTCCAGAAAAATGCTCTCGTACAAAAGGTAAATCCTCGCTGGTTGCTGCGCAAAGGCTTCGGATTTACTGCTTTTGCACTACGCATTTTTCTGCCACAGTGCTGATGATTGCCACAGGCGACCTGCCTGCGTACAATGTCGCTGCAGATCACCTAGAGGAAAGGCCTGAGGGCGGAGCGGAGACAAGTATGGGACAGCCTTGCGCTGTGCGAGCAGGGCGACGGACCTTTCTTACATGCTCAAATCCAGTCGCCCGCGAGTCAGATACCTTGCTCCGCGCACCTGCTGTCTCATAATTGGCGCAGCATTCGCCCTCAGAAATCTGAGGCGCAAAGGCTTCGGATTTACTGCTTTTGCACTACGCATTTTTCTGCCACAGTGCTGATGATTGCCACAGGCGACCTGCCTGCGTACAATGTCGCTGCAG
>JAILBN010000044.1 GCA_024680915.1 Treponemataceae bacterium | reverse complement strand
AGAAGGTGATATAGCATCTTTCCCGTTCATTGATGATTTCATAAAGGATTCTTTTTTATCAAGATTAGACGCTGTATACAATTGGTTCAGGAATAATTATGAAAAGAAGTAAGTTTGTTTTATTTTTTGTTCTATCAATCTTTATTTTAATGGGGTGCACAAAAATGAGTAAAAGCATAGATGCAATAAAAGGAAAAGACGGTGTTTTCGCTGTAATGGAAACAAGCAAGGGAGATATAGTTCTTCAGCTGCATTATAAAGAGACTCCTCTTACTGTAATAAATTTCGTTGGTCTTGCAGAGGGAACACTTGATGCGACAAAAGGAAAGCCGTTTTATGACGGGCTTACATTTCATCGTGTAATAGAAAATTTCATGATTCAGGGTGGTGATCCTCTGGGTAATGGTACTGGCGGTCCTGGATATAGATTCTACGATGAGTTTGTCGATACTTTGAAACATGACGGCCCTGGTGTTCTTTCAATGGCCAATTCAGGTTCAAATACAAACGGAAGCCAGTTTTTTATAACACATGTTGAGACACCTTGGCTTGACGGAAAGCATACAGTTTTTGGTAAAGTCATAACTGGACAGGATGTCGTTGATAGTATCAAACAAGGCGATAAAATCAACCATATTACAATCGTGCGCCAAGGTTCTGATGCTGAAGCTTTCACAGCTACTCAGGAAGATTTCGACAGAGAGATGGAGAGAATCGGGAAAAAGCAAAAAGAGGCCTATGAGGCAGCTGTTGCAGAAGCAAAAGCATATTATGAGGCTGTAGCAAAGAAGGTCGATTACAAGATTTTAAAAGAAGGAACAGGTGACAAGATAGGAATAGTTCGTAATGTCTCTGTCCATTATACGGGTTATCTTGAGGACGGATCTGTATTTGATTCATCAGAAGGAAGAGGAACATTAGACTTTGTAACTGGAACTGGCCAGATGATTACTGGTTTTGATGCAATGGTTCAGGATATGAAGGTTGGAGAAAAGAGAAAGATAATACTTCCTCCTGAAACAGCATATGGAAGCAAAGGTGCAGGCGATGTCATTCCCCCAAATGCAACAATTTCGTTTGATGTTGAGTTGATTAGCGTTCAGTAATACAAAGCCGGAAAAGGTCTGCTTGCTTTAGTAAGCAGACTTGACCAGCATAAGTTATTTATGATAAAGTAACCAAGTTAAGGGCCTATAGCTCAGTTGGTTAGAGCTGCGGACTCATAATCCGTCGGTCCCTGGTTCAAGTCCAGGTGGGCCCATTTTACGGCTGTCCAATAGGACAGCCTTTTTTTTGCATTGTGGGTTATAATATGGATTATCTACATGAAGGATTAATCAGATTTGGTTTTTCCGAAGAAACAACTCCTGTCCTCGAAGAAGATTTAAGAAAATACATTAATGAATTGATGCTTTTCAATAGCGCATATGATTTAGTAGGCGCAAAAACATCTGATGAGATAATTATCAAACACATTCTTGATAGTTTATCCGCATATAAAACAATACGAAAACTGGCAGATGAGAAAATATCCGAAGGACTGACGGATATTTGTATAGCTGATATAGGCTCTGGTGGAGGTTTGCCGGGAATTCCTCTTGCAATATGTATGAGGGATATAAAATTCAGATTGATTGAGAGAATGAGCAAGCGTTGCCTTTTCTTAGAGAACTGCTCGGCCGTATTAGGATTGTCAAATATAACAGTCGATAATATTGAACTTGAAAGAGTTAGCCAAGAAAGCATAGATATTGCGGTATTTCGAGCTTTTCGTCCTCTTGAGTATAAAATGACAAAAAAACTTATCAGAGTATTGAAGCATGGTGGTTATTTGGCTGCGTATAAAGCAAAAGAAAGCAAAATCACAGAGGAAATGGATCAAATTAAACAGATAATCCCTGAGTACGAAAAAATACCTTTGGAGGTTCCTTTCCTTAATGATAACGGTGAGTATGAAAGAAACCTTGTCGTTGTAAAGAGACAATAATTTAACTTAAAGAAATAAAAGTTTTCAAAAACAAAAAGATTAGAACGGGTTCTTTGAATCTATTTTGTTAAGAATTTTTATAAGACCAGATTTGTCTATCAGGTCTATAGGTCTACCTTCAATAAACTTGCGAGCCTCTTCTGTGTAAGTTCCAGCAGTGAAACAAAGACCACGACCAGCTTTAAGATCCCTAAGGCGCGAATGAAACTCTCGGACAAATAACTCGCCTGTTGATCCGGTTGTTCTATAAAACCTGAAGATAACAGAATCTTCCCATTTTGATGTTTCTATTTCAGTTTGAACTTCTGTACATTCGTTCGTTGCTGTTATATCGATAATTTTGACAAACGCTTTTCCAAAATAAATAGTTACGATTTTTCTGCAAAGAGCAATAAAATCGCTTTGTGAAGAAATAAGGTAAATCTGAAGGTTTGCGTTCTGAGTGAGTTCTTGGTATCGTGCAATAAGAGCCTGTACATCTTTGAATCCGGGAGAAGTCTGCTGTATTTCTTTTAGAATGTTCAAAGCTCTTGTTATATCAGACATGGCAAGATATGAATGGGCCAATCTGTAACGTATATTTGTGAGAATATCCAATGGAGCCTGTGTATGTTTTAGACCAATTTCGAAGTCGAGAATTGCTTTGTCATGCTGGTTTGCATTTGCATGGATAATACCGGCTGAAAGGCATGATTTTGCACCGAATTCAGGATCTGGCCGAAGATGCATGAATATTTTCAAAGCTTTGTCACCATTGCTGCTTTCATTCATTGCATCTGCCATTGCAAAAAGAAGCTCTTTGTCATCAGGATTCAAATCAAGAGCTCTCTTTAAATATGGAAGAGATTCCCTGAAATTGTGGAATTTATAAAGGGCAAGACCAACATATTTATATGTTTCTTGGACTTCTTTATTTATTGTAATTGCTTTTTTCAAAAGCGGAATAGCTTTATCATATTCTTTATTAAGGTAAAAGGCTTGTCCAAGATAAAAGTTGACTTCAAAGTTGTCGGGCTGAAGCTTTCTTGCCTGAATAAGACCCTTGAAAGAATCTTCATGCTTGTTGATTTTAAGCGCGCAAATACCTTGTCTTATAGCAGCTGTGAATATATCAACTTCAGGATGTGCAACTGCTATTCCAAGCAAAGTATCGTAAAGAGGATAAGCTTTATCCCAAAGCTGCTCCTTATAATAAAGCTCTCCCAAAGAAATAAGTCCTGCTGCGTTATGAGGATCCTGAGAAAGCTTTTTTGTGGCTTCGCGGATTATTGTCTGTCGATTTTTCTGTGTCGAGTTTGAATTTATCTTCTTCCGTCTTGCACCAGAAATAATAAGAACAAGTGCAATTACGCTAAAAACTACGATAGATGCTATTATAATAGGAAATATAGAAGGCATAATATAATTATGTACATGTATTTCTTCTATGTCAAGAAAATGAATATAAACAGTAGAAAAAGATAGATTTCCGTAAAATGCTATCGTTGACAATAACGGTTAAGCATAATAACATTTAACAGAGGTGTATCGCTTGAGCAAAGCAATGATAGGTATAAAAATTGCAGATGGATCATTCTATCCGATTCTTGAAGAGGGAAAACCCGGAGAAAAAAGAATAGAGGTTACAACTGTAAGAGATGATCAAACAACAGTTCAAATAAATCTTTATCGGTCTAGCTCTGGTAACATGGATGATGCAGATTATGTCGATACACTTTTAATAGACAATCTTGTTCCACATCCAAAAGAAGAACCTTCATTCGGACTTGTAGTAAAAATTGACGAGAACAATATGCTCTCTGCAGAAATAGATGATCCCGAAACAGGAGAAAAATCAGATACAAATGTTTCGCTTGTGAATATGGGAAACAAATCGATATTTGATGAACCGGATTATAAAGTTACGCCTGAAGAGCAGCAGGAGAAACAGGAGACAACAGAGGATTCAAGTGATTTCAGTTTAACGGAGTCATCTGATTCTGATACGAGCGATTTAGACAACTTGCTTGATGACTTCAGTTTTGATATGCCAGAAGAGACTTCTTCTGTTGAAAGTGAAGAAGTTGTGGATTCCGCTGATAATAGTGATTTTGATATTTCAGATGATTTTTCGTTACCAGAGGAATCAGTTGCAGAAGAACCGGTTACAGATGATTTTGTTCAACGGGATGAACCTGTGACTGTGACGGAAGAACCGGTTATAGAAGAACCAGTTGCTGAATCGGTTTTATCAGACGACGATTTTTCTTTTTCATCTGATTTTTTGGATGAAGACAAAAATATGGATGAAGATGAAAAGCCGTTTTCTTTCGATTCATTACCAGATTTTGATGAAATACCGGAGCTTTCAGGATCATCACGAAGTGAAAATGTGATAGATGATGATTTAGATATAGATTTTTCTATACCAGAAGAAAATAATAATATTACAAATGAGGATAGCTATACGAATTTTACGGATACACAACCGGAATATGAATATGCACCGCGGGACAATATGCAAAATGTATTATTTGGCAGCGATGATTTATTTGAAGAGACAAAAAAACAAAATGAACGCAAAGTTTTAATACCTGTAATTATATGTATATTATGCGCTGTTATTTCTTTGGGTGTTCTGGGAGTAATTCTATATTTAACACCCTCCATAATGAAAATAGCAGGAAAAGGTCAGCAGGAAGAAACAGCTGCTAATGAATTATTGGTTGCCGAGGCAGAATCGCAGAATGAAAATGCACAACCCAGCTTAATTGCTGAAAAAACACCTGTTGTCCGTCAATCAGAAGAAAACAGAATAGTCGTTTTGAATGAGACAGTTCCTCCTGTTGTTCCAGAAAACAAAACAAATCAAGCTTCAAATATAATTCGACATCTGGTGAAATGGGGAGATACTCTTTGGGATCTTGCGGGTTTCTACTATAGGAATCCATGGTTATTTAGGATTATTTCAGATGCTAATAACTTGGAGAATCCAGATTTTATACTCTCAGGAACTTATTTAACGATTCCAGAGAGATAATTAGATGAATAGAGTAAAGACAACCTTTATACTTTTTTTGCTGTTGTTTTCTTTTTTTTCCTGCTCTTCTGGTGATGAAAAAACAGATGATTATTATTTCCAAGGTCTTAAAAAAATAGAGAACGGTGAAAATAATGAGGCGGTTGCCCTTTTTGAAAAGGGTGTTAAATATTCATCACCACTCGTATCTAAGTTATGCTCGCTTTTTTTATCTGAGATAAAGAAAAAAGAGGCGATTAATATTATTGAACAGGCATTAAAAAAATTCCCTGATGATAATGCCGTTAATTGCCGTTATATGGCTGTTTTATATGAAGCGGGAAAGTATGACACTTTATATACGTTTTCCGAACAAAAAAAAGATTCGCTTGGTAAAGATAACGAATACATTAAGTTCCGTTTACTTGCAATGGCAAAAACAGGGAACGAAAGCTTTTTGTATGAATTCAAGGATTGGTTTTCTGGTGTAAAATTCACTTCATATCACAAGGAATTTCTTGAAGACTGGTACAAAGACAGTTCATTCACAGAGTTTAAGTATTTTAATGATGATTTCTACAAGGACTTTCAAAAAATAATAACTGTTCGCCTGAATGTTAATTCCAGCAATTATTCAAAAGCATATAATGAGTTGAAAGGTTTTGAAAAAACAGAAAGTGAATTGATAGATTTTTATTGCGATTGTTCTGTTCCAATTATTTCTGATATTGGAAAAGCTTATCTTTATGGAAGTACAGACAAGGCGACTGATGCTTTGATTTTTTCAAGGGCTGGAACAAAAGCAGAAACGAACGACAAAAAGCAGATTTTGTTTTTTTATGCTGGACGCTTGCTCGATAAGGCCGGGGCTGCATATAGAAACACGGCATTGGAGAATTTAAGAACTTCTATATCTTTTGCGGAGAATTCTTCATCGCGTGATAACGCTCTTTGGTATTACTTAGAGACAGCAAGGCATATTTCAACAGAAAAAGCAGTTACGGCTTTGGATGAATTTTCATCTATGTGGGCAGAGCCTGAATATTTCGAAGATTTTCTTGATGACTTATGCATGGATATACTTAACGCAAAAGGTTATGATTTGTTCTGCAAAGTATTTGAAAAAAATCAAGCTTTTTTCAGTAAAGCAAGTTTTACAAAATACGCATATATAACGGCA
>JAILBN010000037.1 GCA_024680915.1 Treponemataceae bacterium | reverse complement strand
GGCGTAGTAGCGGGCTCTCTCCGGCAGCTCGCCTGTGTCTGTGACCTGGAGCTCTATGTCGAAGAGGCGTCCGGTGTCCTTGACGTAGACGTCCAGCCTGATTCCCTTCGCACCGTTCTCCAGATTGATGACGGCCTCGTTATGCATCTCCATGTGATCGATCTTGATTTTAAGCAGCATTTCCAGCAGCTGCTGGCATGCGTCGGGGTGGTTACGCATGACCATGTAGAAGAGGAAGTCATTGGCAAGGGTTGCCTGCTCCCATTTCTCCTCCGGGGTGAGTCTTTTCTTTTCCATACTGTGCCTCTCGTGTCTTTTTGTCGCGGGGGCTGGTGAGACCGCATGGATGTGGCTAGAGGACAGCTTTTGTCGGTGCTGTGCCCAAGTGCGACGACTCACGAACCCCTGCACAAGATTTATACGACGGAAGAGACAAAAAAATGACCTTTTGGGAAGTAAAGTGATTATAAAGAAGCTCTGATTAATACTCTATTTCTTAATCAATGTTTTTCTGTGCTTGCCCATTTCTATTTTCATTCGATAAGCTTTCATAAGTTGAAAGCTTGATTCTTATAGGGTTGACTGAATATCCGGTGCTCATCGATTTTCCTGGTTCAAGGAATCAAGCATGCTGCAGTTCTCCCGATTAACTGTTTGTTTCCATTTTAAGCAACTCTTGGCTTTGCTGACCTTCTGTTTTTCTGAAGGTCTGATTAGTTAACTTTTAGATATTGTTATCATATTATGTGAATATCAACAAAAAAATAAGGTGGTTTTACACCACCTTAAATTGGCTTCCAACTCCTTGTGTCAACCATAATCCCGTAACCCTCGAGGAACTTCCTCGATTCAAAAGAAGGCTTACTGCCTTACAAATATATTATATAAAACTTTTAGCTTTTCTACTATTCTGTTAAAAAAATCTGATGGTTTGTCATTCCCTACGCATACATTGATATGATTTTATGATCGATGTCAGATATATCTTTCTGGCTTTTCTTTACGAAGAGAATCAGCCCCAGGGCGAGGGATTGTAGCCGCGGCGAAGCCGTTCGACGGTCGGCAATGCCGACCGGAGAATGGAGCGCGGTTAGCGCGGAACGGCGCAAAGCCCGGTGGTGGCATTTTGCCACCACGCCTCCTTATCTTATTTTCTGTTTTCAGGACCTTTTCTGCCGTTGGATCTTTTCACGATGAATTTCAGCAATTTGGCTGAGATTTGTCCGTTGCTGGTGCTTATTAGGCTTTCAAGGGGATTTTCCTTCACGGCTTGGATGCTTATTTTCACGGCTGGATCATCCTTTTCTTTGTCCCGGTTCTGGAAGTAAATGATTTTTTCGAAGGTACGCATGAAAAAGCGGGAGAAGCGGGAGCTTTCAGCCATGGAGGAGATGCTGTTCTCCAGGGTGAAGGAGCCTTTTTGGGGTGTCTTGTGCTCTGGAATGGATCTTTTGCCGCTGAAGCCAAGGCCGTAGAGCCTTTCGAATTCGTCATGGGGTACATCAAAGGTCCCTTTTGGTGAGCTGTAGCCTTGGGTGCTGTCATCCGCGCCTTCGGCCTTTGGGAAATAGGAGGGAAAATCCTTCTTTTGGGAATCAAGGCTGAGGCCTGTAAGCTGCACTGTGGCAGTGAGTCTTATATCCTTAACGGAGGCGGCGGCCGCTATTGTGTATTCTCCTTCCGGTATGACGAAATCCTTTCTTTCCGGGCTGTATATGCTGAAGCTTCTGTTATCTAGTGTGATACTCACTTGCTTTGACTGGCCAGCTTCGAGCTCTACTTTTTCGAAGCCCTTCAGCTCTATTTTTGAGCGGATTATTCCGCTGTCGGGGGGGAGTACGTAAATCTGAGCGATTTCGCTGCCCTTTAGGGAGCCGGTGTTTTTTACTGTGAAGGTGACTGTGACTTTCTGGTTTGCATCGGGCGGTGTGACTTTCAGGTCTGAGTATTCGAAGCTGCTGTAGGAAAGTCCGTATCCGAACTCGAAGAGGACCGGGATTTTGAAGCTTTCGTAATAGCGGTAGCCCACAAAAATGCTTTCTCTGTATTCAACGGTGTCTGTCTCTTTTGCGAACCATGGGGCGGAGGGAACATCCTCTCCACGGAGAGGGAAGGTCTCGGCAAGCTTTCCTGAGGGGTTGACCTCTCCTGTGATCAGGTCGGCGCAGGCTTCTGCACTGGCTTCTCCTGCAAGGTACATGTGGAGTATAGCCTTTACATCCTTGACGAAGGGCATGGAGATAGGGGAGCCGCTGAAGGTGACTGCTATTACAGGGCAGCCTGTTTTTATGATGCGGTTGAGGAGGGATAGCTGCTGGGCTGGAATGTCCAGTCTGTCTCGGTCAAAGCCTTCGCCTTCGAATTTGTCTGTGAGTCCGCAGAAAAAGAGGACCGGTATATTATCGGCTGCAGCTTTCTGGCAAAGCTTCAGGGCGGCTTGGGCAAGCTCTTCGGCCTTTCTGCTGCTTGCAGGCTTGTCGGCTTTTGTGTCGTCTCTTTGTGTGGCATCTATTTCTGTGGCGAGTTTTTCGGAGTAGCCCTGCTGGTATAATACCTTGAAGCCTTTGTCGCTGAAGGCTTTTATTGCGTCCTTTATGGGGGCTGTGCTTATGTGGCTGGAGCCGCCTCCTTGGTAGCGTATCTTCTGGGCCATCTCGCCTATAATGATCAGCTCTGGCTTACTGGCTCCGGCTTTGTCGTCGGCCTCGCCTTCCTTGTGGGCGTCACTGGTGGGGCAGCCTACTGAGGGGCTGCCGGCCTCCTCACTTGCCTTGTCGGTCTCGCTGGTGTGGCTGCCTACTGAGGGGCTGCCGGCCTCCTCACTTGCCTTGTCGGTCTCGCTGGTGGGGCTGCCTGTGTGGCTTTCTGGCGTTCTTATGGGTAGTATTCCGTCGTTTTTCAGCAGGACGGCCGAGTCGCAGGCGGCTTTTCTTGCGATGTCGTGGGCCTTTGCGAAAAGCTCCGGCGAAATACCCTCTGCTTGGTGGGAGACGTTGGCGGAGTCTGTCGGGGAAGTTCTGCCTGCTTCCCTGCCTGCGCCATCACTGGTGCGTGCACCCTCGTCGAAAAAGTCCGGCTTCAGCCGTTTTGCAAGCCTCACGATGTTTTCTACGGCTCTGTCTATGTCAGCCTCTGTCAGGCGGCCTTCTGCCAGGGCTTTCTTCAGCTCTTCCGTATGGAAGCCGAAGGAATCCGGCATGGCTAAGTCCAGTCCGCCTTTTATACATTCGGCTATGTTTATGGCGGCTCCCCAGTCAGAGATCACGGCTCCCTGGAAGCCCCATTCCTCCCTGAGGATTTCCTGCAGCAGGCGGTGACTGCGGCTGACGTATTCGCCGTTCAACTTGTTGTAGGATTCCATGACTGTCGCGGGGGATGACTCTTTGACAGCCTTTTCGAAGGCGTAAAGATAGATTTCCCTGAGGGCACGTTCGTCTATTATGCTGTCTGAGGTCTGCCGTCTTTTTTCCTGATTGTTGGCGGCAAAATGTTTTATGGAGGCTCCTGTTCCAGTGCTTTGAAGACCCTTTACATAATTCACGGCCAGCTCGCCGGCAAGATAGGGATCTTCTGCGAAATACTCGAAGTTACGGCCGCAGAGGGGGGATCGTTTTATGTTCATGCCGCAGCCCAGGACTATGTCCACCTTTTCGGCCACGGCTTCCTCGCCTATGGTTTTCGCCACAAGGGCCAGGGTCTCCCTGTTCCAGCTGGAGGCAAGGCAACTGGCGGTGGGAAAGCAGGTGGATATCTTGCTGTCATTTATGTCGCTGTATTTTTCCTCATCCTGCTTGCGGAGGCCGTGAGGACCATCACTCATCTTTATTACGGGCAGCTTGCCGTTTGCGTCGTATGTTGACCAGCTTCCCACTCCGTTCAGGAGTCTTATTTTTTCATCTAGTGTAAGTTTGGTTTTCATTTTGACAGTATAGCACAGAAAATCCATATGGTAAAAAAAATCCCTGCTTACCAGAAAATGGTGAACAGGGATTTTGAAAGTCGCGGGAAAGCAAGCCCTCGCTGGAAATTAAGCTTTCGCAAAGGAGCAAGCCCGCGCGAAAGGCCAGCTAAGCTTAGTCTTCCATTGCTTTGTATTGGTCGAAAAGCTTGAGCATCTCTGGATCTTTTTTCTTATCCAGAAGAGATACTACGATCGTTACCACGAGACAAATGATGAAGGCCGGGAGAATCTCGTAAAGGTCGAAGATTCCGCCGGAGAGGTTGTGCCAGAGAACTACGGTTATACCACCGCAGATAAGGCCTGCTATTGCACCCTTGTTTGTGGCTCCCTTCCAGAAGAGGGCTATGAGGATAAGTGGCCCGAAGGTTCCACCGAAGCCTGCCCATGCATAGGAGACAAGACCGAAGATGGAGCTGTTGGGGTCAAGGGAAAGAAGGAAGGCTATGGCTGCAATAACAAGGACTGTGATGCGGCTTACAAGAAGAACGGTTTTATCATCCGCATCCTTCTTTATGATGTTCTTGAAAATATCCTGACCTACAGCGGAAGAGGCGGCAAGCAGCTGGCTGTCTGCCGTGGACATTGCGGCGGCAAGGATTCCGCACAGGAAAATACCGCCGATGAAGGCTGGATACAAATTGACCATGGTTACGCTGAATACTGTCTCTGCGTCTCCGCTTATGCCGTCCAGAATGATTCCCTTGCTGGCAAGGTAAGCTGTACCAAGGGTTCCGATGGCAAAAGTTCCGATGTAGGAGATTATCATCCATGTTATACCGACGCGGCGTGCCTTCTTTATCTCCTTGTTGGAGCGTATACCCATGAAGCGTATGATGATATGGGGCATTCCGAAGTAACCGAGACACCAGGCGAATGCGGAGATCGCTGATTTTACGCTGAAGTTCTGGTTGGCTGTGAAGGAAGCCAGCATTTTCTCTCCGAAGTCACCCTTCAGTGCACTTTGAGAGAACTCAGAAACCTTCTGCACTGCTTCTGAGGGGCCGCCAAGAGAGAACATGATTATTACGGTTGAAATGACAAAGGCTATGAAAATCAGGGAACCCTGTAAAAAGTCCGTGGTACATACAGCAAGATATCCGCCCATTATCGTATAGGAAAGGATAATTATCATGCCTATAAGGAGTCCGATGTAGTAGTTCAGGCCGAATACAGAGTTGAAAAGCTTGGCGCAGGCTACGAAACCTGATGCTGTATAAATAGTGAAGAAAAGAACGATGAAGATAACGGATACAATTGAAAGAACCTTAGACTTGTCCTTGAACCTGTTGGTAAGGAATTCAGGAATGGTGATTGAGTTGTTGAAGGTGATGGAGCATTTGCGAAGGGGCTTTGCGATTATGAGCCAGGCCAGGTAGGTACCTACAATAAGACCTATGGCTGTCCAGAAGGTTTCTTTGAAACCGCCTAAATAGCAGAGTCCGGGAAGTCCCATAAGAAGCCATGCTGATGAGTCTGAGGCCTCTGCGCTGAGAGCCGTGACCCAGGGACCCATTTTACGTCCGCCAAGAAAAAAATCTGAGGCGCTGTTGTTTTTTCGTGCACTTCTAAGACCTATGACTACCATAAGACCAAGATAAAGGACGAAAGCAGCGATTTGAGAAATCATTTTTGAATTCAACGTTATCTCCTTTTAGTATCCTAAAAACCGCAGTGAAAATGGTTTTTGGGAACCAATTCCAAAATTTAACAAATTTTGAAATTGGTTAAGTATTATTTAACTTAAGTTTAACAGTAGAGAAAAAAATCGTCAATAATAGATTATCTCGAAGGCCTTGTCTTTTATAAAGCCAGCCTTTATATAGGCTTTCTGGGCAGGAATATTCTTATCCTTGACGAAGAGGGCCGTTTTTTTACCTGACTGGGCTATTGTCAGTGCGAGGACTTGGGCAAGGTAAGCAGCACAGCCTAACCCCCTGTAGCGGGGAACAGTATATATTCCTCCCAGCTGGCACCAGTTAAGGCCACAGGCATTTGTTCCTGCTTTTGCTACTGGTTCCGGTTTTTTTTGGGAATATTCCTGCCTGAGAAGAGAATAGATTATCTGTTCCCTTAGGTTTTTCCTCAAATTAAGCCGGCTTGCGGTTTCCTCAAAATCATCGGGATTAAGCAGCACTTCATCCCTTTCATAGCTCTTTTGTAAGGGACATAAGGCTTCAAGGTCCTGTACTCCGCACTGTTTCAAGGAAAAGCCTTGTGGAGGGGCCAGTTTATCTGCTTTTTCGTCAAAATGCATAAGGGTATAGCTTCGTATTTCCTTGTATTTCCTTTTTATTGCCGATGCTATCAAGTCGCAGCCATTTTTCTCTCCCAATATGCAGAAAATGTGGTCCAGGGGAAGCTCATGGGCTAAAAGCTTCTTGAATTCTTCTTTCTCAGTGTCGTCCTTGAATTTCAGGCAGTGAAGGATGTTGCCTGAATGGGAGAAGGAGAGCATCCCCTTCATGTAGCCTTGGGTGGAATCCCTGAATATGAAAAGCTTGTATTGAGCTGCTGAGGGCAACTTACAATTGCCGTCCTTATGAAAAAGACTGGATAATGTGATATTATCCTCTTCCTCCTGTGTTATGAAACGGGAGGCTTCTGAAAGAGAGTCTTCATCAAGTTCTGTCATCTGCAGCATAAAAGGAATCCTTTATTCTTGATTCGTCAGAGAGAGGGGAAGGTGTCCGTATACAGGTATTTCTCCCGAAAGGACAGAGGCTGCCGCTTTGAATGAATAATCAGAATAACTGTATGCAAATATTATAGTATCTGCCCAGTCCATGTTTATTACGAAATTCGGAGAAAGAATGGATATTATTATGATTTTTTTCCCGCTGTTTTTTAGAGAAGTCGCTAATTTTGCCGTTTCTTCGTTACCGACCAGGAGTATTATTGTGTCGTATTTATCTGCCTTTTTTACTATTTCGTTGGAATAATAAAGCTGCTGGTCTGCGTCCATCGTGTATCTGTAGTAGAAGATGTCTGCCTTGTCATAGCGTTTTTTTAGTTCGTTCTGGTAGGTAGTGAAGGGGCCTGCTATCAGTACTTTCTCATTTTGGGCTTCGTCTTTTGTAAGGGGGAAAGTATCTCCCTTGTAAAGGCTTATAGATCGGCATGCCTGCTCAAGGAAAAAAACTGTGCCGTCTGGATCAGGAATGCGTTTTTCTAAATCCGAGGAATCTGGAAAAATGGGGGCCGCATTTTCTGATTTGAAATAAGCCATTTTTGTTTTCAATATCCTTGTAGCGGCTTTTATAACGCATTCCCTGAAATCTTCATCCGATTGCATCATGGGGTAGTTGTTCCTCCAGATAGCATCGTTCATTTCAGGTGTATCTGAGAAGATGATTACATCGTTACCTGCCTTTATAGCCATACGTACTGCCAAAGAGACTCCGCCAGCGAAAACGGTGGCTCCGTTCATCATCATGTCATCCGTTATGACCAGACCGTCGTAGCCGAGTTCGTTGCGTAATATATCAGTTATATAGTGCTTTGAGAGGGAGGCTGGAGTACCGTCCGGTTCGATCTGAGGAAAGCACAGATGTCCGCTCATGATGGCTGGGAAGCCTGCTTTTATTATGGCCTTGAAGGGTACCAGCTCTCTGTTGTAGAAGGTTTCTTTTGAGATGTTTATTACAGGGAGCTTTCCATGGGAGTCCGCGTTCGTGTCTCCGTGTCCTGGAAAATGCTTGGCCGTTGGGATTACTCCTGCATCAAGCAGGCCCTGAGAAAAGGCGACACCCAGTATGCCGACATATTCTGGGTTATCCCCGAAAGACCTTGGTCCTATGGCTGTAGATTCCAGTGAAGAAAATATATCGATGGTGGGGGCGAAATTCATGTTGATGCCCAGCGCGTTTAGCTCCCTGCCGATATAGTAGCCGGAATAATAGGCATCATAGGGATATCCTGATGCGCCTATGGCAAGATTTCCCGGAGTGTCGCTGGTTTCTCCCTTTATATGCCGGATCCAGCCGCCTTCTTGGTCCGTAGCGACGAAAAGAGGAATCTTGAAGCGACATTCAACTGATTTTTGTTGTAGTGATGTGACAGAATCTACGACATTGTATATGTTGTCTGTATTCCATCCGTAAAGCTTTACGCTCCCCAGTCCCCGTTCTGATATCCATCTGTACAGTGTCTTTGTAGGCTCTGCCCCTGACCAGCCGAACATGAGTATCTGAGACAAAATCTCTTCGTCCGTCATCCGTCCTATGAGGGCTTTTGCCAGCTCATCATCGGGATAATCGCTCCAGAAATTAAGGTCGGCAGGGTATCCGTCACTGTACACAGGGGTCTGGCTTTGTGCCCCTAAACCGGAGTGGCATAGGACACAAAGCAGAAGCACTATCAAGGGAAATTTCACAGGATATGTCGTTCGTGACTTTTTGTCGCAAGGCTTTGAAGGAAAGCGCATTTTATTTGTATACTTCTCCCCTCATCTCGCGTATGTACTGGCCTGCGCTGTCTGCTGCTATAGCTCCGTCAGCTGTTGCAGTCACCACCTGCCTGAAGCTCTTGGATCGTATATCACCGGCGCAGTAAAGTCCCTTTACGGGAGTCTCCATCCTTTCGTTGGTAATGATATAGCCGGCAGGATCCTTGGGAAGCATGTCCACCAGGTCTGAACGGGGAATCATACCCACGAAGATGAAAACACCGTCTGCTCCTATCTCTGAGATCTCCCCGGTCTGGGTGTTCTCCACGATTACAGATTCGACCTTTGTGCTGCCTTTTATTTCTTTGACTACTGTGTTGAAGATTTTCTTTATGCCGTCATTGGCCAGGATTCTTTCTGCTACGGCTTTCTGGGCGCGGAAGCTTCCCTTCCTGTGGATTATTGTCACATCCTTGCTGAGTGTGGAGAGATAGCCCGCCTCATCGCAGGCGGCATCTCCTCCGCCTATTACGATTATGCGCTTATTCCTGAAAAAAGGACCGTCGCAGGTGGCACAGTAGGAGACTCCTCTGCCGGCAAGCTCTGTCTCTCCGGGGATTCCCAGCATGCGGTGCTCTGCACCGGTGGCTATTACGACAGTACTAGCTTTGAATGTTTCTGAATCTGATTTAAGCGTGAAAGAGTTTCCTATCTTATCTATTGAGTTTATCGTCAGTATTCGGAAGGAAGCTCCGAAGGATGTGGCCTGCTCCTTCATGGCATCGATGAAATCTGGTCCCGATACAGGCGGGAATACGCCCGGATAGTTTTCCAGTTTGTTGATGTTGAAGGCTTGGCTTGATGCCCCGTTCTCTATCACAAGCACTTTAAGTGCACCTCTGGCGGCGTACTGCGCGGCTGAAAGACCGGCAGGACCCGCTCCCAGAATTATCATGTCGAAAGAATTAGTTTCCATGGAAATATTCTACACGCTTTTCACGCCTTTTGCTACATAAATAATTACACAATGAGAATACTTCCACGGAAGAAATTCCATGTATATAGACTCTTGTTATTTTTCGAGGCTTTTCTTAAGAGCAAGAATCCTCTCTACGCTCTCATCAATACGGGATTCTGGAATCCTGCCTGTCTGGACTGCATCCACGACTGCCTCAAAGGCTTCTATGAAGTCCTTCGGACAAAGCAGAATATCCACACCTGCCTCAATGGCCTTGAGTGCAGCTTCTGTGTTGCTGAACTGATTGGTTATAGCCCCCATCTCCATTGCGTCAGCTATGATAATTCCTTGGTAGCCCAGTTCTCCGCGGAGCTTTTCCTGCAGTATGACAGGAGAGAGGGTTGAAGGCAGATCCGAGCCTGTGACCTCAGGTGCCGCTATATGAGCCGTCATTATCAGCATTGCGCCTGCATCGATTCCTGCTTTGAAGGGAATCATCTCGCAGTTGAGCATTTCTTCCCAGCTTTTGTTTGTGGCGGCATAACCGAAGTGGGTGTCGGCATGGGTGTCACCGTGTCCTGGGAAATGCTTGAGAGTAGCTATGATACCGGAGTCTTTTAAGCCCTTCACATAATTCGCCACAAGAGGTGCGGCTGTCTCCGGGTCATCGGAGAAAGCACGGTCTCCTATGACGATGTTGTCCGGATTAGTGTTGACGTCTGCTACCGGGGCGAAGTCAACGTCGAAGCCGTATTTTTTCAGGTAGCTTCCGATTGTAAAGCCTGCGTTGTAGGCTTCTTGAGGGTCTCCTTTCTCAGCTACAGAGGCCATGCTGCCAATTTTCGGAACATTGAAATTGCTGTTTCTGGCAATGCGGGCCACCCGGCCGCCTTCTTCATCTACGGCCAGCAGGGGAGAACCCTTCAGCTTCTTTATATCGCTCACAAAGGATTCAAGCTGGGCTTCATCATTTATATTGTGACCGAAAAGGATAACACCACCCACTGGATAAAGACTGTTCAAGGCACGCATATCATCGGTGACTTCCTGCAGCTTTATGCTGGTCATTTCCTCCCAGGGGATGGAAGGATCCAATGATTCTGGCCTTATAAAGAACATTTGGCCTACTTTTTCATTCAGTGTCATGTCTTCCAGCTTTTTTTCGAAAGGGACTTCTTCAGCGATTTCTTGAGGTGTCCGGGTGCTCTGACATGATGTTATGAGTACAGCCATAAAGCAGATTAAGATAAAAATGAGGTTGTAATGCTTTTTCATAGAGACAGTTATTCCTTCGCTTAAAGATAATTATAGTATATTGAAAATTTTGAGTTTTTGAAGTTATTTTTTATTGAAAAAAGTATTTATTTATCATTCAGATTACCAGTCTATAGACAAAGCTTTTTATTTTTGTTATATTAGTCAGCGTTATGGCACCATACCCAAGCGGTAAGGGAGCGGTCTGCAAAACCGTTATGCATCAGTTCGATTCTGATTGGTGCCTTTATAACCGGCTCAAGTGAGTCGGTTTTTTTTTGCACGGAGCGTGACTGCCTTTTAAGCAGTTCGCGAGTTCGTGTTCGCCCCACAGCAGTTCGATCAGCCCGCACAAAAATAGTCCGCACAAGAATAGCCCACCCACGGGCAGGGCCTTAGCAGAACGAAGCTCGAAAGTTGCTTGAAGCTTCGCTGCGAGTCTGTGCCGAGGATCTTTATTTTACCCAGTCCTTCATTATCTCAACTGCGCTGTTTCTTTCTTCCTCTGAGGAGAAGCCTACGAAAATGACGCCGTTTTTCTCTGTTACTATCTGCAGGGCTTTTCTGTATAAATCTCCGTTCTCACCGTTGAAGGCCTCGCTTTCGTCCTCGTATTCCAGGGTGGGAAAGGCCCGTATATCGCTTCTCATAAGGAGCCTTCCGTCAGCGATTATGGCATTCTCGTAGACTCCGCATTTTGAGCCCAGAAGCTTGTCCCGGACTGCAAGCTCCACAGCCAGTACCGCAGAAAGGCAGAGAATGACCTGTATATATAAGGCGAATACCCTGAACCACTGGAAGACAATTATAAGAGGTGCCAGGACAAGTATGACGATGAAAAAAAGACTTCTTTTCTTTGCCAAAGGGAGCAGGCATCTGCCAAGCTTTGTATTGAGTTTTTTTGAGCGGAGGGGCATTGTGGCAGTCAAAAGCACTATCGCAGCCAGAGAGATGATTTTAAGGGCAAGAGATATAAAATCCATGGGAATATCCTATAGGTTTTACGGGTTCTCTGCAAGATTGCGGCATGAAAACTTGATAAGTTCGTGCCCCACCCGCCACACACCACCACACCTCACTCTCACATGTGCGCGAAGGGCGGGGGTGCCACCCTTGCTGAATCTCCGCGGCACGAGGGGCGGGCGGTTGCCCCCTTGCTGAATCTACTGACACATCTTGCTCTTAAAACCTTTCTTTTCTATACTGTGGCTATCATGAATAATGCGATTATTACAGTAGTCGGCACTGATCAGGTTGGTATCATTGCCGGTGTAAGTGCCTTGTTGGCGGAAGAAAAGATAAACATAGCAGATATCAGTCAGACTATTCTGTCCGGCAATTTTGTTATGATGATGATGGTGGATCTTTCATCCTCCCTTATTTCGGTGGATGAACTCAGAAAAAGCTTGAATCAGCTGGGCGAGAAAATGCATGTTGAGATAAACATCATGCATGAGCGGGTTTTCAGCGCGATGCAGCGTGTCTAGGAAATAGGCATTCTGCTTGCCTGTTGCATGGGCGTGTTAGTGGGTGGATCAGATTTGAAGACCCCGCGCATGGTCCGGCAATATGGGATATGAGCAAAAGTATAGGAGAAAAAAATGCTGTTTACTCCCGGTGAGATTCAGGAAACTGTTAATATGTTCATGCGGCAGAAGCTTGATGTCCGCGCCATCACTATGGGTATTTCCCTTAGGGATTGCGCCTGTGCGGACGGAAAAGAGAGCCGCCGCAGGATAAGAGATAAGATTCTCCGCTATGCCGGAAAGCTGGTGGAGACGGGGCGGGCTATAGAAAGCGAGTTCGGTGTGCCCATTATCAACAAGCGTGTTGCTGTTACGCCGATTTCGCTCGTTGCGGAGCCTTCCGGGGAGAAGTCCTACGTGGAGTGGGCTATTACCCTGGACCAGCTGGCCAAAGAGCTTAATATCGATTTTATTGGTGGCTTCTCTGCCCTGGTGCAGAAGGGTATGACCCCGGGGGACAAGACCCTTCTGGCTTCTATCCCCGAGGCTCTTGCCGTCACAGAGAGGGTTTGCTCCTCCATAAACCTTGGTACTACCAAGAACGGTATCAATATGAATGCCGTTAAGGAGATGGGTGAGATTATCCTTGCCACTGCTGAGCGGACAGCTGACCGGGGTGGTCTTGGCTGCGCAAAGCTGGTTGTTTTCTGCAATGCTCCTGAGGACAATCCCTTTATGGCCGGAGCCTTCCATGGTCCAGGAGAGGGAGATGCCGTCCTTTCTGTGGGTGTTTCCGGCCCCGGTGTTATAAAAGCCGCCTGTGAGCAATATAAAGGTCAGCCTCTTGATGTGGTTGCCGACGGAATCAAAAAGACTGCCTTCAAGATTACCCGTATGGGTCAGCTGGTGGGTGCCGAGGCGGCTAAGCGTCTTGGGGTGGATTTCGGCATACTGGACCTTTCTCTTGCTCCTACCCCTGCTGTTGGCGATTCTGTTGCCCGCATCCTGGAGGAGCTGGGGGTTGAGTCTGCCGGTGCGCCTGGTTCCACCGCAGCCCTTGCCATGCTCACTGATATGGTTAAGAAGGGCGGTGTAATGGCCAGCGCCTCTGTTGGCGGCCTTTCCGGTGCCTTTATCCCTGTCTCTGAGGACGAGGGCATGATAGCCGCCGTAAAAGCCGGCTCTATCTGTCTTGAGAAGCTTGAGGCCATGACCTGTGTATGCTCTGTAGGTCTTGATATGATAGCCATTCCCGGGGACGTTCCTGCCACCACCATAAGCGGTATCATAGCTGATGAGATGGCCATCGGTATGGTCAACAATAAGACTACGGCTGTCAGGGTGATTCCTGTTCCTGGTAAAGGTGTGGGGGAATGGGCTGAGTTCGGTGGTCTTCTGGGAGGGGCTCCCATAATACCTGTGAATAAATATGGCTGTGCGGACTTTATAAACAGAGGCGGAAGGATCCCTGCTCCTATCCATAGCTTCAGAAACTAAGCTTAAATAAAGACAGTATTTTCAGTTCCCGCTCTTGTGACAGGGCGGGGGCTGCCTATTCCCATAAGCTGGGGCTTACAGGTGCTTTCCTTGAGAGGCTTTATTCCTCGAAGGAATGGGAAGGAATTATTGCGAAATCAAGCTTTTTTGGGTCATATTGACTGTCGAATATGGCCCGGAGATCGTTCTCACAGCGGATGTAAGCTTCTATCACTGTGGGATCAAAATAGCTCTCAGACTGCTGTATGATCCACCTGGAAGTCTCATCATGGGAGAAGGCGGTTTTGTAAGGCCGGGCAGAACGCATGGCATCATAAACATCAGCCACAGAGACAATCCTGCCTGTCAGGGGTATCTCCTCTCCCTTCAGTCTGCGGGGATAACCTGTGCCGTTCCATTTTTCATGGTGGGTATAGGCTATTTCTGCCGCTATTTCCAAAGTTTCCTTATCTTTCAGAATCTGCCAGCCGATTTGGGCATGAGATTTCATTATCTCGAATTCACTGGGGCTGAGGGCTCGTGGTAAATGGAGAATGCCGTCGGGAATCCCTACTTTTCCTATATCATGCATAGGGGAGAATAATTCTATCTGATTGCAGAATTCTTCGTCACATCCGTATTCCTGAGCCAGTCTTTTGGAAAGACCTGCTATTCTGGCCAGGTGGGCTCCTGTTTCATAATCTCTTGCTTCCGCCAGCTCAGTAAGAGTTCTGTAGCAGCTAAGCCTTATATCTTTCTCGGTGTTTTTCAGTTCTGTTTCGTATGCTACGAGCCGCCTGCCGACGTTCAGCCTGGCTTTCAGCTGGGCAATAGAGACTGGCTTTATCAGATAATCATCGGCACCGCTTTTTAAGCCTTCTATGATATCATTAGCACCATCATTTCCTGTCAGCAGGATTATATAACGATAGCAGTCACTCTTCATCGTGCGTATCTTTTTGCAAAGCTCGGTTCCTGGTATTCCTGGCATTATCCAGTCCAGAATCATCATATGAAAAGTTTCTTTCTTAATACGTTGCCAAGCCTCGTTTCCGTTATTGCAAACTGTTACATGGTATCCTAGTTTTGAAAGAGTGTGATCCAAAAGTGTGCATATCGCACTGCTGTCGTCAGCTACAAGAATTTTTATTGATGAATTACTAATATCTGTCATATTTAAACATTAGCACAACAAACGGCACGTTGCAACGAAAAATTTATGAATAAAACGATAATTACTGAAAAACTTCAGGTTCACGGATGGCGTTTTCCTTGGGCCGTCATTTGAGTTATGCACCTTACTTGACATATGAATAAGACTATGTAAAATACGCATATGAAAAAGTTTTTCTTGATTCTTTGCTTCGTATTCTGTTTGTCTTCCCTTTTCTGTTGGAATGTTTATTCTGACGCGGATAATGAGACCAGATATGTCCTTGAATATGTAGATGACCTGATTCTTGCCGAGCAATATGAGACAGCCTTCGGAATAGTTTCAGGTGAGGAGAATGAATATATCCTGGCCAAAAAGATTGAGATAGCCGTGAATTATTTTGCTCAAAGCATTATGCATAAAATGTTCGCTTTCAAGGATATGGATGAGGGGGAGACCTTGCTTTCTCTTCGTACTTCCGCAGGGAATTTCCCGCTTGTAATGTTCAATCCTGTAGAGGCGGTTGAAGCTTTCAAGGCAAAGAAAGGGGACAAAGCCGTCCTCGATTATGCCCTGGGACTTTTTTACTATGATGTCCAGAGCAGATATGGTGATGAATGGTTTATTCCAAAAAAAGAGCTTTATGAGAATATTATACATTATCTTCAGAAGGCCTATGCAGCTGGTTGTTATGACAGTTATTCCTTGAGCATCCTTGCGATCTCTTATTTCTCCTCAGAGGATTACTTTTCTGCCGCTTCTGTATTCAGGCTAAAAGAGGCTGAATTCGAATTATCTCCTGATGATAATTATCATTGTGGTTTGGCTCTCTGGCTTTCTAAGAATCCGGAGCAGGCTTTAGGCTATATTGCAGAAAGCATAGACGGTTATGCTGATATTCCTGCCTACCAATGTGAGTCTTATATCATCGCTGCCCGTATATGTCTTTCAATTCCTGATTTTAATAAGGCTGAGAGCTTCCTTATTGAATGTAAGAAAAAATTTCCCTACGATTACAGGATTCCTCAATACAGCATTTCCCTGTATGCCATGCAGAATTTGAACGCTAATGCTGTGGAAGCTGCCTTTGAGTTGTTTTCTTTGGCTCCTGAGAATCCTGCGGCTTGTCAGATGATTATTGAGCAGGGTCAGGCATCTGCTGATTTGGATTTTCTTCCGGATTTCTTTGAAGCTGCAATAAAAATGTACAAGGATAACAGTGGAGCCTGTGAGAATCTATATTTTCACTATGCCTATTCTCTTTATTTAATGGGAAGAGAAGACGTTGCCCGTAATGTGGCGTTTAAAGCAAAGGAAGTATTCCTGAAAAACGGCAATTTGACTTCTGAGGTGGAGAATATGCTGGATCAGCTTATTGAATAGATTCAATGCTAGTTGAAGAGGCAAAGAAGCTTATCTGGGACCTGCTCGGTCCTTGTTTTGAAAATTACCCTCAGCTCCTGCGTCTGTAAGATTTTTGCCCCTGATGCTCAGTTTTTTTCAGGATTACATGTCCTGAATTGGAAAACAAGTAGATTAAGAGATAAAAAAAAGGTTCCTTTTTAGGAACCTTTTTTTTGTAAACTGTCAGGACTGTAAAAAAAGATTTCGGAATCCTGACAATTGCTTTGTTTTCTTTTCCCGTAGTTCTATTAGAACTTATACAATACATGAAGGTTTGCTTTGAAACCTGTCATAGAAACTTCTGGTTTGAACGTAGTGAGCGTAGGAGGATAATCATCGTTTGATTCATAGAAGTATTTCGGGTCTGAAGGAATGGTATATGTTGTATCACCCCTTTTTCCCTGAATAGAATCACTTAAGAATATAGATATCTGGCAACCCATGTCTATTCCGACAGCAAGCTCATTTGTAATCTGATATGTGGCATCCACTATTGGTGTTATATCAATGCCAAGACTTGAGAAACTAAGTTCATCCCCGGTATTTATACTACCTCCTGATAATATGACAGGAGGAGTTGTGCCTTCCATTACTTGTGTTTTTCCAAGTCCTTTGGTGTATGTCAAAAATCCAATTTTAGCACCAGCTCCTAAATGGAACTTTGGAAAAAGTTCGAACGGCAGAACATAGATAGCTCCTAAATCAATCTGGACAGAAGATGTTCCTGAACCTGCGAAACCAATACAAGCTTCACCGAGTACATAAATACTTGGAAGTAATTCATACTTTGCACCAATGTTTACCGTAAATAATGCTCCTATGCCGTTTGCACCCGCCAATGGCATAAGAACACTTCCTTCCGCACTACCATACCTAGCGTAATCGGATACCCTTACGTTTTTGAAACCTGATGCATTGGAAAACTCGATTCCAATTCCACCATAAGCTTCGATTTCGAAGTCTGATGCTGCACTGACTGCACTGACTGCAATTACAAGAACTAATAAAAGAGCGATAAGCTTCTTCATGTTTTTCCTCACTTGCATTTGATTTGTATTCTAATCCAAGTCAGATGTCATGGATTTAAGAATGAGACATTATAGAATGGAAAAAAAAGGAAGTCAATAATTTTTTTTTTGTAAAATATATTGACAAAAATAAAAAAAAACTGTAGTGTTCGCTTCTCCGATATCGTACGGTATATAAAAATGTACAGATAAAACTGTATCTCACCTTATTTAGATGACCCTGGTTGCTTTTTCCAGCGGTCTGAATCTTGTCTGCCAGCATTTAAGTGTTGGTTGTTGCGTGGTGTGCGGATTCACCCGATCGGGTCGCCGCAGAACTTCTTCCTTTTGCATGATTTGCAGAATTTCCCCATCCAAACTTCGTCGAACTGAGTCGTGGCTTGCTTTACGAAGTCTTTGCTGCTGCTCAAGATTCCTGCCTCGAAGTTCCGGGTATTCTCGCCTTTCATGCCCAGCCCTGCGCCAGTAAGATTCGCAGAGCCTACATAGGCGGTTTTCAAATCGAAAATGATTATTTTGAAATGTACTCTGGGGCAAAGGACACGTTCCATGCCGTCTATAAGAGCCGGGTACTTGTCGTAATCTGCACGGAATGCGGCTCCTGGTTCTTTCGCATGAATCAGACGTATTTCAACTCCTTTTTGCGCAAGATCGGACAGAATTTCCAGCAGAGGCTTCGTGCTCCTCCCTTCTTTTACATAAAGGTCCTTGATGTCAGCAGTCCCTATCCAGAGGGTCTTCTTCACGGTCTTGATCCGCTGGATGACCTGCTCATAGTGGGCTTCGTTGGCGATATAGAGTGTTTTTGCGGCTTTCTCCAGAGGGCTTTCCTTCTTTGCGACAATGCTTTTCTCTGAGGATTTCTTTCTGGCTGTCATTTCAACTGTGATTATATCATGAGAATTTTAGGATTACATAGGAAAATCAGGTTCATACATCACGAATTCCTTAGAACGCAGGTGTCTGGGGATGATAGTTTGTGTGAATGTAGGTATGTACGAAAAATGATGGAAGCCTATCGTCGGGTGATAGAGCTCAATTTTGATATCTTATATGGATGATTGGAGGTGTTTATGGAGACTAAAATGAAAGAGAAGAAAATCAGATGGAATATTTCAAAGATGATGGCCTGTGTATATGACACGCTCAGCGAATCAAAGCTTGTCATCAAGCCGACGAAAACATATAAGGATGCTCTGGGAAGATTATCAGCTCTATATAAACTGCCTGAGAAACAAATCTGGATTCTATGCCTGTCATGCGAGTATTTTTTTGAGGAGGAAGAGCCATTGAGGATAAAAAGCCTGGCGGAGCTGCTGAGAGTACCGGCTATGTCGATCATCAACTGGAAGTCCGACATCGAAGATCTGATAAATAAAGGCTTCCTTGAGTGGAAAAGAATAGATTCTGATTTTCAACCTACGGATCTCTTTTGTAATTCAATCTGCAATAATACAGAATTCACCAGTGGAGCAATACGTGAAGTGGATGAGGTGGATTTCCTGGCTTATATTGCGGATCGGTATAAAAAACGCGGTTTTGATGCTATAAGTGCCATCGCCCTTCAAATGGAGCTTAGTAAATATGAGTATAATAACAGGAATATGGCGATGGTCAAAAGGGTTTCTGCCGTAGTCGAGTATGATATTAACCGCCTTTTCCTTTATTATGTGGCCAATGATGTTATCCTTAATGTGGATACAAACCTGAATACAGCTATGTTGAATTTGTACGATGGAAATGTGCGCTACAGAATTGTGGCCAAGTTGATGGATGAAAGCCACGAGCTTTTCCAAAAGGGCCTTATGGAATTTACAAGCAAGAGTAACCTCGTTGAATCCTGTATATCCCTTACTGATAAAGGCAGAATGCTTGTGCTGGGTGATAAAGCCTTTTTGTTTGAGGATGCTATCAATGAGGAATACTTGATAAAGGCGGATTCTATAAAAACAAAGAAGCTTTTTTACAGTGAGGAGAATACGAAAGAAATTGAGAGGCTGAGAGATGTATTCCAAGAAAAGACTCTCAATAGAATTCAGCAGAGATTAAAGGAGGAGGCGCTTCCTGTGGGACTTGCTGTCCTGCTTTATGGAGCTCCTGGAACTGGAAAAACAGAGACTGTATTCCAGCTTGCAAAGGAGACAGGGCGTTCCGTCATTCACGTGGATATAAGCGAACTGAAATCCGTATGGTATGGAGAAAGCGAGAAGCGTATCAGATTACTCTTCGTTAGCTATAAAAGGGTTTGTGAAATCTGCGAGAAAAAGGGAGAGCTGTTTCCTATCCTCCTCTTTAACGAGGCTGATGCCATTATTGCCCAAAGACAGAGGACTTCCAGAGGTAAAGTCAATCAGACAGAGAACTCGATTCAGAATATCATCCTTGAGGAGCTTGAGAGCTTGACTGGAATATTCATCGCCACGACAAACCTTGTTTCCAATATGGATGATGCTTTCGAACGGAGATTTCTCTTCAAGATACGGTTCGAGAATCCTTCTCCGGAAGCGAAAATCTCAATCTGGAGGGATAAGCTTTCCTGGCTTGAAGAGGAGAGTGCTGAGGAATTCGCTCATGATTACGATTTCTCCGGTGGTCAGATTGATAATGTCGTGAGGAAAATCCTGATGAATGAGATAATTACAGGCAAGCGTCCGGAAATTACGGAAATCCGGGCTATGTGCCGTTCTGAGAAGATAGAAGAACAGGAGAACACAAGGCGGATGGGCTTTTCCGCCTGAAGGAATGCCGGGGTGGCCTCGGTTCATTGCCTCCTGCTTTTCCTGCGGCCTATACCCGGCCCAAGTATATCGGCGGGGAGCGGGCCAGGTATCAGTAATAAGGCTGGTTAAGTCTGCAGGGCCGTATGGAGCATTTCCGAAGAAGCTCCATGGCAGACCCTGCGGCCCATTTCTCTGCGGCCAGCTTTATCACAAGTCCGCAGGTTCTGGAATCCTCCAGGGCATCGTGGGCCAGATAGTTTATGCCGAACTTCTGCCCCAGAAAGGTGAGCTTGTGATTGGGTAGCCCTGGCCAGGTCTTTCGTGCCACCAAAAGTGAATCGAAATAATCCAGGTCGGGGAGGGGGAGATTGAAGTAATCGCAGCAACCCCGGATGACATTCATGTCGAATTTGGCATTGTGGGCTACTAAGGGGATTCCCGGTGTCTGCTCAACGAAGGGCATGACCATATTGTTCCAGACATCAGGGAAGAAGGGCTTGTCCCGGACATCATCATAGGAGATGTGATGAATGTCCCTTGTCCATTCGGGAACAAAGTACATTTTTGCAGGATGAATCAGGGAGTATACTGAGTCCGTCTCCTTGCCGTCAATAAAACGGACAAGCCCTACGGAACAAGCGCTGTTCCTGTACTGGTTGGCCGTTTCAAAATCTATAGCTATGTAGTCTAATCTGTCGTTCATATAATAGTTATACCACGTAAGCCCTCTCAAAGTGTGATTTTACTGGAAAAAAACACTTTGAGACTCTTTTAGCTCTAGAGCTGCCAGTCGGCGGCCTTCTCCCTCATGTTGACGAACCTGTTGTAAATCCTGTTGGTTTTCATAAGCTCATCGTGGGTGCCGGCCGTTAATCCCCCTGCGTTTATGACCACGATCTGGTCAGCGTTACGGATTGTATTCAGGCGGTGGGCTATCATAATCACAGTTTTATCCTTAGTCAGGGCCTCAAAGGCCAGCTTCAGCTTATCCTCGTTTTCAGGATCAACGTTTGCCGTGGCCTCGTCCAGTATGATTATAGGCGCATCCTTCAGAATAGCCCTGGCAATGGAGATTCTCTGCTTCTCACCTCCGGAAAGGGTTGCCCCTCCTTCACCGATAACTGTGTCGTAGCCGTCTGGAAGGCTCATTATAAAATCGTGGCAGCAGGCCCTCTTCGCCGCCTGTATCACCTCTTTCCTGGAGGCATCGGGGCAGCCGAAGCGGATATTGTTCTCCACCGTGTCTGCAAAAAGATAGACATTCTGGAATACCAGGCTTATCTGGGCCATAAGGCTTTCCAGGGTATACTCCCGTATATCCTTTCCTCCTATGGAAATGCTTCCCTTCTTCACGTCCCAGAAGCGGGATATCAAAAGGGCCAGGGTGGTCTTTCCCGCTCCTGACGGACCTACAAAGGCCGTCATAGTATTCTGGGGGATATTCAGGGATATATCGTGAAGTATCTCTTTAGTGCCGTAGGCAAAGCTTACATTCTCTATCTTTATGTCGTGGGTCTGGGGGCTGTAATCCTTGCCCTGCTCATCCAGCTGGGGCATGGCATCTATCTTCTCGGCCTGGTCAATGGAGCTTGTCACAAGCCTCAGCATGGAAAGTCCTGCGTCGGTCTGCTCTATGTCGTTGAAGACCTGGAAGGAGACAATTATCATGATAAAAGCGATTGCAGGCTCCATGCTTCCATTCAGATAAAAATAGGCGGAGGCAAAGATTATAAGCATCTTGAAGGCACCCAGGAAGATATTCTGCACTATGGAGATAGGTATGAACATCTTCTCCAGGGCAAGGTTGTTGTCCCTGTAGCGGTCAATGGCAGCCCTGAGCTTTGCATCTCCCTTTCCCGCAAGGTTGAAGGCCTTTACCACGCTCATTCCCTGAATGTTTTCCAGGGAGGCCTCGACTATGGCTGTCTTGCTCTCTTCCCTTTTCGGAGCCAGCTTTCTTGTCCTGTGCTCCATAAGAGAGGTGAAAAGCAGGTAGACTATCATTCCCCCTAAGACTATCAAGGCTATGCGCCAGTCAAAGAAGGGAATCATCAGCAGGAAGACCACAGCGTTTACCAGGCCTCCCAGTACAAGAACCAGAACCGTGGCTCCTATGTTCTCAACAGTGTCCAGCACTGTGGTGGTTATACCTGAGATTTCGCCTATGGTGTTGTTGTTGAAAAAGCCCATGGGAATTCTTTTCAGACGGTTTCCTATGTCCAGCCTCTTGTTAGCGCTCATAAAAAAGCCTGCATGGGTCTGCTGCATCTGGTAGACATTCCTGGTAAGGGTCATTCCCACTATGCTGGCGAGCAATAGTAAAAAGGCCTTCCAGGCGGCGGCATTCCCGCTTTCCTTTGAGACTATGGCTGTTATGACGAAATATATGGCTCCTATCCTCAGCATGGCAAAGCAGGAGTACAAAAGACTTACGAAAATCGATTTCCTTATGTTCTTTCTTTCGGCACCTGCGAACCTGATTATTTTACGTAAGGCCTCAATCATGCTGCCCCTCCTTCTTCAACTCCCATATGGGCATCCCACATGGATCTGTAAAGCTCGTCCTTTTTCAGAAGCTCCTGGTGAGTACCAGCGGCCTGAACTGTTCCGTCGTTCACCAGTACGATTTTGTCCGCATCGGTGATTGTGGATAAGCGGTGGGCTATTACGATTACAGTCTTGTCTTTTATAAGCTGACCTATGGCGTGCTGAAGGATAGCCTCGTTCTCCGGGTCTATGTAGGCTGTGGCCTCATCAAGGATAACCACCGGCGCATCCTTGATCATGGCCCTGGCAATGGCTATACGCTGCCTTTCTCCACCGGAGAGGGCTGCTCCTCCCTGACCCACCATGGTGTCAAAGCCGTCTGCCAGGTTCTCTATAAGCTCAAGACTGCCCGAGGCTTTGGCTGCGGCCACCACCTCGTCATCGGTGGCGGACATGCGTCCCATACGGATATTGTTCATGACGGTGTCGTTGAAAAGATAAGTGTCCTGAGAGACAAAGGCAATCTGGTCATAAAGCTGCTTAAGGGGGATATCCTTAAGATTGAAGCCGCCCATGGTCAGCTCTCCGTCCTGGACATCCCAGAAGCCCGCCACCAGCTTGGCTATGGTGGATTTTCCGCTTCCAGAAGGTCCTACCAAGGCCGTCATGGATTTTTCTTTTATATCAAGATTTATGTTGTGCAGGACCTGGGTACCCTTGTGGTAAGAGTAGGACACGTCCTTGAACTGTATGTCGTGGGATTTAAGCTCCACCGGTTTTTCGCTGTGCAGCTGCTCGTTACCGTTGAGTATTTCGTCAACGGTGGTGATGGTGGGGGTAAGCTTTCCTGATGTGTCGGCGAAGTTCAGTGCCGAGATTACAGGCCCCACTATGCACATGGAAAGCATGATGGAGGTGATGAAGGTTCCCAGGTCCAGGGTTCCGTTCTGATACATGACAAAGCCAATGGGCAGTACTGTTATCAGAGTGCAGGGCGCTATGGAGTAGGCCAGTGACAGCCTTGACTGGTAGCGCTTCATCCACTGGTAGTAGTAGTTGGCCGTGGCCATTACCCTGTCCTTGAACTTTGTGTAGGAGCTTTTTCCCTGGTTATAGGCCTTTATGACCTCTATTCCGTGGATATACTCCACTATGGTAGCGTTCATCTCCTGTACAGTGTGGATGGCTGTCTCGTAGTCCCTGGAATAGCCGATAAGGACCAAGGCACCAAGACCCAGTCCTATGGGGATTGAGACCAGAGTCAAAAAGCCCATACGCCAGTCCACAGTCATAAGCAGTATCCAGATGGCCACCGCGCCCACCACATTGGCGGAAAGCTCTGGTATCATGTGGGCAATGGGCCGCTCCATGCTGTCCACCTCGTCCACGATAATCTGCTTGAGCTTACCGCTGGAGGTATCCAGTATCGTTCCCAGCGGCATTTTTGGCAGCTTGTTGAACATGGCCTTCCTGATGTCAGCGATTATGGAGAAGGCGGCTTTATGACTGACCGCCAGGCCTGAGGAGTAGAAGATGGTTTTGACCCCTATTCCTCCCAACCCTATAAGGCATAAGCGGAGGTAGAAGTTCAAATCTCTGTTTCCCCCTATAAGAGCGTTTATTACCTGTCCTGCACAGACAAAGGGAACTACGCTTCCTAAGACGCCTATCAAGGCAAGGATGATAGAGGCTATCAGCCTTTTGTGCTGCTTCTTGGCCAGCTGCCACAAGCGTTTTATCGGGTTCAGCTGCTCCCTCTCCACATTCTTCTTTTCCTTGTGGGTGCTGGTCCTGTAAAGCCAGCGGTTATACATGGCCTGGGTCAGCTTGCCGTATTCCAGGACCTTTCCGTTCTGCATATATATAAGCTCGTCACAGCATTCAGCGATAAGCTCAGGGTCATGGGTTATAAGGAAGATGGTCTTGCCCTTTGCCTTCAATTCCCTGATCAGGGCCGCCACCGTCTTCATGTGCCTGTAGTCAAGGCCGCTGGTGGGCTCGTCGAAGACTATTATCTCCCTGTCGGAGATAACGGCGCTTCCTATGGCAACCCTTTGCTTTTCGCCCCCAGAAAGGGAATGGGGATGGCGAGCTGCCTTGTCGTCAAGATTCAGCTTTTTCAAAAGGCTGTAAACCTTTTCCTGCTTGACCTCGTCGCTTTCCGGCTCATCTATGCAGGAGCTAAGCTCCTCCTGCACTTCATCAGTAAAGAGCTGGTGGCCTACGTCCTGCATGACCATGAAGGTTTTTCTAAGGCGCTTCCTCCGGGCAAAGGTGGTTCCGTCAAAGGTAAGACCACCTGTGGCATGCTTCTCGAAGCCGCACAGGGCCCTGGCGAAGGTGGATTTACCCGCTCCGTTGTCTCCCACCACACCGATGATGGCGTTGCGGGAAATCTTTACGTCCATCACATCCAGTGAGGGTTGCAGGCTTCCGGGATATATGTAGCGGAAGTTGGTGAGCTCTATTTTATCCTTGCTGGTGATGGAAGGCTCGTTCAGGGGGAGTCCGAATATATCCGTGCTCCTAAGTCCCATCGCTGAAAGCTTATCCTTTCCCAGGGCTATGATCTCAGCGGCAGAGCATTCCATCTCTATTTTACCCTGCTTTAAGTAAAGGACCCTGTCTGCGTAGGGCAGCATGTAGTAGAGCCTGTGCTCCGCCACAATCACGGTTTTTCCGTCCGCCTTCCATTGCTTTATTATCTCTGCCAGCTCCCTGATGGAGTGCAGGTCCAGATTGGAGGAGGGTTCGTCCAGTACTATGATGGGGGCATCCGAGGTGTCAGCACAGGCACAGGCTACCTTCTGCTTCTCTCCGCCGGACATCCTGAAAAGATTCCTGCCCAGCAGATTGTCCATCCTAAGCCTTTTTACCGTATCGGCCAGCTTTTTCTTCATCTCTTCCCGGGGGATGCCCTTGTTCTCAAGACTGAATACCATTTCTTCAGTGGAGTCCACATTATAGAACTGGGTTTTTGGGTTTTGGAAAACGGAGGCCACGTGCTCTGAAAGCTCATAAAGCTGTGCTTTTTGCGTGTCTACTCCGTTTACAAGGACTGAACCCGAAAGCTTCCCCGGATAATAATTAGGGATCAGCCCATTTATCATTCGAATCAGGGTGGATTTTCCACAGCCCGATTCTCCGCAGAGGAGAATGACTTCTCCCCTGTTAATTTTCAAATTCAAATCTGAAAGGATTTTTGTCCCGTCAGTATATTCAAAGGAGACATTGTTAAACTCAATCATAAAAAAGTTTCCTAGTGCTGCTCTATTTGAATACAAGGCTGGAGAGCAGATATACCAGCGTTAGGAATGAAACTATAGCCAAAATTGTTAAATAATCTCTACGGGTCATTTTAACGTCTGCATAGGTTGTGTGCTTTATTGGGTTATCCAATCCCCTGGACAGGGCTGCCGCTGAAAGATCCGTTCCGATATTGGCAATGGATATCAGCAGGGGAACGACTCTGTATTCCAAGGCCTGGGCCGGATTCTTCCAAAAGCGCTTTCTTCCAATCGTTAAGCCCCTCATCATGGCCGCATCATGAATTGACCGGTGCTCCTGCCTGATAGTGGGAAAGAAACGGAACATCACCGACAGAGGGATTGTTATCTTTCTTCCCACCTTCAGCTTTTCCAGGGCAGAAATAGCCTCGCTTACGGTGGTGGATTTCAAGATGTAGTCACCGCAGGCGAAGGCTGGGAAGAGGGCGAGGACAAGACCTCCCAGCAGTACGATAATCATGTTCAGCACCATGTTTATCTGCATATCCGCCCTGAAAATATGAGCAAGCACGGCAAGGGAGAATATGGCCAGGAACTTGAAGGCCCCTGCGAACTGCCGGTTGCTCAAAAATAAAAGGAAAGGAATCACACCTAAGGCAGCCGTAACTAAAATATGGGTATCCATCATCTCAAGAGTTGCGATAAGAGCCATGATGAAAAGCTTGGTCCTGGGATCCAGATGAAATTTTCTTTTGTTAAGCTGCCCGTCCATCATACGATTCCTGCTTTCTTGAAGTGTTTGTTAAGAAGCTTCCTTCCCAGGAAGGCTCCGATAAGACCACCCAGCAAGGTTAGGCCGATTCCCACGTAGAGCATCCAGGATGGCATGTAATAAGCAAGCTGGTCCACGTACTGCTTGCCCATGGACTCTTCAATTTTTGCCCAGTAGCTTTCCCCTGCCAGCCAGAGGTTTGCAGGACCGCCCAGAATACCAAGGGAGAAGACCATGTAGCTTATCAGCATGGAAGAGAACTTCTTGTAGCCCTTGAGCTTTAGGATTATATCAGCGATGATGGCCGCCGGAGCCAGGAAGACGACGCAGACCCAAGTGTAACCTGAGATATAGTAGAAAGCCGCACAGATGATACCCGTAATCGAGAGCATTCCGAACTTTTCGATTTTTGAGTAGTAAAGCATCATAGGAATACCGTCAACAATCGGAATCAGGAAGAGAATCGGCGGATACATTACCGGGATAGCGTTCAGCATACCCACAAGAAATTGAACGACTATGTTCAAAGCCGTGTAGATACCGACATTAATCAGATCTTTACCAGTGAGTCTTTTGGTTTCCATTGGAAAACCTCCTTTTTTTATTTAGTTAGTTCAGGCTAACTAATATTTATATAAAATGGCCCCTTTTTCAGAGGGCCATTATTTCATAAACCCAGCAGCTGCTTGTATCCTGCTATGCAGAAGTCGCTCACCACTCTTGCTTCCTTAAGAATCTCCTCCGCTGTCATTCCCTTTTTCAGGGAATAGAAAATGGTGGAGATCAAAAAGGAGGCTCCCATCTTTATGAGATTGGGAGATATATTCTCTGGATTCTTAAGGAAGGGCCTGCAGTGTTCCAGGAAAGTATACATGCTGTTGGCCTCCTCCTCTATGATTGTGTCTTGGAAATTCTCGTAGCTGGTTCCGCCGCTGCAGTCCAGTATGAGAAGAAAAATTTCCCGATACTGGCAGAGAAAATGAATCAGCTTATCCGATGAGGAATGAGTCTGCTGGAATATCCTTAATATGTCCTGGGAGCTGTTGATGGTATAGGAGACTTCTTCTTCCTCTGAGTAAAGCTTTTTGAACTCCTCCATACAGGGGGCTACCAGGTTGTCGAACAAATCTTCCTTGCTTTTGAAGTGGGCATAAAAGGCTCCGTTGGTCACTCCCGCATCCTTGCAGATAAGTCTGATGGACGCTTCCCTGAAGCCTTTTTCCTTGAAATGCTCCTCTGCGCTTTTGATGATGTTTTTGTGTGTCAGCTCGTAATCGTATGACATTTTTGACCCTGATATGATTTCTTGTAATATTACGGTGTAATATTACAGAGTAATGATTGCCTAATGTAGTTTTTTTTTGAATTATTGTCAATCCTTTTTTTGCATTCTTTTATCCGGAATTAAAAAAATGTGCTAGAATAAGGGGATTCTTTGGTTTTGCGGCACTTGCGGCCGGCAGGAGGAAGCCGTTTGCGGAGCTCGTCCAGGTCAGCAGACTTGTGCCCTTCGCGGAGCTCGTCACGGCTGGCAGTGTGGAACAGACTGAAGACATCAGGAGGATTTATGAAAGAAGTCTACGATTTTATCAAGAAATGCGGAACATACTACCTTGCCACGGATGAGGGCGGGCAGCCCAGGGTAAGACCCTTCGGTACAATCAATCTTTTTGAGGGAAAGCTTTACATCCAGACAGGAAAAGTAAAGGAAGTTTCAAAGCAGATACAGAATAACCCCAAGGTGGAGCTCTGCTGCTTCGACGGCAACGAGTGGTGCCGGCTGGCTGGGGAGCTGGTCCGGGATGACCGGCTGGAGCCTAAGGTGTCCATGTTGGACGCTTATCCTGATTTGAAGGGAATGTACTCAGCCACAGACGACAACACGGAGGTTCTTTACTTCAAGAATGCAGTGGCAACCCTTTCCTCCTTTTCGGCAGCACCAAAGGTCGTGAAGTTTTAAAATGACAAAGCCCGGAGCGCGCACCTTCTTCGGTCAGCTGCCCGGAGCCGCCTGCCTAGTTCGGCCTTCTTCGGTCGGCTGTCCGGAGCAGCCTGCCTCTCTTGTCCGCCTCTTGTGGAAGCCAGCCGACTGCCCGGGGCGCGCACCTCCACAAGCCCCCTTGGCTTGTGCGGGTGCTTTTCCCAGCTTTCCGGGTCTGCCTTATTTCTTCAGGCTCTCGTTTATCTCCCGGGTCTTTTTCTTGTAGTAGAAAAAGAAGCTTAACCAGAAAATTATGTAAACCACAATAAACATTCCGAACCATATAAGGGTGTTGACCACATTGTGGGGGAACCAGCCGCAGACGAAAGCTATGATGTACATCAGTACCGAAGTCAGTATGAAGTGGACGACCGTCTGCTTGAGGAGGCTCCAGTTATCAAGCTCAAAGATGATGCTTGATGAGGAGAAGACGGCTCCCATTATTCCCGTGCAGAAATACTGGATTATCACCGCAGTCAGGTCAGAACCTGCATTCCGCACCAAATATGGGGATACTGGGTAAAAGCTGCCCGTTCCTGCAAAAAGTGATTCCAGAATAAGAATCGTTTCTCCGATAAAAACACCGGTGGCAAAGCCAAAAAGTATTCTCTTTATAATAGTTTTCAACATAATCAAATCTCCTAAAAATCTAAAAATATGAGAGTGTGAAATCCTCACTGCTTGCCTAGCCTTGTGAGTGACTTCTCCACTGCGCCTTCCACGAAGCTCTCGTGCCCTGCGCGAACACCGCGCCTGTCGCAAAACTCCCGTGCGCTGCGGATCCGACTGCGGCACTTACTGCGTCTGTGGCAAAACTCGCCGGCATTGACCGCGCCTGTCGCAAAATTCGCAGATTGCCAGCCAAACCGTTGCGCCTGCCAAACTGACAGACCGCCTTATTTACGGACCATGTTCAGTTGGTCCCTTATTTTCGCCATATATCTCCTTGATACCATGGCAGTCTTTCCGTCCGTGAACTTTACCCGGACGATCCCGGTTATAGACATGTCCAAAGCCGTAACCTTGGAGAAGTTCGCTATATCCGTGTTGGAAATCCTTATGAAATCCGTCCATCCGCACTCCTCCGCCAGACGCTCGAACTCATAAAGCCTCATCTTCAGCAGCAGACTCTCCTTCTCAGTCTCCACGTAGACCTTCTTGTCCATACTGTAGATTCTGAAAATATCCTCCTGCCTCAACTGGATGCAGAAATCTCCGTCCCATCCTGAAATCACCGTAGCCCTTCCGCTTTCGTCCAGCCTGCGGATTTTCTCTGCAGCTGCCAGAATCCCGGGAGTCTCCGCCTCCGTATGAATCACACAGAAGGGCCTTTCGCATTTGTCTATTTTAATTTCAGTTCTCACTGAAGACACCTCTTGATTAATTATAGCTTCTGAAACCTATTGTAAGGGATGGACTTGAAATTGGATAGCTACCCAGGTTGTTTCCCAAGCTGCTGGTGTCACCCAAAAAGAGTCTGTTCAAGCCGCCGAACTCAATTACAAAGGCTGACCAGGGACTGTACTGGAATTCAAAGCCGCCACCGAAGTGCAATGTCAGCATAAGAGGCATGCTGAAAAAGTCGTGACCCTCGCAGGAGAAAATACCCAGAGAAGCACCTATGAAACCGTAGCTTCTTACGATAAAGCCTCTGCCGTTGTACCTGCCACCTATAATGAGCTTGTCACCCAGCTCAAGAGCACCGAATTCCAAATCAGGATTGTTGCCCAGAGTCCCTCCCTCTCCCTGTACGAAAACACAGTCACGAAGGACAAAGTTTTTTTCTTCAGGAAGCAGATTCACGCCGAATTCTCCGAAGCCGCCTGTATAATCCTTACCACAGGACCAGAAACCGCCACCGGTGAATCTGTATTTTACATCAGCAGAAGGTATTTCCTCTGCGAAGCCTACACTGCAGATAACTGCGACCAAAAGTAAAATTGTTGTTAATCTTTTCATGGTTTGCAGTATAAAGTGATGTGGGACGCAGATGGGGATTTCTGCGACAAGTGGCAGAATATGAGGATAAGTGGTAATCACAAGGAGAAAAGGGGCGTTCCAGGCAGTAACGCAGGGGGTGTGAGTTTATAAAAGTTTACATCCAAATGTAAATAAAACTTGACTTATACAAAGTCAGGATATATATTCTAAACATGGAATCAATCATAAAAATCCTTCGTGAAAAGAACTCTTTTTCTCAGGAAGAACTGGCACAAAGGCTGGGTGTTTCACGACAGTCTTACATCAAATATGAGAACGGCACTACAGAACTCCCCCTGGATATAGTCAGAAAGTTGTCTCTTGTTTTCGATGTTGATTATTACTGCATCATTGATAATAAAATGCCGGTGGAACCATCCTATTCAATACTAAAATCCAAGAAGCAGGAAGAAAGTCCAGATATAAGAATCAATATACCAGAGAACAACATAGAAAAGTTCAAACAGGTTTTCTTGTATGTGTTAGCAAAGGTGGGTGCAAAGCCCAACGTGGGTCAGACCGTTTTGTACAAACTCCTTTATTTTATTGATTTCGATTATTACGAGCTGTACGAGAAGCAGCTTATGGGCCTTTCCTATATAAAGAACACCTTCGGACCGACTCCGGTGGATTTTGCAAAACTCAGCCGTCAGATGGTAAAGGATGGACTCATAGAAGAAGTCAAAACAGAATACTATAAGCGGGAGATGACAAAATACCTCCCCCTTAAGGATCCTGACCTTACCATGCTTTCTGCCCAAGAGCTTGAATTCATTGATTCTGAGCTGGAAAAGCATTCAGGAAAAACGGCTTCGGAGCTTTCCGCCTTTTCTCATAAAGACATTCCTTGGATTGGTGCCAAAGATAAAGAGGTTTTAGATTACGAGGCGGTCTTTTATCGTACCCCGGAGACTTCCGTAAGGGCATACAGCGAGGATTATGATTAATTATAAGAGCCTGCCGGAGTTTGAGAAGGATTTTAAGTCTCTTTTAAAGCGCTATCGAACGCTGGAAGATGATTTTGAAATATTTAAAAAATATACAATTGAAACTTTTTATAATCAAGGAGTCCCTACCTCCGCCTTTGTTCCTATTCAAGGCTTCTGTAGCGAAAAATATGTTTCGAACAAAGTTCGTAAATTTGCCTGTAGGTCATTGCCTGGACGTGGAAATCAGTCTGGAATCAGAATAATCTTTATTTGGCAGGAAGATAGCAGGACAGTAACCTTTGTGGAAATGTATTTTAAAGGTGATAAAACAGAAGAGGATAGGGAACGTCTGAAAAATACTTTGAACAAATTGGAATAAAAAAAATAATTTTTTCAACGACAGGGACAATATAGGTCCCTGAAAGTGTGGTATAATAAAATATATACTTTTTCGGGAGAGTATCTTATGGATGAAATTTTAGCACGGTGGAGAAATACGGAACCAAATTACCAGAAGCTTAGTGATCATTTGCAGGAAACAGGGGTTTTCTGCTATGCTTTTGGAAAAGATATAGGGTTTCCTGAAATAGCTGAAATTTCTGGTCTTCTTCATGATGTAGGAAAATCAACAAAAACATGGCAATTATATTTAATAAGTTCAGTAAATGGTAATACACGATCAAAAAAAGATCATGCTACTGCAGGAGGGCAATTAATAAACGACCTGTTTCCAAATGAAAGCAAGCTTATAGTAGTTGCTCTTGAAGCTGTTGTAATGTATCACCATGGATTAGGGTTACCTGATTTTATAAGCCCTGATGGCTCGTCAGAATTTAAAAAACGTTTAGAAAAAGACATAGAAGAAACTGAATTAGACGAGGTAAAAACAAAACTTTTACCATTCTTAAATGCCAAAATAAGCAATTTTATCACTTCTGAGAAATTTTTTGATGACGGTAAGAAGGCTCTTTTGTTTCCTTGTAAAAGAAAGACCAAAAGTAATAAACAAGTTTTTTTTAATATGGGTATGCATTTAAGAAATCTTTCAAGTTGTCTTATCGATGCAGATAGAAGTGATAGTGCAGCCTTTGAAGAAAATCGAAAAATAGAACTTTCTGAATATTCTAAAATTCCAAATTGGGACAAGTTACTGTTAAAGCTTGAGAAGTATCTTTCTTGTGTATCATCTGAGAATGAATTGGGAAAAATTCGAACTTCTCTATCTGAAAAATGTAAAACATTGGGGAGGGGAGAAAAAGGAATTTTTACTTGTTCGGCAGTCACAGGAGCTGGAAAAACTTTTGCATCCCTAAGATTTGCATTGGAGCAAGCAATAAAATTCAATATGAAGCATATTTTTGTAATTGCTCCATATACTTCCATTCTTGATCAAAATGCAGAAGAAATTAGAAAAGTATTGGAGAACGAAGAGACAAAAGGACAGATTGTTTTGGAGTGTCATTCAAATCTCTCTGTGGAAAAAAAAGAATACCTTATGGAATCAGAGAATAATTATTCTCGGTTTGAAGAAAACTGGAATTCACCTGTAATTATAACAACAATGGTTCAATTTTTAGAAAGTCTTTTTGCCTCTGGTACAAAAAAAATCGGGCGAATGCATCAATTGGCGAATAGTGTGCTTATATTTGATGAGATACAGACACTTCCTCTAAAAACAACATATCTTTTTAACTGGGGGGTGGAATATCTGGTAAATGTTTGCTCTTGTTCAGCAATGCTCTGTACTGCTACCCAGCCAGGGTTAGATAAAATTGGAAAGGAAGCTGATAAATGCTTCAGGTTAAGAACTGATGGTGAGGTAATTGATAATTTGTCAGAGCATTTTAATTCTCTAAAAAGAGTTAATTTTATTGATATGACTTCTGGAGGACTAAAGTCTCATACAGCAAATGATATTTGTGATTATATAAAGACACAAATGAAAAAAATCAACAGTTTTTTAGCTGTGGTAAATACAAAGCCTCAGGCAAGTGAATTGTTTGATTTGGTAAAAAATAGTGGATGTGCTGAGTTTGTATATCATTTAAGTACAAATATGTGTCCCGCTCATAGAAAGCGTGTAATTGAAGAAATAAAAGACAAACTAGAGACGGGTAACAAAATTGTCTGCATAAGCACTCGTCTGATTGAGGCAGGAGTAGATTTGAGTTTTCAAGGGGCACTTCGATATATGGCAGGGCTTGATTCAATCATTCAGACTGCCGGACGCTGTAATCGTCATAATGAATTAAAAGACGAAGCAGGACAAAACTGTCATGGACAAGTTGCAATTTTTTCATACAAAGATGAAAAACTCGGTTCTCTTGAAGAGCTAAAAATAGGACAAGATTGTATGGGAAGAATACTTCGAGATTATCCAGCTGAAAAAGAAACAAAAAATTGTAATTTGATTCATCCAGATGTTATTTATTCATATTTCAAATATTTTTACGGATCTCTGCCAGATTCTTTGCTGAAGTATTCAATTAAGAACCATGAAGCAAGTGTTTTGGATATGCTTTCAGATAATCAATATGCGGTTCAAAATTATGAAGACAATTATGGTAAACAGTGGCCTTATTATTATAGACAGGCATTTAAAACTGCTTGGGAAAACTTTGAAGTTATTGCAGACGCAACGACTGGTATTATTGTCCCTTATGGGGAAGGGGAAAATCTAAGCGGAGAATATGCAGCACTGGAAAAAATGGATAAGGATTATTATAAAAATTTAAAAAACCTTCTTAAAAAGTCTCAGCAATACACAGTGAATGTCTATTCAAATCAGTTAGAAAAACTTGGTAAAGCAAAAATGATATATGAGGTTTATCCTCAGTCAGGAATTTACGTTTTGGATAAATCTTATTACAACGAAGAAAAAGGTTTAAGTTATGAAATAGTTGAATCTAGTGGGAATTTATTAAACTTTTAAGGAGTGAATAGAAAAAATATGAATTATACGATATTATCAATAAATGTCGCAGGAAAGCGTGAATTGAAACTAGTGATAAATAAAATACGATAACTTAAAGGTATCGTAT
>JAILBN010000085.1 GCA_024680915.1 Treponemataceae bacterium | reverse complement strand
ATTCTTCTTGGTAGGTTTATAATTCTTGTCAAAATGACCTGAGTTATAATCTGCCATGTACTTTTCAACGTTTTCTACAAATCCAGCACAATCTTCCGCATCCATCATCAGGCAGACTTTATTTATGGCCTTACTAAAATGTATTTCTATTTTATTTGTTCTAGGAATACAATAAAGTTTCATCTCGCAGGGAGATACATCACTTCCACTCTTCCACAAACTTATCGCATCTCCTAACTCAAAGGGAGAGAAATCTCCAAGACTTGTAGGATACAATGATTCCTCGGCCTTTTTTCCAGATGTTGAAGCACATCCTGCTAGAACTAGAATTATACTTAAAACAGCAACGACAAGAACTTTATTTCTCATGATCAGCTTCTCCTATACAGACAAAAACCTGTCCTTCTTTATTCCAATTTTTTTATCATCCTAAAATATAGTCGGTAAATTTTATATAAAATAAACATCCGGCAAAAAGAAAAGATACATAGCCTTGTGAAACTATAAAAATCTTATGAAATCACTTTACCATCACATTTTTTGCCCGGCTTCTACAGCCATCCTGTCACACATCTCATTATACTTATTACCTGCATGACCTTTTACCCAACGCCATTCTATATCAAGCTTTGAGACTGCCTCATCAAGCTCAAGCCACAAATCCTTATTTTTTACAGGCTCCTTGTTGGATGTCCGCCAACCGTTTTTCTTCCAGTTTTTTATCCAGGTCTGTATACCGTTTTTAACATACTGACTGTCAGATACCAAGCAGACCTTTCTGTTCCGCCACAAACGCTCCTCAAGGACAGCCTCAAGAGCCTCGATTGCCGCCATAAGCTCCATCCTGTTGTTGGTGGTAAGCTTCTCACCCCCGCTCATGGGATGCTCCTTTCCATCCACAATGATAACGGCTCCCCAACCTCCCCGGCCAGGATTCCCGGAACAAGCCCCATCAGTGTATACTACGATTGTATCATCTATTTTCTTGTCCTTAGTTCCGGCAGACTGTGCCTCAGTCTTTCCTTTATCCGGAGCTTTTTCGGAAGCCATGCCAGCTCCTGTAACCCCACAGGATATCTTCTCGGCAGAAAGTTTTTCCAAGGCATCAGCCCCGGACTTTCCTTTCTTCATATCCTTCTCAAAGGGATATACGATACCCCATTCAGAACGGAAGGAATCCATTAGCTTGATGAGCCTCATGGAGTCAGCATGGGAATGCAGCTCTGATTCTATCACAGGACGTTCTACATCTGGACCAGAGGAGGCAGCAAGACAGTGCATAACCTCTGCCACCTCGTATTCGTAGCCGTTCACCCGGAAGGGAAGCTTCTTTTGCTCAATAAGATTGCCATCACTTCCAATAATATTTATCTGCTGGGCATACCAGAAACCAGGTATGTGAAGAGTAGCTTTGGACCCTATTATTTTTGCCGCCTTGAAATGATCGCCACAGCCGGCATCAAGCCCGCTTGTAAGTACAGCAGGAAAGGAGGATTCTGCCGGAGAAGCGAAAAGATCACCTTTATCCTTGCCAGCAAAATCAAGCATTATGGACTCGAAGGCATCAAGCCCAAGGGCTGTTTTTCTACAGGAAGTCCTGGTCGAAAGAGTCTTAACAGAGTTAAAGGGAACACCCTGAACTGCAGAGGCGATGGAGAGCGCATACATAAGGGGGTATATACCCATATCAAGAAGAGCCCCCCCTGCGAGCTCAGGCTCATAAAGCCTGGAGCCTGGAGTATAAGGAACATTATTGCAAAAATCAGCGTAGACTGCCTTAATCTCCCCTAACTCACCATTCTTGATAAGCCTCATAGTCTCTAAATAAGCAGGCTGAAAGCGAGACCATAAAGCCTCCATAAAAAACATTCCTGTCTGCTTAGAGACTTCCATAATCTCCTGAAGCTGAGCGGCATTCACGGCTGCAGGCTTCTCGCACAAGACAGCCTTCCCCGCCTTCATAGCCTTTATAGCCAGCTCCGCATGATTCATGTGAGGGGTTGCTATATAAATGACATCAACCTTACGGTCAGAAATCAGCTTATCATAGCTGTCATAGGCAAGCGGAATCTCCCATCGGCTGGCAAAGGCATCGGCCTTTTCCCGGGTACGGGCAGCACAACCATACAAAACAGCCCCCTCCGTATTTTTCACGGCAGGAGCAAGACAATTCGCAATATTTCCAGCTCCAAGGAAACCCCAATTAATCGTATCCATATGAAATAACTCTACCATTTGAAAGCAGATTTTTCAATTGAGCATTATAGGAAAGAAAATCAAAAAAACTTGCCGTTTCTGCAAAAAATCAGTAAATTTACGATAACAGACTTAGTCTGCCATACTTTTTAACATTTTCTGTTCACAATCGTACTGAACAGTTGAAAGGAGATACAGAAAAAATGGCTAAACAGCTCGTTTTTAATGAAGACGCCCGCAAAAAATTGCTTTCCGGCGTTGAACAGATTTCACAGGCAGTAAAGGTAACTCTTGGTCCTAAAGGACGCCTTGTCATGCTGGACAAAAAATTCGGTGCCCCGACAATCACAAAAGACGGAGTTTCCGTTGCAAAGGAAGTTGAGCTTGAAGATCCATTTGAGAACATGGGAGCTCAGCTCGTAAAAGAAGTCGCCGCAAAGACAAATGATGTAGCCGGAGACGGAACTACAACAGCTACCGTTCTTGCTTACTCCATGGTTCGCGAAGGACTCAAGGCAGTAGCAGCAGGAATGACACCTATCGAACTGAAACGCGGTATGGATAAAGCAGTTTCTCTTGCAGTAGAAGACATCAAGAAAAACTCAAAGGCAGTCAAGGGCGGAGATGACGTAAAGCACGTTGCCACTGTTTCTGCAAACAATGATGCTGAGCTGGGTGGAATCCTGGCAGGAGCCTTCGAGAAGGTCGGAAAAGACGGTGTTATCACTGTTGAAGAATCCAAGACAATGGAGACAACAACAGACTTCGTAGAAGGTATGCAGTTCGACCGCGGATACATCTCATCCTACTTCGTAACAGACCGCGACAGAATGGAAGCTAACTACACAGATCCTTACATCCTTATCCATGACAAGAAAATAAGCAACATGAAAGACCTGCTTCCTCTTCTTGAGAAAGTAGCTCAGACAGGAAAAGCCCTTGTTATCATCTGTGAGGATATGGACGGCGAGGCTCTTGCAACCCTTATCGTTAACAACCTCCGTGGTACACTCAAGACAGTAGCAGTAAAGGCTCCTGGCTTCGGCGACCGCAGAAAGGCTATGCTGGAGGATATCGCAATCCTTACAGGCGGAACAGTAATCACAGAAGACCTGGGTCTTAAGCTTGAGGCTGCTGATCTTTCTCAGCTCGGTTCTGCAAAGAGCGTAAAGATTGACAAAGACAACACAACAATCGTTGATGGTGCAGGCAATGCCAAAGCTATCAAAGACCGTGTAGCTGAGATCAAGACACAGATTGATGCTGCCACAAGCGACTACGACAAGGAAAAGCTTAAGGAACGCCTTGCAAAGCTTTCTGGTGGTGTAGCAGTTATCAATATCGGTGCTGCAACAGAAGTTGAGATGAAAGAGAAGAAACACCGCGTTGAGGATACACTTGCAGCAACTCGTGCCGCTCTTGAAGAGGGTATCGTTTCTGGTGGTGGTCTTGCTCTTATCGAGGCTTCAAAAGCTCTTGAAGGAGCAGAAGACGGCCTTACAGACGATGAGAAAGTCGGATTCAAGATTGTTAAGCGCGCTCTTGAGGAGCCTATCCGCCAGATTGCTGAGAACGCAGGTGCAGATGGTTCTGTAGTAGCTGACAAGGCAAAATCAAGCAAGAAGGGTGTCGGTTTCGATGCTTATGCAATGGAATGGAAAGACATGATGGAAGCTGGTATCATCGACCCAGCAAAGGTTACAAGAACAGCTCTCCAGAATGCAGCTTCTATTGCAGGACTTCTGCTTACAACAGAGTGTGCGATCACAGATATTCCTGAGAAGAATCCTGCTCCTGCAATGCCAGCCGGCGGTATGGGCGGAATGGACGGAATGTATTAATCAAAAGGCGGGGCAAGGCAAAACTCGCTAGGCTGAACTACGAGCACACGCAAGTTTTTCCCTTCCCCGCACCCCTACTCTTTTCAGAAAGCATAAAAAAAGCAGCTTGTGCGACATTAAGACGCATGGGCTGCTTTTTTTATGCCAATTCTGGTAACGTAACACAAAAAACATTAGTTTTCTTCTCTTGTTTCCCTAAGAGCCTGGCGGATATCAGAATGTTGCAAATCGAAAAGAGTCTTTATTCCTTCAAATGGCGATTTTGAACTTTTCTCTGGTGATATTCGGAATAGAGAGCCATCTGCGCGTTTTACAAAAGCAGCACCTTCCTCTTCTGACTTGTCGAGCAGTGATGCAAAATTCTGCCGTGCTTCTGAATATGTCATTACAAGCATGACACCCCCTGTTTCTGAGCGTTCGATTTCATTGTATCATCCAAAGTAAACAAAGGCATGCCGAGTCTCTTTG
>JAILBN010000077.1 GCA_024680915.1 Treponemataceae bacterium | reverse complement strand
ACTATAGATTCTGAGTTTTCCTCTATCGAGGATTTATTCGCTAAAAGCGAGCTTTTCCGTGACTTTGCCGCAGTGAAGAATAAAAAGGTTTATTTCGTCTCCAAGGATTTTTATCAGCAGACCACAGGAATCGCTGATTTTATGGAGGACCTATACAAGATTTTGAACGGAGAAGAGGATAATCTTACTTATCTTTTGAAATTATAAGAATATGAATCAGAGAAAACGGTTCACTGTCGCCTTTATCCTAATGTTCTGCATACTCCTTTTCCTTTTTATCTGGAATCTTTCCACTGGCAGTGTCTCTTTGTCCTTAAAAGAAATTGTCTCTATCCTTTTGGGTGATGATTCCTCCTTGACTCATTATCGTGTCATCTGGGATATCAGGCTTCCCAGACTTATAGCCGCTGTTCTTCTGGGGGGAGCCCTCTCTGTTTCCGGCTTCCTCCTTCAGACCTTTTTCGGCAATCCCATAGCAGGTCCCTATGTTCTCGGTATCAGCTCCGGTGCCAAGCTCCTTGTGGCCTTGACCATGATTTTTTTTCTGGGGCAGGGGCTTCCCTTCTCTTCCATGGGCATGGTTCTGGCCGCTTTTTTCGGCTCCATGATATCCATGGGAATAGTCCTGCTTCTTTCCACCAAAGTCCGCAATATGTCCGTCCTTGTGGTCTGTGGCATTATGATAGGTTATATCTGCTCTGCCATAACAGACTTCGCCGTAACCTTCGCCAGCGATTCCAACATTGTGAACCTTCATAACTGGTCGATGGGAAGCCTTTCCGGTATGAACTGGCAGGATGTGAAAATAATGACTGGCATCGTCCTGCTTGTCACTCTGCTGACTTTTTTCCTTTCAAAGCCAATAAGTGCCTATCAGCTGGGGGAGAATTACGCCAGAAACATGGGCGTCAATATAAAGCTTTTGAGGACGGTTCTCATCCTCTTCTCAAGCCTGCTTTCTGCCTGTGTCACAGCCTTTGCCGGCCCCATATCCTTTGTGGGAATCGCTGTACCCCATCTGGTGAAAACTGCATCCGGCACGGCAAAGCCTCTTATCCTTATCCCTGGCTGCTTTTTAGGGGGAGCCATAATCACTGTCCTTTGCGACTGTATAGCCCGTATGGTCTTCGCCCCAACGGAAATAAGCATAAGCTCCGTCACTGCGGTGCTCTTGGTGCCAGTCGTCGTCTACATGATGATGAAAAAACAGGGGAGAAGATCCTGATGCTCAGAACAGAAAAGCTATCCGCCGGATACGGCAGGAAAATAATCATATCAGAAATGACCCTGGAGGTTAAATCCGGGGAGATAGTCACTCTTATAGGGCCTAATGGCGCTGGCAAATCCACTGTCCTTAAGACCGTGACAGGACAGTTGAGAAAGCTTTCCGGCTCTGTAAGTGTTTTAGGCAAGGAGTTGGACGAGCTTTCCAGTGCAGAGGCGGCTCACCATGTATCTATGGTGATGACGGAGCGTATTCATCCTGAGTATATGACCTGCCGTGACGTGATTGCCACAGGACGCTATCCCTACACAGGGAAGCTGGGCATCCTGAGCAAGGAGGACTGGAAGGCTGTTGATGAAGCCGTAAGCCTTGTCCATGCCCAGGATGTCAGTGATAAGGATTTCATGCAGATAAGCGACGGACAGCGTCAGCGGGTCATGCTGGCCAGGGCTATATGCCAGGACACTGAGATAATAGTGCTGGATGAGCCTACCTCCTTCCTGGATATGTATTACAAGCTGGATCTCCTTAAGACTATACGTTATCTCGCCCATGAGAGGGGCAAGGCCATAGTGATGTCCTTGCATGAGCTGGATCTGGTCAAGATGGTTTCGGACAGGGTGGTCTGCCTTGATGGCGATAAGGTGTGCAGGATTGACAGCCCTGAAGAGCTTTTCCAGGGAGATTTTATCCAGAAGCTGTACGGAGTGGAGCCGGATGAGTTTGATCCTTTTACTGCCACTCTTCATCTGAAGGAAAACCCTTTGACAACTGTCGCCCCTGCCACTGATGAGGTCCTTTCCCCGGCGGACTCTGTGACTGGTGTCGCCCCTGCTCCGGCTGTACCGGCTGGGCAAGAGGAGCCGATGTGGAAATCCAGCGGGAAAAAACACGCTAAAGTGCTTATGATTCAGGGCACCATGTCCAATGCGGGAAAGAGTCTTCTAGTGGCTGGCCTATGCCGTGTTTTCAAGCAGGACGGTTACCGGGTCGCCCCCTTCAAATCTCAGAATATGGCCCTTAACTCCTTCATAACAAAAGAAGGCCTGGAGATGGGACGTGCCCAGGTTATGCAGGCGGAAGCCGCTGGAATAGAGCCCATGGTCTGCATGAATCCGATTCTTTTGAAGCCCACCGATGACAAGGGTTCCCAGGTGATAGTGAACGGCGAGGTCCTGGGCAATATGAGGGCTAAAGAATATTTCAAGTATAAAAAGAAACTGATTCCGGAGATAAAAAAGGCTTTTTCCGTCTTGGCGGAGCAGTTTGATATAATTGTGATAGAGGGAGCCGGCAGTCCTGCTGAGATAAACCTCCGCTCAGATGATATAGTGAACATGGGACTGGCGGAGCTGCTGGACGCTCCTGTCCTGCTTGTGGGAGATATTGACAGGGGAGGTGTCTTTGCCCAGCTTTGTGGTACGGTGCAGCTTCTGCGTCCTGAAGAGAGGGAGAGGGTCAAGGGCCTTGTAATCAACAAGTTCCGCGGAGACAAAAGCATTCTGGATCCGGGCATAAAAATGATAGAGGATATAGTCCATATTCCTGTGACGGGAGTTTTGCCCTACATGGATATTTCTCTTGATGATGAGGACAGCCTCAGCAGCCGTTTTGAAAGAAAGGAAGATTCCCTGCTTAATATAGGAGTCGTCCGTCTGCCCCGAATCTCAAACTTCACGGACTTTTCTGTTTTTGAGCAGATTGATGGGCTTTCCCTCCATTATATAAATGATGTCCGCGAAATTCCCCGGATGGATATGCTTATAATTCCCGGAAGTAAAAACACCATAGGCGATTTGAAATGGCTCAGGGAAAGCGGTCTTGAGGCTGCTATCAAAAAATTCTCGGTGAAAAAAACAGTCTTCGGCATTTGTGGGGGCTATCAGATGCTGGGTAAGGTAATAAAGGACCCTGACAAGCTTGAGGGAGGCGGGGAAATCCGTGGTATGGAGCTTTTGGATTGCCAGACTCTGCTTCAGAGTCAGAAGGTCAGGACCCGTATATCCGGCAAGCTTGCCCAAATCCAGGGAGTCCTTTCCTGTCTTTCCGGTAAAAAATATTCCGGCTATGAGATTCACATGGGGGTCACCACACTGGGAGATGACGTTCATGCTATGGAGAAGGGAGCCTATAAGGGAAATGTCTACGGAACTTATATCCATGGCTTTTTCGATGAGGGGGATATGGCCTTCAGCCTGGTAAAGGCTCTTGCTGCCCAAAAAGGTGTGGAGCTTAAGGCTGCGGCTGAACCGGAGGGAGTGGCTTCCGGGGCTGAAGATGTCGCTTCTGAGGCGGCCGGTGGGGCTTCCGGGACTTACGATTTTCAAAAATTCAAGGAAAGTCAGTACGACAAGCTTGCTGAAAATGTGAGAGAATATATTGATATGAAGGCAGTCTATGCTATGCTGAGAGAAGGACGTATTCATGAATTATAAGGGGATATATAACAGGATAAAAAAAGAGTGGGATTCTCTTGCCAAACCTCTGGATAGTCTGGGAAAATTTGAGGACATCGTTTCCGTCATAGGGGCGGCTCAGAATACTATTCATCCCTCCGTGGAGAAAAGTGTCTTGCTGGTTCTTTGTGCTGACAATGGTATTGTGGAGGAGGAAGTGTCTCAATCTCCTGCATCGGTCACAAGAATCTGTGCGGAGAATATAGCTGCGGGAAAATCGTCGGCAGGAATAATGGCTTCCAAAACCGGAACTGACCTTATTGTGGTCGATATGGGAATAGACTGTGATACTCAGCTTTCAGGGGTCCTTGACCGCAAAATACGGCAGGGAAGCCGGAATTTCCTTAAGGAAGCAGCCTTGTCCCACGAGGAGCTTGAGAAAGCCATCTCTATTGGTATAGAACTTGCCGAGGATTGCAAGAAGAAAGGCTATGATATTATCTGTATAGGGGAGATGGGCATAGGAAATACGACCACATCGGCAGCTGTCGTAGCCTCTCTTTTGGGTTTACCGGCAGAAAGCGCTGTTGGACGGGGAGCCGGACTTTCCGACGAGGGACTTTATCGCAAGAGATATGTGGTGGCGCGGGGGATAAAGTCCTATGATTTGTATGATGCTCCTGTCCTTGATATTGTTCGGACTGTAGGTGGTTATGATATTGCCGGAATGATAGGAGTCTTTGAAGGTGCAAGAAGGTGTGGTCTTCCTGTCATTCTGGATGGTGCCATAAGTCTTGTTGCGGCTCTCGCCGCGGAAAGGATTTTCCCTGGGGTAAAAAGATTTTATGTTCCTTCCCACAAAAGCCGGGAGCCCCTTACATCCCTTGTTTGCAAGACCCTTGAAATAGAGCCTGTGCTTGATGCTGATATGGCTCTGGGAGAGGGCACAGGAGCCCTTCTTATGCTGGGTATGGTGAAAACCGTCGTCGCCGTATATAATCAGGCTTTACGATTCCGTGAATCTGGTGTGGAGCAGTATCAAAGGTTTTAAGATGATTATCTTCGTATATGGGGGAAGTGGCAGCGGCAAATCTTCCTTTGCGGAAAAGTGTCTTTCTTCCTTTGAGGGAAGCCGGCTTTATTATATCGCTACAATGAAGGTCTTCGATGACGAGGGCAGGGCAAAAATCCAGAGGCATAGAAAACTCAGGGAAGGAAAGGGCTTCATCACAATAGAGCAGCCCACCGACATGGCCCTTGTGGCGGAAAAGCTTATGGGACAGCTTGACAAAAGCTTGGAGAGAGCCTCCAGGACTGGAAAATGCTCGGTTCTGCTTGAATGCGTCACCAATCTTGTGGCCAACGAGATGTTTACTGAGAAAGGACCGCAAGAGGAAGCTTGTGTGGTGTCGAAAATAGAAAAAGGACTGGAAAAGCTTTTCTCTATTGCTGATAACGTGGTCGTCGTCAGTGGAAATGTTTCCGCTGATGGAGCTGAATATAGCGAGACCACCCTTTCTTATATGAGAGCTCTTGGGAAAGTGAACTCCTTTATAGCCTCTGAATGTGATGAGGCTTACGAGCTGGTGGCAGGAATCCCTCTTCCTCTTTTTGGGCAGGTGAAATGAAATTCATAAAGACTTTTTTCAAATCCATGGATGTGGCCTTTTCTCTTTATTCCCGTATTCCTATGCCCCGTTTTAACTGGGCCTCGGATGACATGAAGTATCATCTCTGTTTTTTCCCTTGGGTGGGGGCTGTTATCGGTCTCTTTGAGCTGGGCTGGTATTTTCTTTCCCTGCGTTTGTCCTTGGGGGATCTTTTCTTTTCAGCTATTGCAGTTTCCATTCCCCTTTTTATAACCGGTGGATTTCATGTGGACGGCTTCATGGATACCATGGACGCTCTTCATTCCTATCAGGACAGGGAAAAAAAGCTGGAGATTATGAAGGATCCCCATATAGGAGCCTTTGCCGTCATAAGCCTGGCCATCTGTCTTCTGCTTGCTGCGGGCTTTGCCTCCCTGGTAAAGACCTTTCCTGCAGCTCTTACTGTGGCCTTTTCTTTTATCATTTCCCGTGCCTTAAGCGGACTCAGTGTCACATATTTTCCCAAGGCAAAAAAAGAAGGGATGCTTTACACAGAAGCAAGCGCAAGCCAAAGCCGGGTGGTGGGAATAAGCTTGGTTTTACAGCTTGTCATAAGCGTGGCCATTTTGCTTTATCTTACCCTGTCTGAATCCTTTTGCGCCCTTTTTTCCCTGGGATGCATGGCTTTTGTTTTTGTCTATTATTATTCTATGAGTAAAAGACAGTTCGGTGGTATATCCGGGGATCTTTCCGGTTTTTTCGTGGTGGTGGCAGAGCTTGCCTCCCTTATGGGAACAGGGCTTGCCCTGCTTTTAGGACTCTAGCTTGGAGGTCTTATGGAACTGATTATTGGTGGCTATGCTCAGGGAATGCTTGAGTATGCACTGTCACTTCATCCTGGGGCAGTCGTCTATGACGAGAATAACTACAGGAAGCTTCTTTCTGTTGGTATGCCTTCTGCTGCTGATGCGGCTGCAGGGGATGAAGGTGAAGAGCAAGCCCTTATCTGGAATAATTTCCATCTGGCTGTGAGGAGGGAGTTTGCCGATGGGAAGAAGGAGCATGATATCAGCTCTTTTGTGGAAGCCCTGGTGGAGAAGCTGCCGGATATAGTTATAGTCAGTGATGAGATAGGCTGTGGTATTGTTCCCATGAATGCCCATGACCGGCGGTACAGGGAGCTTACGGGCCGTTTACAGTGCCTTCTTGCTGAAAAAGCAGAAAAGGTTTTCAGGATCGTATGCGGAATAGCTCAGAGAATAAAGTGACTTTGATACTTTTACGCCATGGCCAGACGGCAGGTAATAAGGAGAAAAGATATATAGGTACTACTGATGAGCCCCTTTCTCCCGAGGGCAGAGAAAGCCTTATGGGGTTAAAGGCGGCTATGGTGCCTGCCAATAGTCCTATTCCCCAAAAGCACAGCTCTGGCAGATCTGGCTTTCAGGTTATCTCTGCCTCCTTCTGCCCCTTGCCTGACATCGTCTTTTCCAGCCCTATGAAGCGCTGTCTTGAGACTGCATCTATCCTCTTTCCTGAGATAAAGCCTGTGGTGATAGATAATTTCCGTGAGACTGATTTCGGACTTTTTGAGGGGAAAAATTACCAGGAGCTTATGAAAGACAAAGCCTGCCATGACGCTTATCAAAAATGGATAGACAGCAATGGAAGCCTGCCCTTCCCTGGTGGTGAAAGCCGTGAAGCCTTCGAGGAGCGGACTAAAGCCGGATTTGTTGAGATGTTGGAGTATTTGAGGAAAGGTGACTATCATACTGCAGTGGCTGTAGTTCATGGAGGAAGTATAATGGCCTTGCTCTCATCCTTTTTGGGAGGCAGCTTTTACGATTACAAGATAGAGAACGGAGGGTCTTATTGCTGCACCCTTTCTCTTTATGGCACTGCGCCAGAGGGACTTATTTCTGACCTGAGGAGGATTGAGCTGTGAGACTGATCCTGACCTGCCACATCATTGCTTTTCTCTCAGGCTTTCTGCTGGATCTTCTTCTGGGAGATCCCTATTGGCTTCCCCATCCTGTGAGACTGATGGGAAAAATGATAGCCTTTTTGGAAAAGCGTCTCTTGGGCAGGGGCCACGAAAGCGGGAAAGCTTATGTCGGTGAAAGAGTGACTGTTGATGGCCGCGGGGCTTCTGGCGACCCTGCGACCACAAGAGTTCCTGGCGGTACTGATCACTCTGGCGGCTCTGGCAATCGGGAGCTTGATGGCGGCTTTGGCGGCCGGGCAAGCGGAGCTGCTTCAGCCAGCTCTGGCAATCGGGAGCTTGATGGCGGCTCTTGTGGACCCGCGACCGATGGCTTTTTTTCCGGGAAAGTCCTTTCTCCCCGACAAAAGCGGGTAGGGGGACGCATCCTTCTCTGCCTCGTGGGAGGCTCCTCGGTCCTGACCTCTGCCCTGGTCCTGGTGGGTGGTTACTTTTTACATCCTGCCCTAGGCTGTGTCTTGGAGGCTGTCATGACTTATCAGATGCTGGCCACGAAATGCCTGAAGGTGGAGAGTCTCAAGGTTTTCCGAGCCCTGGAGACCGGGACTCTGGAGGATGCCCGTCAGGCTGTGTCCATGATCGTAGGGCGGGATACAGATAAGCTTTCTGATCAGGGAGTCACTAAGGCGGCTGTGGAGACAGTGGCAGAGAACACCTCTGACGGAGTTATAGCTCCCATGCTGTATCTGGCCATAGGAGGACCCGTTCTTGGCTTTTTCTATAAGGCTGTGAACACAATGGATTCTATGGTGGGCTATAAAAATGAAAAATATATTGATTTCGGCCGTTGCGCCGCAAAAACAGACGACCTGCTGAATTTTATACCCTCCCGCATCAGTGCCTTCCTTATGATAGCAGCCTCCTTCTCGCTGGGAAAGGAATTCAGCAGCAAGAATGCCTGGCGTATCTATAAGCGTGACAGAATGAAGCACGAAAGCCCCAACTCCGCCCAGACAGAAAGTGTCTGTGCCGGTGCTTTGTCAGTCAGACTGGCAGGACCTGCCATGTACGGGGGAGTGGAAGAGGATAAGCCCTACCTGGGTGACGATATAAGGCCTGTGCTTCATCGCGATATAATTCTTGCCAACCGGCTTTTATATGCTACGGCCTTTCTTTGTGAGCTTTTATGCTTGGCTCTTCTTTTTGCCATAAGGTCTTTTTTATGAGGGGGCAGGGCTGATGCACGGCGGCGATATTTACCGTAATAGAGTGAAATATGATTTCTCCATAAGCGTGAATCCTCTTGGTATGAGCGATGGAGTGCGTAATGCTGTCCTGGCCGCTGTGGATAATCTGGGAAGATACCCAGACCTTCGTTATGAAAAACTCCGGGCAGCTATCGCCGCAATGGAAGGCATCAGGCCGGATTGTGTCGTCTGTGGAAATGGTGCTTCAGAGCTTATCCCTGCCTTTATCCGCATGGTTAAGCCCCGGCGTATCCTTCTTCCTGTACCTTCTTTCACTGGCTATGAGAGGGCAATCGAGTCCTACAGAAGTCTCTTGGAGGGAATCTGTGCACTTAAAGGGCGCGATGCTTCTGAAACTGATCAGGCTTTTGAGACTGTCGGGTCATCTAGGCGTGACAGAGCTTTTGAGGGGTGCGAAGCTTTTGAAAAGGGGAGGTCACCTAGAAGTGACAGTGCCCTTGATGGTGGCGGAGCCCTGGAAAAATACGGGATGCTTAGAAGTGATGGTGCCCTTGATGGTGGCGGAGCCCTGGAAAAATACGGGATGCTTAGAAGTGATGGTGCTCTTAAAGGGTCCGACTCTTTGAAAATAGAGTATTTTGACTTAAGAGAGAAAAACGACTTTTCACTGACAAAGGATATTCTTCCTGAGCTAGTGGATAAAATAAAGGAATTCAAGCCTGACCTCTGCATTTTGACAAACCCCAATAACCCCTGCGGAAAGCTTGCGGAAAGACGCTTCCTTGTGTCTGTCGCGGAAGCCTGCGGTCAGTCTGGCACTAAGCTTTTGATCGATGAATGCTTTATGGAGCTCACAGGCAGGAAAAGAGAATACTCCTTTCTGCCCCTGCTGACAGCTTTTCCCTGGGTGTCAGTTCTCAATGCTTTCACAAAGACCATGGCAGTACCAGGTCTGAGGCTGGGCTGGTGCGTCTCTGCAAGGCCTGAGACTGCCAGGAGCTTAGTACTCCAGCTTCCTGAATGGAATGTCTCTGAGCTGGCACAGGCAGCAGGAATAGCGGCTTCAAGAGAAAGGGCTTTTATAGAGGAGTCGGTTGCTCTTATAAGAGAAGAAAGGCTTTTCCTGTCCAGGGAGCTGGGGCAGCTGGGCTTTCATGTGTATCCCTCTGATGCCAACTTTATTTTATTCCGCCCAGCCAGTAGAATGAAGTGTGAGCTTTTCCAGGCCTTACTGGCGGAGGGAATTCTTATCCGGGACTGCAGGGATATGAGGGGGCTTGGTCCTGGCTTTTACAGGATTGCGGTGAGATCCCGTGAAGAGAACGAGATTCTTTTGAATAGTCTTAGGAGTAAATACTGCAAAGAATGTTGAAGTCCATGAACACTGCGAAGGCTGGTGTTCCTGGAGGCTTTGGCAAAGGTAAAGAAAGAGGTAAAAATGAAAGATATAGAATACTGCCTTCCCGGCGATATAGAGAAAAGAAGCTTTGAGATAATCGGAAAGGAGCTGGAGGAGATGGATATAGTTCTGCCTCCAGACCAGAAGCCTGTAACCATGCGGGTAATCCATACCACCGCAGACTTCCAGTACGCCCAGACTATATGCTATTCCCCGGATGCTGTCTCTGTGGCTAAAAAGCTTTTGAGGGAAGGCGCTTCTATCGTAACGGATACCAACATGGCCAAATCCGGTATAAACAAGGGTGAGCTTGCCCGTTACGGAGGGGAGCTGTACTGCTTTATGGCCGACGAGGACGTGGCTGCTCAAGCCAAAAGCCGTCAGCTTACCCGGGCAGCTGTCAGTATGGAAAAAGCCTCCAGACTGGGTAAAAAGCTGATTTTCGCCTTGGGTAATGCTCCCACGGCTCTTATCACTCTTTATGAGCTGATGGAGCAGGGGCTTTATACTCCTGATTTTGTAATAGGTGTTCCTGTGGGCTTCGTCAATGTGGTGGCAGCCAAGGAGCTTTTCCTGAATTCCAATGTTCCCTACATAATAAACAAGGGACGTAAGGGAGGAAGCGGGGTTGCCGCCGCTATATGCAACGCCCTTCTTTATTCCCTTAAAAGTGAGGCCATGAGGTGAGGTTGGGTTTTACCACAGGCAGCTGTGCCGCAGCCGCGTCTAAGGCTGCTGTCTACATGCTTTTGACAGGAAAGGAAAAAAGCCGCATATCTATTACTACCCCTAAGGGAATAGTCTTTGATGCGGAGCTTGTGGATATAAGCCGTTCAGAGACTGAGGTCAGCTGTGCTGTGATAAAAGACGGAGGAGATGATCCTGATGTCACCACAGGAGCCCATATTTTTTCCACCGTGAGCTTACTGCCGGAGAAAGGAGAAGCCTATGTGGAGATTGTGGGGGGAATAGGTGTGGGAGTGGTTACTGCTCCCGGCCTCGATCAGAAGGTGGGGGAAGCGGCCATAAACCATGTTCCCCGGGATATGATAAAGAAAGAGGTTCTGGAGCTATGCAGCCTTTGCGATTACAAGGGAGGTATAAGGGTGGAAATCTCCGTGCCGGAGGGAGAAGCCCTTGCTTCTAAAACCTTCAATCCCCGTCTGGGAATAAAGGGGGGGATCTCCATCCTTGGAACAAGCGGAATCGTGGAGCCCATGAGCTCCCAAGCCCTGCTCGATACAATAAGGGTGGAGCTAAGGCAGAAAAAGGCTCTTGGTTATAGCGTGGCGGCAGTTTCTCCTGGTAACTATGGCCTTGACTTCATGAAAGAGAGCTTCGGCTATGACCTGGACAAGAGCGTTAAATGCTCTAATTTCATAGGCGACACCATAGATATGGCCTATGAGCTGGGCTTCAGAAAGATGCTTATCACAGGGCATATAGGAAAGCTTATAAAGGTATCAGGCGGCATAATGAACACCCATTCAAGGGAGGGGGACTGCCGTATGGAGCTGCTGGCCGCCGCCGCTGTAAAAAATGGTGCTTCCCTGGATGTGGTCAGTAAGATACTGGATGCCACTGTCACGGAGGAGGGAATCCGCCTTATTGAGGAAGATGGCCGTCGGCAGGAGACCATGGATTATATCCTGGAGAGAATCCTCTTTTTCCTTGAAAAAAGGGCTGGAGAGGGAATGGAGATAGGCTGCATCCTCTATTCGAAAATGTTCGGCCTCCTTTCTAAAAGCAGGAATGCTGATCAGCTTCTAGCAGAAGCGAAGGAGCAGGGCAGATAAAAAGAAGTGAGCCCTTTGTTGTTTTCTCCCATGTGACGAAATTCTCTGACATCTGTCGCAGGGACATTGAAAAAAATTAAGAAGTGTAATATACTGAAATCCCGTGTGAGGAATAAAATGAAACACGGATTCGATAACGAAAAATACCTTAAAATTCAATCAGAACACATTAAAGAGCGTATCGCAAAATTCGGAAACAAGCTCTATCTGGAATTCGGCGGAAAGCTTTTCGACGATTATCATGCATCCAGAGTCCTTCCCGGCTTTGAGCCTGACAGCAAGCTTACCATGCTCATGCAGCTGGCTGATTACGCAGAAATCGTAATTGTCATCAGTGCTCTTGATATCGAGAAAAACAAGGTCCGGGGCGATTTAGGCATCACCTATGATATGGACGTTCTTCGTCTCCGTGAGGAATTTACCAAACGTGGCCTTATGGTCAGCAGTGTGGTCATAACAAATTTCAAGGGTCAGGAAGCCGCCAAGCTTTTCCGTTCAAAGCTCGAGAAGCTTCACATCAAAACCTATTACCATTATCCTATCGATGGCTACCCCTCAAATGTGGCCCTTATAGATAGTGATGAAGGCTACGGTAAAAATGACTATATAGAAACCACAAGACCCTTGGTGGTTATTACAGCCCCCGGTCCCGGCAGTGGCAAAATGGCCACCTGTCTTTCTCAGCTTTACAACGATCACAAGCGGGGAATAAAAGCCGGCTACGCTAAATTCGAGACCTTCCCTATCTGGAACCTTCCTTTGAAGCATCCTGTGAATCTAGCCTACGAGGCCGCCACCGCCGACCTTAACGACGTCAACATGATTGACCCCTTCCATCTTGAGGCTTATGGGGAGACGACAGTCAATTACAATCGGGATATAGAGATATTCCCTGTTCTCAACGTCATTTTCGAGGGAATATACGGCGAGAACCCCTACAAGTCCCCCACTGATATGGGCGTAAATATGGCTGGTTACTGTATTACCGACAATGATGCCTGCTGTGAGGCATCCAAGCAGGAAATCATCCGACGTTACTATACAGCCCTTAACAGGCTTGCCTCCAACGAGACTGACGAAAGCGAGGTCTATAAGCTTGAGCTTATCATGAGGCAGGCAAAAATAACCACAGAGGATCGTGAAGTGACAAAGGCCGCCATTACCAGGGGCTTGGAATCCGGGGTTCCATCCGCCGCAATTCAGCTTAAGGACGGAACCATAATCACTTCTGAGACCTCTGATCTCTTGGGAACAAGCGCTGCCCTTATTTTGAACGCTGTCAAGCATTTGGCCGGCATAGACCACAAGGTTCACCTTATCCCTGCCTCTGCCATAGAGCCTATCCAGGAGATGAAGGTCAAGTATCTGAAGGGAAACAATCCCCGCCTTCACACTGATGAGGTTCTTGTCGCCCTTTCCATGGTTTCTCTCAATGATGAGAACGCCCGTAAGGCAATTGAGCAGCTGCCCAACCTGCAGGGCTGTCAGGTACATACCACTGTAATGCTTTCTGAGGTGGATAGGAAAATCTTCAAGAAGCTGGGTGTTGACGTCACTTGTGAGCCGATCAACAAAAAGTCCAAGAGCCTTTAAAAAAGACCGATATGCCGGAGCAAGGCCGTCCACACGAATAAAGTGAAGGCTGAAAGCAGGGTGGTCCAAACAAGGATCTGCCCTGCCAGCTCGGAGTCGCTTCCCATCTGGTCGGCCATGGCGACGCTGGCTATGGCCACAGGAGAGGCGAAAAGGGCGAACATGGCCGCGTAGTCTGCTCCTGAAAGGGGAGTAAGGTTGAGCCAGCCCGGCAGAAAGTAAGAAAGTGTCATTCCCACAATAGGTGCTATTATGAGCCTTGCTGCTACTGTTACCGATATTTGCGGGAAGAGTCTTTTTACCGCTGAGAAACGGAAATTTCCTCCCAGAATTATGAGCGAGAGCCAGGGGGCTATGACCGCCAAAGCGTCTATTGCCTTGTATATGAAGCGAAGATTGCCGGTGGAGAGCCTCCATTGTCCGCAGTAGGGACGGATTGCCAGGCAGAGCATACCGCAGGCTGTTCCCAGAATAAGCGGGTTTGTCACTATCTTTTTGACGATAGCCATGCATTGGGCCTTTGCGCTGCTTTTCTCATCCCGGATGAAAATTACCAGGGAGATTACCGCAAGCACATTGAACATGGGTACGGAAAAGGCTGATATAAGGGCGGCCGCAGTCTGTCCCTCCTCCCCGAAAATGTTAGATGCCAGAGGAATGCCTATAATGGCGAAGTTGGAGCGGAATACTGCCTGCAGGATAACGCCCTTTTGCTTCTTGTCTGGAACGAAAAGAATTACCAGGACAAGGCCTGCCACGAAAAGCAGCAGAACTATTATAAGTGCTGTTATTATGCTGTTC
>JAILBN010000074.1 GCA_024680915.1 Treponemataceae bacterium | reverse complement strand
GGCTTCTAACGATTTCTCTTTTGCCTTCCGTCATTACGACTTTGTGTGGTGGATTTTTTTTTACCATAAGTAGGCTCCTGTGTTTATTTTACCACAGTGCCTACTTTTTAGGAATTTACAGAAAGACTTTCACAGAGTCTTAAACCACCTTATAAGCTTTCCTAAAAAAGTCCAAGTTCACTTTGGGCAGGACATCCCTCAATATATCATCCTTCGATGAATCCATTGCCATAAGCTCCTGCTTATACCGATCCTCAACGCAGTACCTTATAATGTTGCGTTCCTCTTCCATCAGTTTATTACAGGGCGTGCAGGAATTAAATTATTATCACCCATACTAAACTCAGGCCACGTTTCTGGCATTGTTATTAATACTACTTACAAGCGCATATATTCTTTTCTGAGCCTCAATACCAAACAGAGCCGTTATTCTTGGACGGTCAAAGGGAAGCTTTCCTGTCATCAGCGAATCCGTGTTTATCTCCCCTTGCTCAATGATGATATTGATCAACCGCTGAACGAATTCTATCTGCATACTGTTCATTTTTGAATCGTTTATGAATTCTGCAAAGCAATCATTTATTACATCCTTATCCATTTTGGTCACACGGCGGATAAACACGCCCAGACTTTTACCCTCGCTCAGCTCATAGAACATCTTCTCATCGCCAAGCTCCTTCTTGAATATGCGGTTCAATCTCTCAATATCATCATTCGTAAGAGGTCTGTTCGTTCGGAGCTTGTTTATCGCGTCATCCTTCATGTGCTCTGAAAGATATGCATCAACTTTTTTCTTGTATTCCTCAAATTTATCTGCTGGTGTCGGGTTCGGTGTTCCCTCCGGGACATCTACAGGTTTTATCGTATCACCATAATCCACAAATAAAGGATCATGCGGATTATCTACAGAGAACTGTGCAAGGTCTCTTATTTCATTACGTATTTCTTCATAATCAAGAACATTTAAACCATCATAATATGAATTAACAGAAAGAAGCTGCAGTCTTGGCAAATGGTCTCGAACAGCTTTAATTGATGTTTTAGTCAACAGCTTTTCTGCTACCGCTTTTATTTTCGTGCGGAATGCATTAATCGGCTGGCTGCCAAGCTGAGCTTCCATTATTCCATAACAGAAATTATCAAAGCCTTTCGCATACTGGTCCAGTTCTCCGTTGAAAACTAAGGGTGCGATATATTTTGAAAGATTAGAAATATCTTCATCTGAAAGACATTCAAAGCTTTTTTCATTCTGGAATTTCAATACATGCCTTAGAACAAGATGAACAGGAGTAAGCTTTGTATTCAGCGCATTTATCTGCTCAAGGACTTCATCCACAAGCATTGCTCTGTAATCTATGAATCTCTGATCTGCCCATGCGGAATCCTGAAGAAGCTTGATAATAGAACACTTGTGAGCGAAAATTCTTTCGCTCAATGATTTTCCTGAAGCTCCTTCAATCCCGTTCTTCTCTTCCCTAAAAAACTCAAAATTGCGAAGATAATCAAAAATATAGAAATATTTCTTTCCAACATAAGAGCCAGTCTCATCATGGCATTCAAGATTAGGAGCAAGCCTGGTTCCCCGGCCAATCATCTGCCAGAATTTAATTTTACTTCGAATTTTTTTATAAAAGACAAGATTAACGACTTCTGGAATATCCACGCCTGTATCAAGCATATCGACGCTTACAGCAATCTGAAGCTGAGAATCAGTCTTTTTGAATTCCTTGATGGTTGATTTTACTTTTGAATCATCGCATACGATTCTCTGGCACATTTTTCCTTTATATTGAGGCCAGAACTTATCAAAGGTATCGACTATATGCTGAGCATGTTTTTTGTTATAGGCAAAGATGATTGTCTTTCCAATTTTATCACCGCCACCGGTTTTAATACCTTTTGTCATTAAATCTTCAAGAACCTGACGGGTGGTATCTTCATTGAATACATATTCATTAATCGCTTTTGGAGGGATTTCTTCAAAAGGTTCTTCGCTTTCTTCTTCCTGTCTTCTTATTTTCTCCAAATCTTCATCGCTCAGGTTGTCTTTATTAATACCTTCATCAAGGAAAGTGGAAGTCTTTTCTATTGCGTGATATGGAACCAGGAAGCCTGCTTTGACAGCAGTTTCATATTCATAAACATCAGTTGGAACATCATCCTGCAGTTCAAAGAATTCAAAGGTTGATTTATCTACATCCCGGCGTGGAGTTGCCGTAAGTCCAACAAGATATGAATCAAAGTATTCAAAAATCGCACGGTATTTCTTAAAAATAGAACGATGTGCTTCATCAATAATGATTAAGTCAAAATGTGCTGGAGTAAAAGTACGGTTTCCGTCTTTGTTCTTTTCTGTGTCGATAGCATTCAAAATTGTAGGATATGTACTGAATACAATTCTTGCGCCTTTGTTTTCTGCCTTGTCCTTTACGTCCAGAAGATTGCAGACCGTCACGTCCGGGCAGTTCTCCCTGAACGCATCATAAGCCTGTTCCACAAGCTGAATGCGGTCTGCCAAGAAAAGAACATTTGAAATATAATGTGCACGGCTCAATACATCTACTATGCTTATTGCAGTTCTAGTCTTTCCGGTTCCAGTAGCCATAACAAGCAGGAATTTCCGGATTTTCTTTTCAATTTCTGCACAGATTGAGCGGATAGCCTTCATCTGATATGGACGACCAGAAATTTCTGTATTTATTTTTATACTGTTCAAATCACAAAGAAGGTTCCTTCTATCCATGAGCTTCTGCAAATCATCCATAGCAAAAATCATGCTAACAGAACGGGGAGCATATTGTGTATCATCCCAGAAGAAGGTTTCAAAGCCGTTTGTATAGAAGATAAAGGGCCGGCGACCGAACTTTCTTTCAAGGCAGTCAGCGTACAAAGATGCCTGCTGCTTACCGACATTCGGGTCTTTTGTCGTCTTTTTTGCTTCTACGACAGCAAGAGGAGAACCATCTTTTCCGAAGAGGGCATAGTCAATGTACCCGGTCTTTCCTGGGATAGCTTCCATGTCATCAACTTTGTATTCTTCAACAACTTGAACTTGATCAATCCTCCAGCCAAGAGTTTTAAGATCTTCATCAATGAACATTTTCCGAGTCTGGAATTCGCTTAAATCTTCAACTTTAAGTTCAGGCTTTGTAGATGGATTATCTTTGTTTTTTTGAATAGAAGAAAGTGCTTGGGCAAGTTGCTTTTTTAATTCTTCTATTGTGTTGTCTTTTGATTCGAGTTCTTCTTTATATTTTTTAACTTCATCCTGGGATGGCTTTTTTACAGCGACTACTACTTTGTTTTTTGGGATTGCATTTTCGTCAAAAGTACGCTGCTTATAATCAGAACCATAAGTGTAATCAAGCCAGGTTAAAAAATTAAAAAGAGCTTTCAGAGAAAGAAGAACATATTTCTTTTCTACGGAAAGAGTATCGTGAACTCCGCTGTTACCGACCTTGATAACAAGCTGCATGTCATGGCGGATATTAGAAGGAACAGCATTTACAAAAGTTGACTCATGAACCAGTACCTGAATTGAATCGTCATAAGGTTTGTGCAGATCAGGATCTACCGAGTACATCCATTTTACAGCCTGTTCCAAAGACTTACGGGCAGCAAAAGCGGCAAAGACAGTATTTTTGTTATACTGGAGCTCCGCCTGAACAGCCAGCTGAGAGAATGCCGAATAGTTTTTGTCGTAAGCCAAGAAATCAAAGTTCGCCATAAAACTCTTCCCTTATTGTTTAAATAATTAACCCATTATACAAGATGTTTGTTGTTTTTTCTATTTCAAATTTTGATTTGCCGATTTGTTGAACGAAAGAAGCGAAGTAGTTTTGTAATGATAATGGTGGAACAGGAATATCCAATGTTTCAAGTTCAGTTTTGGTAATAGCTTCTCGTGTTGCACCACCAGCTCCTCCAATACCAAGTAAAACTCGCTGTTCTGTATCGGTAATAAGCAAGTTCGATAGGTAAACCGGATTTAATTTATCTGTAGTTCGTAAAATAGAAACATGCTGATTTACTCGTGCAGGAAGGACAGCTTTTGGTAAAATACAGCAACGCGCTACTGAAGCACCGGTAATAGTTATTAGTACATCATTTTCCTGAAGTGTTACGTTATCTAATTCTCTAGCTTGTTCTTCTGTAATGTGAGCCAAGCCATCATATTCAAAATATCCCTTATAAACATTCATACTTCGAACTAAGGAAATTCCTTCTGAAATATAACTTTCTCTTCCGCCCTTTGGTGTTGCTCCAGAGCCAATTTTAGAAGTAAGAGCTTTTAACTTTTCTACACTCCATTGCTTAGGATTTAAGACCGGATCCCCAAACATCTCGATAAATCGGGATTTTGCGATTTCCTAAAGTTATTGAAATATTTAGTGTTTTTATGTATTTTTTAATTAAATTTCGGAAGTATTTAGGAGTTTCAGACTTTTCTTCTATACTTTTCCTAGCAACTTTAGAGCTATATATTAATAGCATAAAAGGATGCATGAAAATGGAGAATTTAATAAATTTTATTTTAGCAGGTGGAGAAGTGTGTCTTTTATGGGTGCTCGAGTTGCTAGGATAAATGAAGAAATTTCAGATTTTTCTATTAGATATTTCGGAACACTTGAAAAGTGCAACTCTTTTCCACCCTCCTTTTTCTAGCTTAAATACTTCTTATGCGAATTCTTAACATTCTGTTGGTCTACAATCGCATATTCCATAGTCGTATCTATCTTTTGATGTCCCAAAAGCTTCTGTACAAGTTCAATCGGCATTCCTTTGTCTATCGCTCTGGTTGCTAAAGTTCGCCTGAACTTGTGCGGATGCACTTTATTTATTTCCAATCTTCTACCAAGTTTTCTGAGCATTATCTCAACACCTGCAATTTCAAGCCTTGCATGAGGTTCCAGCAAACTTACGAACAATGCTTCGTTTTCATCAACCCTGCTTTTCAGATAATTCTGCAAATGCAGCTTTGTTCTGGCATCAAAATAAACAACACGTTCTTTAGATCCTTTTCCAAGAACAACACATTCACGATTTACAAAATCCACATCAACTCTATTAAGTTTTACAAGCTCTCCTACACGCATACCTGTAGAAGATAGCATATCAATTAGGGCTAAATCTCTAATAGTCTTGCAATTATCCCGCAGTCTCTCTAAAGCTTCATCAGAATAAGTTTCTTTTACTTGCTTCATTGTTTTAATCTTATGAATTCTTCTTACGGGACTTTTCAAAATATAGTCTTCGTCTTCAAGCCAAGTAAAAAAGCTGGAAAGAATACGACGGATA
>JAILBN010000060.1 GCA_024680915.1 Treponemataceae bacterium | reverse complement strand
AAATATTGAAAAATAGTAAAGCTACAATTAAGAATCTTTTTTTTAATTCCAAGATGCACCTCCATAAAGTTCACAGTCAGGAGAATTTCTTAATGTGTCAGTATAAAGTCTTTGTATAGTGGCTTTATTCCATGGTTCATTTTTTCTCTGCATATGAAACTCTAAAGTTAAAACATAATCACCTATTTCATCTTTACCTTTTCCGATAATCGTTGCAGTGTGACCAGTATACCCACATTTATCAGGATCATATCCATTTCGTTCTAAATAATTTCTATCTGGTATATAAATAAGAACATCTCCTACATTTAATTTATCATACAATTTTTTGGGATCAGTTATTCTGTTTCCACTTGTATCTGTATAGTATGTAATAAGATTACTATTTCTTAAAGTTTCTGCAGAGTCAAAAGCTTGAATTTTTTCTTTTTTCCATAAATTTCTAAAAGAAATAGCTCCATGCGTACATGCCCTTAATGATATTGACTTTATATAAGATTCTGATTTTTCACCATATTTATAAAAATAAACATTATATTTAATAGGTTTATCTCCATCTAATGTAAAACCTATTGAAGGCTTCGCTGTTGGTTCAGCATCTTCTAATACCCTTGCAATAACACTATCCAGTTCACTTCTTCCATCAGGGTCTATGTAGCGAATCGGATTATTTCCAGCGTAGTGGTACAGGTTAAAGTTGACCGTGTTGAACACCCCGCCCATGCCAGGAAGGTTCTGGTTGTGCTTCTTCGCTTCATCGCTCACGGGAGCAGCCGGGATATACTCACCCAGCGCCGGATCCGTGCTAATCCACCGTGAATATTTCGGGTCCAGGTATCTTGCTCCGTAGTAGTAGAAGCCGGTTTCCTTGTCCAATTCCTTTGCGCTGAACATGAAGTTCATCGGAACCTGTTCTACCGCTATCTTCTTTATGTCTACCCATGTCTCACCGTATGGCGTGTACTCAAGCCTCTGGTATTCATCCCCGTTATGGTCTGTTACAAGCTGGGCACTTCCTAAGTGGTCACTGTGGTAGAAGTAGATGTGGTTCTTTTCTGTTCCGAACGTCCTGTCTTCTACGTTCCTGTAGTCGTTTATTACTGTCGCAAGTCTTGTTTCTCCAAGATATATATGCTTACTTACTGCACCTCCCCTTGATTTCGTGCTTCCGTCTATATAATAAGTCCAGTATGAATTAAAGTAAAGAGTTTCCGTTATGTCTGTATACTTTATATTCTGGCGGTTGCCGTCTGATTTACAGACGGCCGCGCTTTGCGTGGTTACGCTGTCGCTTCATTGCTCCACTTCGTTCCGCAACGCTTCGCGCCACTCCAATACGTCGCTGCGCGCCGTTTACATGAGTGGAAATTATTTACGTTTGCGCCTTTGGCGCATGCGCATCGCTAACCGGAATTTAATGTATTATAAATTGTTTAATATCTGATTCTTTCAGTCAGAATATTATTCTTCATGTCAGCAGCCTTCTTGCAATGAAAATCATGCAGAAATAACTTCTTTTGTATTATATTCATAGCTATTTTCATACATATACTCTGGTGAACAATCAATTTGTCCGTTGTCCCATGTTACAATTCCATACTCCATTGAAGGGTTTTCATACACATCAGGATCTTTTAATTTTTCAAAAACTTCACCTTCTAATATAGACGAATCAAACAGTCTTATGCTTCCGTTTGAAAATTTAATTAAATAAACCCCGCTATACAGATGCTTAATTTCAAGTACGGTAAGCATTTCTTCGGGGTTGTCTGAATAAACAATACCATTTTCTTCGTGCATTTCTTTCTCCTGAAAACAGATCCAACAGCTAAGATTTTATCACAAGTTATAAAAAAAGCAAAATTACTTATTATGGTTTGACTATTCATGGATTTTCCGGGGTTTGGCAGCGGCTTTTACAGCTTTCTTATAGAAGAAATATGCAGTTACTTTTGACTATTGTTATGTTCTTTTGCTTTTTCTTCCAACAAAAGGAAATCATTGCAACGCTTACAGAGGTTGGTTTTGTTTCCGTTGTGAATCTTATGGGAATACACGATTTGGGCATTTTTCAGAATCTTTTTTGAAAGGACTTTTATAACACGGTATTCGTTTCTGAGCAGATTCCTATAATTCTGATTTTCTATTTTGTTTATATCAATGTAGTGCCGTTCGGATTCTGGAACTGGAAACATATTATTCAGATTCAAAACAGCAAAAGTTTTTATTTTCAAAAAATCTACTGATTCCTGCATCTTATGATGCTTTTCCTTAAACGAAGACAGAGGAACAAAATAGTCTAAGCTGTTCACACAAAGTACAATGCCTATATATTTTCTGGAATTTGCCTGATGTTCCTGCTTGTTATGAAATAGATGCGGCGCAAAAGGCAAAAGATAATCAATATATTCAGGATTAATCTCATAAAACTGAATCATAAGTTTTCCCTAAAAAAACGGGGGCAATCAATGCCCCCGCTGTTAAGATTCTCACTTGTAAGGCTGAGATACACCTTCTCATAAAGTTCTCGCTTATAGAGCCGAGATACACTCACTAGTTCAAATATATGCAGATTCTGGTCAGTTGTCAAGAAATTCCCTTGCGGTTGTCAATAAATCTAGCCCGTCACAAACTTGCTTTGCTTTTACCGCATCGGCATAAAAAGCCACGCCGAAAACCAGTTTCTGCTTGAAAGCATAGCAGCGGTGGTTTAGATTTCCGAATCTGGAATTTCTTCTAAAACATCTTCCTTGTTTTCATGCATAGCAGAAAATGCTTTTGCCTAACCAGAGCGGGACTGTTCAGTTCCGCTTGTCTGTGACAATGTGCAGTGCCACTCGCCGAGCAGCAAGTCTTTAAAGTCTTCAAAACATTGAGGACAAATCCAGCGATATCCATCTTCATCTGTATATCCTTCCTGAATCTCACCACCTGCACCTTTGTCAGTTCTTATAGACTATTTACAGAGAATAAAATTTATACACGTATCGTCATATTTTGAACCTTCATAAATTTCCAGGATTTCCAGCTGAAGTTGTTTTGAACAAAAGTTCAATTTGTATTCAAAAGGAATCGCATTATCAGGTAAGACAATTTCCATAAAGTTTTCAGGATTTTGTTTATCTGATATTTTCAGTTTTTTTACCCTGTTATTATTGTAATATGTAGCTGTATTTCTGGAAACAAAACCGTTGGAAATTACCAGTGAAGAAATATTCTCCGATGAAAAAATCTCTATTTTTTCTCCAATACCAGAGCCTTTCTTCCCTTCAACCCAAGGATTATATAAATCAGTATTACCAAGATTTCCTGCGATATATTCTGAATTATTTTCTTTCAAGCAAGAACTTGCTATATATATACAATTTTTGATGTATAACAAAGTATTTTTACTAAAAAAACCATTATGAATTGCCTGTTTAGAATCGTTACCATAAACCAAAAAAAATTCTTCATTATCGGGAAGTAAAGCAATATATCTTTCATCTTTATCATCCTTTGTTAAAATCA
>JAILBN010000028.1 GCA_024680915.1 Treponemataceae bacterium | reverse complement strand
TGCTGACAATCGCCCTTATTTTGAGCATGACCATTCCCAAATTCAAGCAAGCCGCCAAAGCCGTAAAAATTTCAGCAACAGTTGTGGACTACAAAAACATAATAAACAACCACGGCCCTGTATATTACCCCATCGTGAAATACGAATACAACGGACAAACTTATACAACTCAACTTGATTCATGGAGTTCATCCCAACCAATTGTCGAGTCTAAAATGATAATACGGATAAACCCCAAAAAGCCAAATAAAATTGTCACTAAAGGCGAGCTCGTATTTTCCATTTTTGCGCTTATAATCTTTACTGGTGCTGGTATTTTGTTCGGCTCTATCGGTTTTATTGCTAACGAAAGCAACTCTCAAGTAAATATTGAACCATCAAATACTAATTCTGGCGATATGAAAATCGGCTTAATTATTTGGTGTTCTTTTATTGCATTCTGGCTGATTCTGGGCATCATCATCTGTCTCGTAACAAAAAAACGCCAGGGCAAAAAGTCGCTTAAAGAAACCGGCATTAAAACCACTTGCATGATTGTTGATGTAAATATCAATGAGAATGTCGAAATAAACGGAGAAAACCCCGTAAAGCTCACATGCTCTGCTGACGGCAAGATGTATACAGTCAAAACAAAGACACTCTCCCATAAATGCGACTACCGTGCTGGAGAAAAAATAGACTTTTATTTTGACCCTAATAACAGCAAGAAATACTATGTGGATCTAAAAGAGTAGATTTGTTGCAACGACTGCTTTGCCTTGTCTAAGCAGTCGTTGTAGTCGTTTCCGCCGTTTTTTTGAAGGCTCTCTTCTCAAACTCCCGCACAGGAAGAGGCTTGGCAAAATAGTAGCCCTGAATCAAATCACAGCCGTTCTGCTTCAGGAAGTCTACCTGCTCTCTTGTCTCGATACCCTCTGCCACAATCTTCATATTGAGCTTTTTAGCAAGGGTTATGGTCTCCTCGACTATAAGCTTACCCCGGTTCATCTCATCCTTTCCACGGAAGAACTCCGCATCAAGTTTTACTATATCAAGAGGAAGCTCTTTCAAGGTATTCAAGGAGGAATAGCCGGCGCCAAAATCATCCATGGAAACTTTGAAGCCTGATCCCCTGAGTTTTTTCACTATGGAAAGGAGGGCCATCTTATCATCAAAGAAGGCGCTTTCCGTAAGCTCAAGCTCAATAACAGAATGGGGAACCTTGAAGAAATCCACTATCTTACAGATATGCTCAGCCAAGTCACTTTTGGAAAAATGAGCCCTGGAAACATTCACGGAAATAGGGACCACAGCCTCTCCGCGGGCAATCCATGAGGCTTGCAGGCGGCAGACTTCCGTAAGCATATAGTCATCCAGCTGCAGGATAAAACCATTCGACTCAAAAATAGGAATGAACTTTCCTGGCGGCACAAAACCTTCCGATGGATGATTCCACCGGACCAAAGCCTCCGCCGCACAAAGAATCTCTTTCATCGTATCGTATTTAGGCTGGAGATAGACCTCGAATTCATGGTTATACAGGGCTTTCTCCATGTCGTTCTCAACCTTCCTCTCCCAAACCTGCTCGTTATACATTTCGGAAGTGAAATAGCAGACCTGCTTTGCCGTCTCATCGGAACAGCAGTTTCTTGCAATAACCGCAGAATTGTATATCTCCGTGATATTGTTCTCGTTCTTATCTATGATATAGATACCAGTTGAGAAGTGAAGATTCTGGTCGGCTGTGGCAGAATTGAGCAGAAATGCGATTTTCTTAAGCCGGATCTCAAGGGCTGTCTCGTCATCGAATAAAATAAGCAGTGCGAATTCCGCCCTCTCATATCTTACAGCAATCTCTTTTTTCCCAATGCAATCCTGCAGGATTGAATAAAACTTGCTCAGCAATTCTTCTCCACTATGCACTCCATAACATGTACAATAATTTGTATATTTGCGTAAAGCTATGGATATCACGGCATAATGATTGTGTTTATTCCTGTTTTTTGAGAGTACCTTCGTTCCGTTCTTTACAAAATAGCTCCAATTCATTCCCCCTGTGACAGGATCGAAACTCAGGATTCTGTCCAAGCGTCTTCTATCAACGATAAGATGGAAGAAGGAAATAATAAACCATATGAGCATTATCAAGCTGAAGAAGGCAGAAAGCATCATAGCGATCAGGAAAGGAGCTATCTCAGATGACTGCATATAAAGCTCAGCCTTCACACAAAGCTGATAGTCAGCCCCTTCCTCTCTGTCAAGAACAATCCAGCAGGGAATCAAAACAATCCGTTCCCGCGGATTCATGAAAATATTGCTTCCTGATTCCAACACCCGGGAAAATAACTGTCTATGAAAAACGAAACCATTGTCTTCTGAAAGTTTCCTAGGAGAAGCGTTTGAATCTCCTGCCTTGAAGAACATATCCTCAAGAGCCTGGTCAATAAGTATAGCAAAACCTTTCTGCTGGTAGCTGAGATTATTCTCGAAATCCGGCCTGTCATTATCAGTCTGCCATATTACACCGTTATCCTCATCCAAAAGACAGACGCCCTTTATACCTCTGTTTACTCTTTCAAGCTGCCTTATCTCTTCTAAAAGAAGCTCACTATCATTTAAATCATGGAACTCATCCAGAAAGGTTTTTACGGTCATAGCCATTTCATAACCAGTCTGGCTCTTCTGGTCAACTATATTTTGAAGGAAGTAACCAATTATCACGGAATATAAAACTGTAAAAACTATACATACAACGATAAAACCGACAAAAGTCGGCCAAACCGCCCTTCTCCTGATTTTTTTCAAAGATGTCTTTCTCTTCTTTCTTCCCATTGATGCTCCATTGATATGATTCTAACAAGCTTTACACATCTTTACCACAAATATTTTCAGATTTCGAGGTAAGTTTTCAGTTCATTTTCCGCTTGCTCAAAGCTTTTAAAAACTATCGCATTGATTCCGCATTTTTTTGCTCCCTCAACATTCTCCTGCCTGTCATCAAAAAAGAGGCATTCCTCAGGCTTAAGGCTGTATTTCTCCAGAAGAGCCTGGTATATCTCGCGATCCGGCTTAAGAAGCTTGACGACACCAGAAACGATCATGCCGTCGACAGATTCTGCGAAAGAGAACTCATTCTTAAAATGATAGTCGAACATCCAATCAGAATAGTTGGTCAGAAGAAAAATAGAATAGCCGCGTTTTTTCAGGCCTTTAAGCCACTGGGCTGAATAACCGAAGGAATGGACGGCATCGAAAACACCTTCGTTAAGGAAGCGGGCGGCGTCCTCGCGGTATTTTTCCGTTATATTTGCCAGCATAGCGGCAAATATATCTTCCTTCGCGATCGCACTGCGGTCAACTTCGTTCCATTCCGGTGCAAAGGCGGTTTTTTCTACGATCTCCTTTACCTCTTCCTCTGGAAAGCCCATGCGGCGCAGTGCGCCCACGGGATTGAAATCCACGAGGACGCCGCCTAAATCAAATATAATGTTCTTTATCATAGTCAGTTTTAACTCCGCTTGTGCAAATGCCTGACGCATTCACCAGAGTTCCATGGCGCAGGCATCGCCACAAGACCACATCTCCTACAGTATATCTCCCTTTGCGAACTCGGCCAGCTTCTCTTTGACTACGCCCATAGTGGCAGCCACAGTCCCCTCTTCAAAAGGATTCTTAAGCTTCGCTTCCTTCACAAGGCCAAGGAAGGACTGGGTTCCACCAAGCTGGCAGAGATGAAGATAATCCTTCCAGGCTTCCTTGAAGTCTTTGTTCATTTTTCCGAAGAACTGCTGGGCACATACCTGAGCCAGGGTATAGTCTATGTAGTAGAAGGGACTGTTAAAGATATGGAGCTGCTTGAACCACCAGCCTCCACGCTCATAAAGGTCCTCGTCATCGTATTTTTTCCAGGGCATATACATCTTCTCCAGCATACGCCAGGTAGCCTTGCGTTCCGCAGGAGTCATCTCCGGATGCTCGTAAACCTCATGCTGGAAATGGTCCACAAGAACGCCGTAGGGCAGGAATCTCACGGTTCCGGCAAGATGGTCATAATAAAATTTGTCTGTATCCTTGCCGAAGAAGTTTTTCATCCAGGGATATGTGAAAAACTCCATGGACATTGAGTGGATCTCGCAGGACTCATAGGTGGGCCATATACACTCCGGAAGAGTTATGTTACGGGAGCAATAGACCTGGAAGGCATGACCGGCCTCGTGGGTAAGAACCTCAATATCCCCGGAGGTACCATTGAAGTTTGAGAAAATGAAAGGAGACTTGTAATCTGTTATGAAGGTGGTATAGCCTCCGCCCTCTTTTCCATCCTTGCTCACAAGATCCAAAAGCTCGTTGTCCGCCATCATGGTGAAAAATTCATCCGTCTCGGGACTAAGCTCAGAATACATTTTACGTCCCTTCTCTACTATCCACTCAGGGCTGCCCTGGGGCTTGGGAGTACCGGAAGCGAACTTATAGTCAAGGTCATAGTCGTATATCGTCTCATAGCCAAGACGCTTTCTCTGTTCCTCAACCAGCTCCTGCGCCATGGGAGTTACAATGTCAAGGATCTGACGGCGGTAACCAGCCACATCAGATGCATTGTAGTCGCTGCGCTTCATACGGACATAGCCCAGCTCCACGAAGTTTTTGAAGCCCAGCTTCTTGGCTATCTTATCCCTTACCTTTACCAACTTATCGTATATCTCATCGATTTCCTGCTCGTGGGAGCCATAGAAGTCGCAGATAGCCTTTGCAGCCCGCTTTCTTACGGAACGATCCGGATCCTCCAGGAAAACAGCCAGCTTAGGAAGGGTGTAGGTTTTACCATCAAAGTCTATCTGAGCCGTGGCCCTTATACGGTTGTATTTTGAAGCCAGCTTGTTCTCTTCCTGCATGTCCTCTATGACACACTGGTCAAAGCTTTTTATATCCATCTCCAAAATAGAGAAATACTGCTCAGGATATTTTTTCTTAAGCTCCTCAAGGAAGGGGGAAGCCAGAATGGTTTTGGCAAGGGCCTGGGACTCGTTCTCATACAGGGGACCGTATTCATCCCAATAATCATTCTCTTTCTCATAGAATTCATCTTTATTGTTTATTGAATGACGAATGTTTGAAAGCTCCGCCTGGGTTTCGATGTGGTTATGAAGCACATTTATCTCGTCTATACAGCGGATTTGCTCCTCCGCGTTTTCAGCATTCTTGAAAGCTTCGATTTTACTGCGAAGCTCTGTCTTACAGGCTTCAAAATCCGGCCTTTTATAAGGCATTTCAGAAAATTTCATATATTGTTGACTCCTTTTAATTTACCTGATGGGGCAAGGGATATTCTGCTCAATTCCCACACCCCAGCCCATTTTACACGAAAAAGGGCATTTTTCTCGATTAAAAAAACTGGCAGGTATCCAAAAAATCAAAGAACTGCTCTTTGGATTCCTCCAATATTGCCTCGCAAGTGTCCAGAATGAAAAAATGAACGGCATACCCCTTATATCGCTTATAGAAATCCCTCATCGTATAAAACTGGGTGCCCTCTTCCATCTGTCTTGACACATCCAGGCAGGTCTCCATTTCCAGATCCGCACCTTCCATCCAGGGCTTCACGACAAGGACAGCATAGCCATGGGCCCCGCCTAAATCGGGATACATGGAAGCATCACTGTACTCAAACACAGTAATATCTTGTCTATCCGGATACATGCTCACTTCCCAGTTATTGGGAAAGCGGTCAAAAAAAGAAAGAAACTGTTTATAAGCTGATGTTTCCTCTATTGTGTCTGAAAGCGAGGAAATCAGAAGTGTGGAATAGCCTACATCTACTCCATCGCTTTTTTTCGCAGTTAAATTCGACTGCAGCATATAAAGCTTTTCCGCAAAACCAGAAAGCTTCACATCCCAATTCTCAGGAAGGGAGAACCATAGTCCGAAGGGTCGTAGAATAACGCCCTTTTTTCCATTGCGGATTTGGCCAAGCATAAGCATATCAGAATCTTTGTCCGACCCGTCATATTCATGTACAAGATTTTTCTCAAAATTATAGATACTGTTTTCCTTAATGCTATTTCCGGAGTATTTCTCATACTTTTCAAAAGCATTCATAGCTCTCATGGGCATTGAAGCTACATGAAGGGCCATCCCGTAGTCATAAAAGAATGAAGGATGGAGATATTCCTCAGGTACGAGCTCAGTCACCTGGTTATACAAGGCCAACCCATCCTCCAGCTTCAGCGAATCAACATAAAAGTTTCCCAAAAACCAAAGACAACGGTAGTCATATTCAGGGAGCTCCTGGATTTTTACGAAAGCTTCCACTGCATCACTATAAAATTCTGTAGCATCCAGATTATAGAGATAAGCCGCTATAACGCCTCTTAAAAGCAGGTAATCCTGATTCTCAGGCTCCTCCTTTTCCAGAATGAGCTGATAAAGGGAGGTAAGCTTATCCACACACTCAGCCCTGCTATAATTCAAATTCCAGTAATCATCAAAAACATAACTGGAAAAATAATCCTGATGATTGTAGGCAAAGATAAAATCATTCCTGTAGGCTTCGAAATTTTTCAAATTATCATAATTTATACAGGACAGTTCTGCCGCATGTATGGATGAGAAAAGAAAGACCATACAAAGCAAGACAAACGATTTTTTTTTCAGACCTTTCATAGGCTTATTCTAATGTAAAGGGATAGTATTTGTAAATTAAGCCGGCATTACAAAAAAAAGAGTAAAAAAACTGTTAAATTCGTCTTGCTTGGTTCATAGTATTAAGTATAAAGTGATATTTGCTGGATCAGACATGAAAGGGTAATCTTTGCAATTTGAAAGGCTTTGATGAAAACAATCGCGAGGAAGGGTTTATTATAATATAATTTTACTCATGAGGATAATGAATTGAAGAAAATAATTTTTATGCCCATCCCGATGCAATTGGAACTTGTGGCTTTGTACAAGCTTACGGAAGAAGCTGCAAAAAAGAATAACATTGACTACTCCTCAAAAATATATTTTCCAATAAATTCCTTTCTTTTTGATTATATTGAGGACAATGACAATCTTAAAATTTGTTTTATAGAGCTGACGGATAAAACACGGAGTCAAGAACTAAAGCTCCGCTGCCAGAAAAATGAAAATCTGTTCAAAACCGAGATAGAAAAGCTTGCTAAACCTTTCAACGCAAAAATAGAATACACAACAATAGAAACAGACTTTACCGAATCCGCGGATATTTTCAGCAGCAGGTTCACACGTCTTTATGAATGTCTTGAAAGGAACTGTGAAATATATGCGGATATAACATTCGGCGCAAAAACAAACACTCTGATAATCAATAATATCCTGAATTTTGCGGAACAATTCTATGACTGCAGCGTAGAAGCAATCGTTTACGGAAAAACAGTCTTTACAAAAAATAAAGCAGGCACATCCGTTCCTGATCCAGAAGCTTCAAGTGTGTATGACGTGACTTCGCTGTATTTCCTGACGAATCTCACCAATCACATAAAGGCCAACACCCCTGAAGAAGCAATAGAAAAGGTCAATAAATACTTGTCGATAAAGTAAGCGTGTTAAGGTAACATTCCATATCACGTTAATCTTCTAACGCCTTCAGTCTATTAACAAGCTCCTTACAAGTACGGCTGATTACAACATTCGCAGTCTTACAAATCTCAGCATAAATAACTTGGGAAACATGTTTTATAACACTACCTTCATCCTGAAAAAAATGAAGGATGTTCTCTTTCTGAGGCTTTAGAAAATCATATTTTTCGATTAATTGTTCGGTCGCTGACGCTGGCAGGCTAAGCAAATAATCAAGAACCTTGTAAGTATAGGCAACCGATTTGTTTTTCTGCCCCGCTTTTGTCTCTTTATAAATACAATCGATTTTTGTGAACAACCGATTTATTTCTTCATTCTCCACCAAAATATCTATCTGATCTTTATCATGTGAAGAGATTGTATCTGACAGAATTTGTTTTCCATCATTACAGTAAGAATCAAGGCTTACAAAACTCAGCTTTTTTTTATTAACCCCTTTTAATCCGTGCTGTATTTCCTTTTTATAAACATTGGCTTCTTCGTGTATTATACAAATGAACACCTTAGTGAAATATTGCATAAAACGGCCTTTCTCAAGCTTACACCTTTCCTTCGCCTTGACATAGCTTTCAAAAACACAAGAACCAAAGTCTATAACCTCTTTTATTGATTCAAGTTCTTCTATTGATTTTTGATAGAAAGAGTCCTTAACCTCCTTGGAAAAAAGATTTTTAAAAAGGCTCAAGTCTAAAAGAAGAACCAGAATCTTCAAATCCAATTTTTTTATTTCTTTCTCAAAGCAACCAGATCCACCAGCTTTGGACATTGAATATCGCTGCTGGAAAAGCTTTTCGATTTTTTCTTCGAGCTGCCTTCCTGCTTCATTCTCACGAGAATAGTCTTTATTTTGCTGTATCGTTTCTGGCATTTTTCCTTTTTGAATACTTAACTATAATTAAATACTATATATCTCCATAAAGCTTTTTAACAGTTTTTGAAACCGAACTTTTTCATTGCAAATTAAATTGCGTATGAAATCAGGGGAGAGACTCCCCTTCTTATACTCTTTATTATACACACTAAATTACATTAGTGGTAGTAAAAAATACTGCAACGGGCTCTTGTACTATCTATTTATTTGGCAAAGAATATTGTAAAGCTTTCGGTTCAGATTGTTGTTCGAGACAGGGGTACTGAAGTCACAAAGATGAAGTCCAAAATTGTTCTCATGATAAACATGATAGTTGTAGCCACAAGTATAATCTTTGAATACATCAGCGCAATCTTTTAAATATTGTTCAACACCGCAATTACGCTCGAAGCATAAGTGAAAGCAGCCGAACTCACCAATAAAGAGAGGCTTGTTCTGCTGAGCCGGATAGTTTTGCCAGGTCCGGATATCCCTGTCGATAAAGTTTTTTCCAAAAGTGACAACTTCCTGGACTTGTTCCAAATCAAAGCCGAAGGCACCGTATGAGCTTGTCTGGTTCTCAAACCTGACATAAAAGTTCATAATATAGCTGCAGCCTTCTTCAAGTCTCTGAACATCAGGGGCTGTTACCCAGGAATGGGCATGAGTTCCGGATACTCTTATAAACCCATTGGTGCCCTCGGAACTACGCTCTGTTGCAAATTCCTTTCTTCCTCCTACACCTTCTTCTCCTCCAAAATTCCATGCAGAAACTTCTTCAGCCGTGTCAAAATCATAATACTCAAGGGTTTCCCTGGCTCCATCCGGATAAACCTTTGTCAAAGAAGCTTTGTCAATACAAATGCTACCGATATAACCGATTTCTCCTGTTTTGATTGCCAGTCTGACAGCGTTCACTTCTGAAGAATTCCAGCTGCTCAGGGTGTAAGTGCGACGGGTCCAGCTCGTAGGGAAGGATGGTGTAATACTATCGAAGCGTACTGTCGCTTCTGCCTTCCAGACAGGACTTCCAATTCTTTCAATACGCGGATATGATTCTCTCACATTCTTGTAATTTCCCCAGTCCGCTCCCTGATGTGTATAATTGAATGGCTCTTCTCCATAATAATGGGCCTGGAAAACAAGGTTGTCATCCGTAACTTCTGGATAACAGTAAACAGGATCAGCAGACAGAGGACTCTGCCAAGGACGAATTCCAGAAATTCTTTCCGCGAAGATGATATGATTTGTATCTACACTGCGGATTTCGTTAATACAGGCCTGGGCAAGCCTTGTCCATGCCTCTACAGAAGTTCTTAAATCGGTATCAAAAGGCACTTGAGGTTCATTAACTAAATCAAACCCCAAAATGGTAGAGCAATTCTCATAGTATGATGCGATTTTTCCCCAAAGCTTCACAAGTCTCTGCTGATTTGATTCATCTGTGAATAAAGCAAGACCTTCTCCGTTAGGCTGATAACCTCCCTGTGGTGTATGCATGTCGAGGATTATGTGCATATTATATTTTTTAGCCCATTCAATATTATCATTTATCCATTCAAAAACTTCTGTATTGTAAACATAGGGATTCTCATTTGTCTCAAACATTTTGTAGGTAAGATAAAAGCGTACAGTGTTAAAACCCATTTCAGAAAGTTCTTTGTAGCTTGCTTCAGAATGATGAGTATAGGGAATCTCTGAGCGCTCTCCAAAGGCATCGTTTCCCAAGCCCATGCTCTTTATCTGATAAACAGAATTATCCGGATACCTTAATTCTCTTCCATGAACTTTTATGAATTGATCGGCACTGTCTTGAAAAGGGGCTCCTTGAGGCGTATCTGTACCAGCAGGACTGTCACCCCCTGTCTGAGAGCCCGTCGTATTGGTCGTATTTGTCGTATTTGTTCCTGTGTTATCTGTTCCTTGATAATAATAGTTAACAGTGCAACCACAGAGGAAAACTACAAATGAAATAAAAACAATGAATCTTTTTTTCATAGAACAAAATCTTTTTTCCATAACAAACCTCTCTGCTTTTTGTTTTGGAGACTATCTCCTATTTATACTATAGATTCAAGAAGTAAAATTTGACACTTTGTATTTTATAATATATTGAGAAAGCAATGCAGACACACAACTCAATGAAGATATTTCTACTGACCCTTGGGCTGTCTTTGCACATTCTTCTTTAACATATATGTATCGATAACTAAAGACACTTGATATTACTATAGTTTATAACTAATATTGTAATGCCTAACCGCAACTTGGACTAAAACAGGAAAGCTAATAAGGTGTATAATAACAAAAGGACGTACACCTTATGGGAAAAACAAGAAGAAAGTTCAGCTCAGAAGAGAAGCTGAAAATGGTAATGGCAGTTATTCAGGAAGGAAAGGCAGTCAGCGATGTTGCCCAGGAAAACAATGTCCATCCGAATATGATCCTCAACTGGAAGAAAGAATTCTTAGAAAACGCAGCAATGATTTTTGACCGTGCATGAATGGAAGAGTCGGAAAGGAATTGAGACAAGGCATAATCACGAAACGCCGAAACTCAACTGGTATACGCCTGAAGAAAGAATGACTGTCGTAAAATATGTCCTCACCCACAAGAACTTCCTGTACGGCTACCGATA